>VGYR01000030.1 GCA_016872925.1 Planctomycetota bacterium
AGACCGTCGAGCGGACAGCGCCGATGGCGATGCTGATCTACAGCCTCGTCATCATCTGGTTCGCCCGCGAGGGTCATCGCCACTGGCAGCCCGCTGATCACTCGTGGTATGCGAAGAAGCGGGATCCATCGTTCGCCGACATGCACGCCGAACTGAAACGACGGAGCGTCCGCAGGTATGTTTCTTCACTGCCACTCGATGCCTTGGGGCCCCGGAAACTCTTCCGCATCCTGGAAAACGCGGTCGGCTTGGCAGCGTAAACTGCAAAAGCCGAACTGAGAGGAGCGCGGGTTTCCAACCCGCGGCGCACCCCCGCAGACCCCGCACCGGAAGCCCCGAGTCTCGCGAACGCGCGAGGCGCACGGGTGAACCGTATTACCTGGGAAGCAGTTCCTTGAGGCGATTGGTCGCAGCCCGCCCGATCGGCAGCGGCGCGGCGACATCCTGGAACACGATCGTCGTCTGATCGCGGGACTGCCACTGCAGCGAGCGGATGGCCGCCAACTGGACGATCAGCGAGCGACTGATGCGGCCGAACTGGCCGGCCGGCAGGATCGACTCCCACTCCGCCATCGTGCGCCGGATGATGCGCGGCCGACGGTCACGGGTCTGCACCCGGGTGTAGTTGCGGATCGCCTCGACCCAGGCGATGTCGGAATACTGCACGGTTTCGACGCCCCGCCCTCCGGCCAGCGAGAACCGCACGGAGTGGTCGGTGTCGCCGGAAGCCTCGCCGGCGTCCTCCTCGCCGCCGCCGCCGGCGACTGCCTGGCCACCCGGCCGCGATGCCCCGAACTGCGACTCGAGCCGGTGGATCGTGATCGACAGCCTGTCCCGGTCGACCGGCTTGAGCATGTAATCGACCGCCCCGGCCCGGAAGGCTTCGAGGGCTCGCTCCTCGTGGGCGGTCACGAACACGATCCGGCTCGTGGCGGGCACGCTGGCCACCAGGTCGAATCCCGGTCGGCCCGGCATGTTGATGTCGAGGAACACCACGTCGGGGGTGCGGCCGGTGAGAAACCGCTCGGCGTCGCCGACGTCCCGGGCCGTGCCGATCACGTCGACGCCCGGGAAGGTCTCGAGCAGTGCCGCCAGCCGGTCGATCGCCTTCGGTTCGTCGTCGACCAGCAGCGCCGTGATCATCGCGTCGTCTCCTTGGCTTGCTCCAGCACATCCCTGAGGATCGGAATCCGCAACACCACCCGAACCCAGCCGTCGGCTTCGCCGTGCGTCACGGTCGCGGCCTGCCCGACCAGCAGCTGCAGCCGCCGCTCGAGCGAATGCAGTCCCGTGCCCGTGACGTGTCGGCCGCCCGGGGCCACCCAGCGGCCCGTGTTGGCCACCTCCACGACCAGCCAGTCGCCATCCCGCCGTGCCGTGACGTGCACGCGGATCGGCCGCGGGGCCGACTCGCCGCCATACTTGATGGCGTTCTCCACCAGCGGCTGCACCATCACCGGCGGCACCGCAACACCCCGGGCGTCGGTGTCGCACTCGAGCCGCGTCACGAGGCCGTCGCCGAACCGCACGCCCTGGACGGTGAGATACTCCTCGAGCGCGTCGAGCTCCCGTGACAGGGGCTCCAGCGTCGCGGCGGGCCGCAGGAGAAAGCGGAGGTAGTTGGCCAACGCCTGGGTGACCGTGTCGATCGCCTCGGGATCGTCGCGGCAGGCCATCACCGTGTTGAGCGAGTTGAAGAGGAAATGCGGGCTGATCTGCCCCTGCAGATGCTGGAGTTCGTTCCGCAAGGCGAGCGACTCCGCCTGCAGGGCCCGAAACTCCGTCGAGTTCCGCTCGCGAATGAGCTGGTAGCCGAAGTACAGCGCGCACCAGTTGGCGATCAGGCTGAGATTGATCGCCAGCCGGGCGACGAGTTCCAGCCGGGCGGGAGACTCCACCGGAACGCCGGGGGCCCGGTCGAGGGCGAAGGTGAGCAGCGTGATCAGCACCGCCGAGAGGATCGCCCCTCCGGCCATCACGCCGATCTTCGACACGCCGAGGCGGAGGAGAATCGGCTCGTGCCGGGAGAGCCAGCGCATCGCCGCCGTGGCCACGAAGCAGAGTGCGATCTGGAAGCCGACGTGGGCCACCGAGCCTCCCACGGCGGGCCGAACGACGCGGATCACGACCAGTGCCGCGGTGAAGCCGAGCAGCCAGAAGGCCGCATGCGCGAGCCAGAAGCCGAGTTCATTGAACGACAGCCTGAGCCGCGGACCGGCGGCGACGGCCGGTGACTCGGCCGTGGGGTCGGCGACGTCGGCGGTCAGCGATGCCATGGTGCGGAACATGCCCGGACGGACGGTGCGGCAGCGCTCCGCCATCACAGGAGGGTCGCACGCTGACGGCGACTCGGCAAGTGCCCGACCCGCCGGCGGTGCGGGGGGGCTCTGACCCGGAGATTGCTGCCCCCCGGTGTCGAAACCTCGCCCCCAAACCCGGCGACGCGCCGATCCCCGCCCGCCTGAAAACCATGCCCGACCGGCATCAGTACCAGACGCCTGCCCGGACGACGAACGTGTCCGGCGGGCGGATGTCGCCCGTGTCGGTGATGTAGTACTCGACGAGCCGCCCCGTCACCCAGCCCGCCTCGAACCGCCAGCTGGCTCCGAGATCGGCCGGCCGCCGCTCCCAGCCGACGAGCAGTCGGTAATCGTGGTAGACGACCACGTCGCGAGCCCCGCCGTCCCGGCGGACGGCCCACTGATTGCCCCCGAACTCGCCCGCCAGGTAGGCCCAGCGTGCGGACCGACCGTCGTCCGCCACGCGCCAGGCGAGCCGCGGGCGGGGAAAGATCAGTTCGTGCCGCTGCGCTGCCGTCGGCGTCCAGAGTAATCCACCGGCGGGCAGGAGATTCACGTCGAAGCGGTCGAGGTAGATCACCCCGGCCACGACCCGAAGGTCGTCCCGCGCCTCCCAGGCACCGAAGCCATGGCCGGTGATCCGGAAGGCCTGCGGCGTGTCGTTGACGAAGTCGCTGTACCATCCCGGAGCCACCGCGACATCGACGCCGAACCGGTCGCCGACCTTCCGCAGCCACCGCGCCTGGAGCCACGATTCGTAGAGCTGGGCCGGAAGGCCGGGATCGCCCGGTCCCGCGGCCTCGTCGACGAACGTCGTCCCGAAGCCCGGCGTGAGCAGCAGCGGCGATTCGACCGTCGGGGCGGGCAGCCCGATCGTGAGGCTCGTGTCGAGCGTCGTCAGGCCGAGGCCATCCTGGCCGAGCCGCGGGAGCTCCGTGACGGTGAAGATGGCCTGCTGGAGCGGGCCGGGCTTCGCGCCGGGCGGGAGCTTCCGCCCCGCCGGCGGCTCGAACTCCTGCGGAGGCTGCCCCGGAGGCGCCACGTCGTCGGGCAGCAGCGGTTCGGTGAGATCCTGCGGATCGCCGAGGGCGGCCAGGCGGATGCGGTCGAGGATGCCCTGCTCCACCGGGGGCAACGGCGCGATCCCCTCGGTCGCAGGCAGGGGGAGCACCTCCCCCGCCACGCCCCCCGCGGCGGCCATCAGCACGCCGGCCACGGCCAGCCGCAGCGTCCGACCCGAGGCGCTCCTCGCCTCCGGCGGCGCTCCTCGGTCCCGGACGTCCGGATGCGGCTTAATACGCCAACCCCAGGCGGAACATGATCGTGTCGGGCAGGTCGACGATCTGCGGCGGCCCGTCCACGTAGAACAGCTGCCGGTAGAACACGTAGCCCACCTCGAAGTTGCCGGCGATCCCGGTCTGGGAGAGGGGCACGAACTCCGTGCCCAAGGCGATGCGGATGTCGTTGTAGTCGAACGGGGTGATCATGTTGTACTTCGACGTGTCACGACGGAACGTCCAGGCGCCGCCGCCGTACTCGCCGGAGAGATAGGCCCACCAGGCGTGCTGTCGGGTGCCGGCGAACTTCCACGACGCCCGCGGCGCGGGAAAGAAGATGTCGTAGCGCGACCGGTCGTTCGGGGTCCAGGTGGCGCCGATCGCCGGCAGCAGCTTCACCTGGTTGCGGTCGAGGTAGATGATGCCGGCCTTCCCCTGCCAGGTGGGCGTGAGCTGCAGGGTGCCGATGGCCCGGCCCATGATGCGCCAGCTCTGCCAGACGAGCACATCCCAGTTGGTGTAGATGCCGACGCGAATCCCCAGTTCCGCTCCCCAGAGGGGCGAAAGCCGCGGATTCCAGGCGGCATCGATGAATGCGTCGTAGGTGTTCGGGGGCAGGTCGGCCCACTGCGTCGACGTCGTCTGGGGACCGTCCCAGAGCTGGAGTCCGAATCCCGGCGTGATCAGCAGCGGGGCGTGATTGAGGTTGGCGGGTGAGTTGTGGAAGAAGGGCAGGGCGAAGGTCGCCGTGGTGTCGAGTTCGTTGACGCCCACGTTGAGGTTGTCGCCGTCCCCCATCAGGTAGGCCCAGCTCCCACGGACGCCCTGGAACACGTGCATCGTCTGCTGGATGGTCTGGCTCTGCGTCGGATAGCCCGCGGGAAACAGCGACGCCTGCTGCGGCGGCGCGGCCAGCGAAGGGGCTGCCGGTGAATACCCGGGATAGCCCGGCTGACCGCTCATGGCCGACGGCGCCCAGCCCGACGACGAGGGCCCGGGCGTCGGAAACACCTGCCCGCCCGCCGGTGCGTAGGCATCCCATGCGGGCGGCGGCGACGAGAGCGGCGCCTGCGCCAGCCGATCGAGCGACGACGAGGCCGGTGGCGGCAGGTACGCCGTCTGCGCCGCGGCCGGCAGGCCAGCGCCGACGAGCGCCACTGCGACCGCCAGTCGTATCTGCACCGATCTCATGCCGCGCACGCTCCTCCGCATCGCCGCCGCCGGCAACGCGTGGTCGACCCGCCCCCGACCGACCGGGGGAGTTCCCGGGGGGTACCGCGCCGCAGAGGCGGGAATCAAGGTGTGGCGCAGCCCGGCGCCCTTCGCAATCCGCCCCGCTGACCAACGCCCGTCGGCGGCTCTTCCCTAGAATGCCGAGTTCGCGAAGGCTTCCCAGGATGACAGCCCCTCTTCCCTCCGGCCTCGACCCCATCGACCCCGTCGCGCTCGGCCACGTCGCCGGCCTGGGCCAGGTCGCGGTGCTTGCCGAGGTCGAGTCGACGATGGATCGGGCGCGCGAACTCGCCGCCGATCCCTCCACGGCGACACCGGCCCTGGTCGTCGCCGACCGGCAGACGGCGGGCCGCGGGCGGCGCGGGGCGGGATGGTGGCAGCCGCCCGGCAGCCTGGTGGCGAGCCTCGTGCTTGACCACCAGCCGGCGCACGCCGGGCTGAATCCCTGGTGGGCGTTGGCCTGCGGCATCGCCCTGGCCGAATCGATCGCCGAACTGGCCGCTGGTGTGCGGACGAGCCTCAAGTGGCCAAACGACGTCGAGGTGGCGGGGCGGAAGCTCGCCGGCATTCTCGTGGAGACGGCTCCGGCGGGCCGCGTGGTGATCGGTCTGGGCGTCAACTCCGCAGGCACTGCCGCGGCGGCACCGGCACCCCTGCAGGACCGGCTCGTCACGATTCCCGATCTGACCGGCAGGCCGCTTTCCCGGCAGGCTCTCCTGGCCGCCTTCATCCCGCGGCTCACCACGCTCGTGCAGGCGATCGCGGCCGAGCCCGCGGAACTGGGCAGACGCTACCGGCCCCTGTGCTGCCTCGCCGGCACCCACGTGCGGGTGTTCACCGGGGCGCAGGAACACACCGGCCTCTGCCGCGGCATCGCCGCAGACGGGGGCCTCGTCGTCGAGACCGCCGCCGGCCCGACGATCGTCCATGCCGGCAGCCTGGCAGCTCCCGGAAGCGAGTGGACCGCAGGCGGCTGACCCCGACGGACCCGTTCTGGCTCAAACCGTACGGGGTCCTCGACCGCGGCCGCCTCGGCCCCGCAGCGCGACCACGCAGATTTCCCGGCCCGCGGTCGAGAGGTGGCGGGCCTGGGGCACATAGCCCCAGGACCGAAACGCGGCCAGCCAACCGTCGATCTCGGCTGCCCGCGACCAGGTGGGCATCTTGAGCGTGGCGATCACTCCCTTGGGCCGCGCCGCTCCGGGCTCGAGCACCCGGCCGAGCGCAGCCATGGTGTCGGCGGGGTCGATGTTCATGTCGGCCAGCAGCCAGTCGCAGCCGCGAAATCGCGCGAGCGGCACTTCCCGGGCCCGCATCCGCCACTGCTCGAACCGGGGATGGCCCGCGACCTGCTCGTGCACGACCGCCGCATCGACGCCCACCACGCTCAGGCCGGCTTCGAGAAGCCGCTGGCAGGCGCCGCCCGGGGAAGCGCCGAACTCGATCGCCCGCTCGCCCGGCGTGAGCGGCACCGCGAAGGTCGTCAGGGCCTCGTCGAGCTTCAGCCACGCGCGGGAGACCGCCCCGGCCGGGAGCGTGCCCGGGTACGCGCCGCCCGGCCAACTGGTCGGCGGCGCGTTCACGCGATGCCATCCCACCCACCAGCGCTCGGGTGCATCGAGCACGATGTCGAGCACGAGATCGCCCCGGCGCGCCGGGGCGGCCATCCGTTCGCTCCCCGGGTCGATCCCCGCGGCCATGGCGACTGCCGCGCGCACCGCGGCGACGGGCAGACCGTCATCGGGATCGGCCGCTTTGGCGTCAGCCACCCGCGCGGTGCGCGGCCAGGCATGGATCGCATCGAAGCGGCCACCTTCGACCAGGCGAAGCACGCCCTCGATGGCCGCCGCAGACACGCCGCCCGAACCGGGGCCACGAGCATCCCCGACCACCTGTCCAAGCGAGCGGATCACGGTGTGGGCGAGGATCAGATCGGGGAAAAAATCGTCCGGGGGATCGAAGTCCGCAGGGCCGATGCGGAAGGTGACCACCCCGCGGCGCCAGGCCCCCGGGGCGAAGGCCGGCAGAATCGCCTGCTGGCGGGCGATCAAGGGCTGCTCGACACCCCCCTGGCAGACGCAGAGCAGAAAACTCCCGCGCACCGACGGCGGAGATGGGGGAGGGGCGACAGCCATCGGGCGGAACCTCCCGCCGAAAGAAAATCAGGCCGGCCCGGGCGCCCAAGGGCCCGGGCCGGCCTTTCTCGTCTGAGCGTGAACGCCCCGAACGACCACCGCCGGGGCGTGAACCCCGCCAGCCGAAGGCCGGAGCGAAGGGACGCGGACCGCACGAGGCGACCCGCCGGACCCCACGAATGGGATCCCGGCTCGCAATCAGCGCCGGGGCGACCCCGGGACGAATCCCGGCATCGGCCCCGACGTCAGATTCAGCCGTGGCCCTTCTTCTTCTTGGCGGCCTTCTTGGCAGCCTTCTTCTTCTTCTTGGCCATGGAAACGGCTCCTTGCCATGAGCACCCTTCACGGTTCTCACATCCGCTTCCCCGGGTGCTCTCGGGAGGGCGGCGGACGACGATTCGGCACGACGAAGGCCACGATCGCTCGCTGCTTCGTCCCACCGATGCAGGAGTTGTGGTGAATGACCGGGAAAACTGTCAAGAGAAATTTCCGGAAAAAATCCGATTTTTTTTCTCCGTGACACGCCGCGGACACGCCGCGCGGCGCCTCTCGGGACCGCATCGACGACCCGTCACTCGGTCGCGTCGCGGTCGCCGACCCGCCGCTCCAGCCACTCACGAAGCATCGTGACCTGCGCGGCAAAGCTCTGCTCCGCGACGTCGAGCGGGCTCTTGAAGAAGCACGCCAGCCACGGCAGCACGCCGCGTTCGCCGGCCATCCGGGCCCGATCCACCAGCCTCACGAGGTCCAGCACCAGGGGCGCCGCGAGGATGGAATCGCATCCCTGCCAGGTGAACTGCAGCGTCATCGGCGTGCCGAGGAAGCCCCTGAAGTGCACGTGGTCCCAGGCGGTCTTCCAATCCCCGAGGCTCGCGATGTATTCGATGGACACGTGGGTCTGGGGCGGATAGCCGAGGATCGAGGCCAGGAGGTGGTCCTTGCTCCGCACCTTCGCCGCCTTGTTCCGCGGGTCGTCGAGCACCTTGCCGTCGAGGTTGCCGAAGATGTTGTGTCCGACCCAGCTCATGACGTCGAGGTTGCGGTCCGCGAACATCGGCGCGAGCACGCTCTTGAGCAGCGTTTCGCCGGTCTTGCCGTCACAGCCGGCGTGCGGAATGCCGCGGTCGAGGGCCACCTGCCGGAGGCAGTCCGGCGTGGCTCCCGTCGACGGCGTGAAGTTCACGTAGCTGGCCCGGGCGGCCGCCGCAGCCAGAAAATAGAGGCTGCTGGCCGGCAGGGGACAGCGATCGGCATCGTCGAGCAGCGGCTCGAGGTCCGCGAAGTCCTGCGGAATGGGACGGGACGGCGGCGGCTCCGTCGATGCGACGTTGACCACGACCACGTGCTCGAGCCGCTCCGTCGCCGCGAACTCCGCGAGGTCGCCGGCGATGCGGTCGATGGCGGCCCGCGGAGTCTCGACCAGCGCCGCAGCCTCCGCGTCGGCGATCCCGCGGATGCGGTCTCCGGCGGCGACGAGCGTTCCGGGACGAAGCCGCCGCTCGATCTCGGCGAACGACTCGGCGGCAGCGTCGATCATCTCCGGCGCGATCGCCCGGCTCTCGCTCCACATCCTCCGCGCCTCGGCACCCAGCGGGCCGGAGCGCACGTCGTGGCCACCGACGACGAGTTCGTCGAAGCCGACGAGCCCCAGGGGGGCGAAGGCGGCGGTCTCGGTGACCAAGCCGACCGGATCGATCGCGCCCCGCCGCAGCGCCGCCAAGCCGGTGATCAGCGTCGTGGCGACGCCTCCCTTGGCACCCACGAGCCAGACACCGACGCGACGCTTGGCCATGCTGTGGATCGGGTGCTGGTGGCCCGCCGGCTGGGAAACAGGAACGCGATTGGTATCATCGGGGACCACATCGGGGCGTCAAGCGACCGCAGCGCGGGGAGGCTCACCCGCGGTGCCCTCCCCGCCCGGCCCGGAGCCTGTCGCGGAGCATCACCCCCGCATGGAATCGCTGGAATCGACGAGCCTGGCCACCGCCCGCCGGATGCGGGCCCTCGAGCCTTCCGCCACGCTGGCGATGGCCGCGCGTGCCGCCGCCCTCGCCGCCGCCGGGGTCGACGTGATCGACCTGTCCGTCGGCGAGCCGGACTTTCCCACCCCCGACCACATCTGCCGGGCTGCCGAGGAGGCGATTCGCGGCGGCAAGACGAAATACACGCCCGCCGCCGGCATCCCGGCGCTTCGCAAGGCCGTTGCCGACGACTACGCCCGCCGTTCCGGGATCGCGACCACGCCCGCTCAGGTGGTCGTGTCCAACGGCGCGAAACACTCCCTCCACAACGTGTTCACGGCGGTCCTCGACGAGGGCGACGAGGTCGTCGTGCCCACGCCCTACTGGGTGAGCTACGCGGAACTCGTCAAACTCGCGGGGGCCACGCCCGTGCTGGTCGAGACCCGCATCGAAGACGACTTCAAGCTCCGCCCGGAAGCCCTCCAGGCCGCGCTGTCGCCCCGCACGCGGATGCTCCTGCTGTGCACGCCGAGCAATCCCACCGGCGTGGTCTACGCCCCGGAGGAGCTCGCGGCCCTCGCCGACATCGCGATCGACCGCGACCTGGCTGTGGTCGCCGACGAGATCTACGACCAACTCGTCTACGACGGACGGGCCTACGCGTCATTTCCGACGCTCCGCCCCGGCCTCGTGGACCGGACGGTCGTGGTGGCGGGTGTGAGCAAGACCTACTCCATGACGGGCTGGCGAATCGGCTGGACGATCGCACCGGAACCGTTGTCCAAGGCGATCGGGAACCTGCAGAGCCAGGAGACGAGCAATCCCTGCAGCATCAGCCAGCATGCGGCCGTCGCCGCCCTGACCGGCCCGCAGGAGTGCGTGGCACAGATGCGCGCCACCTTCGAACGGAGGCGGAACCTGGTGGCCGGCAGGCTCGCAGCCATGCCCGGAGTCCGCATTCCGGAGATCGGCGGCGCCTTCTACGCCTTCTTCGACATCCGCGAGCCGCTCGGGCGGCTGAAGTCCTCGGGCATCTCCACGAGCATGCGGTGGTGCGAAGCCCTCCTGGAAAAGAAGCAGGTCGCGCTGGTGGCCGGCAGCGCATTCGGCGCCGAGGGCCACGTCCGGATGTCCTTCGCGGCCGCCGACGACAAGCTGGCCGAGGGCCTCGACCGGATCGCGGCGTTCCTCGAGGGCGGCTGATCGGCGGCGACCATGCCTCGAGCCCGTGAGCCGGAGTCCGCCGAACCGATCTACCTCGACCACGCGGCGGCGACGCCGCTGCGGCCCGAGGCCGAGGCGGCCATGCGGGACGCCACCGCGAAGGGCTTCGCCAACGCGTCGAGTCCCCATGCGGCCGGCCGGCAGGCGCGGCGGATCCTGGAAGAGTCCCGGGAACGGATCCTCACCGCCCTCGGCGGGCGTTCGACGGGCGTTGATCGCGATCGCCTCGTCTTCACCAGTGGCGCGACCGAGGCCAACAGGCTCGGCGTGCTCGGCCGCGAGGACGGCCCCGGCACCATCGCCTGGTCGCCGCGCGACCACGCGAGCATCCAGGCGGCGGCGGCCGAACTCGCCGTCCGCGGCTGGCACCCCGTGCCGCTCGCAGCCAACTTGCGCGGTTCGGTGATCGAGGCCGTCCTGGCGCTGGCCGACTCCCCGCCGGGGCGGACCGTCGTCTGCCTGACCACCGTCTGCGGCCAGACCGGCATCCTCGACCCCGCCGTGACCACGCTGGCCGCCACTCCGCTGGTGAGCATTCATGTCGACCACACCCAGGCAACGGCCTGGGATGCGACGCCGCTGGATCGACTCGCCGCCACCACGGTCGCCCTGGCGCCGCACAAGTTCGGCGGGCCGAGGGGCATCGGAGGGCTCGTCGTCAGGGGGGGCGCCCGCCTCCGGCCGGTGCAGCCCGGGCCGCAGGAACTGGGTCTCCGTGGGGGCACCGAATCGGTGCCGTTGGCCGCCGCGTTCGCGGCTGCCCTCGAGGCCGCCGTGGCCGAACGCTCCGCTGCGGTCGACCACGTGACGGCACTTCGCCAGCGCTTCGAGTGCGGCGTGACCGCCGCCGCGGCCGGCGTCGGCAGACGCGTCGTCGTGATCGGGGACCACGCGCCCCGTGCCCCGCACATCACCACGATCGCGGTGGAGGGATTCGATCGGCAGACGCTCGTCATGGCGGCCGACCTGGCTGGAGTGTTCCTGGCGACCGGCACGGCCTGTGCCAGCGGCTCGAGTGAGCCCTCCCCCGCGATTCTCTCGCTGCACGAGCCCCCCTGGGTCGCACGGAGCGCGTTCCGCGCGAGCTTCGCCCCCGCGTCGACCTGCCGTGACGTCGATGCGGCCGTCAGCCGGTTGACCATGGTGTTTCGCGGCATCGCCGGTGGAGGTCTTCATCTCGGGTCCTCGCCGGAGTAGCCTCTGCCCCGCAGTCGTACGGCACGGACGCCGGGGGTCGCTCGCACGCCACGCCGGACACGCCGTCGATGTCCTCCGCTGCCACGTCGTCCTGCCGCCAGCGGTCCCTCCCCCCCGCCGCAGCACTGGCCAGAACGGCACTGGCGGCGCTGCTCGCCGGCGACGTCCACGCCGGCAGCCCGACGCTCGTCGTGGTCGTGTCGGCCGATGCCGGACGCCTGCTTGCCGATCTCGGCGGCGAGGTGCACGAGGCCGGGGATCTCGCCGGCCGGCTCGCCGCGGCGGAGGCCCGTGGGACGCAGGACAGGCTCCGGGCACACCTCATCCGCTCCGGTCGAGTTCTGGTGCGCGGCGCGGATGAAATCGGCCCTTCCCGGCTGCAGCGATCCTTCGCCGCCCTGCTCGATGCCGCCGCGGCCGAAGGCACGAGCGTCTGCGTGTCGCTCGCCAGGCCTCCCGCGGCAACCCATCTCCATCCGGCTCTCGAGTCGCGATTGTCGGCCGGTCTGGTGGTGAGCACCGCCGGAGGGCAGGCCGCGCCCGCCTCGACGCGACACACCTCGATCAGTGCCGTGATCCAAGCGACGGCGCGGGCCCAGGGGATTGCCGACGACCGGATCGTCGGTGAGGACCGGCATCGCACCGCCGTGCGGAGCCGCGGGCTGGCGATGTTCATCGCCCGCACCTGCACCGGCATGAGCCTCGGTGCGATCGGTCGACACTTCGGTGGTCGGGAGCACACCACCGTGATGCGGTGCATTCGCGGCATCGAGTCACGGCTGGCTTCCGATTCCGGCTTGGCCGCCGAGCTCCGCGAGATCCTCGCCGCTCTCGATTCCCGCCCGAACAGGATCGGTCGTCGGCGCTCGACGCGTGTCGATTCCCTGTCGGAAGTGCGGTCACGAAAGCCGCATTGAGGGGCCGACATCGCCATCCACTGCCGCCCGACGCACGGTCCGAATCGATTCAGCGCCGAACACAGACCTGATCCACTCCGAAGGATCATCGTCTGCCACCAGGCAAACGCTTCATCGACACGCACGCGCCAGGATTTGCACCGGCGCCGACTGACGAGTGAGGGCGTTTTTCAGCGGCATTCCAGGCTTCCGCCACGACGACTCTCGTCGGTTGACAGGTCTTGTGACTCAATCCTTATTGGCTCGTGTCTTTCGTGATGTTCCTCTGTTCTCTCATCCATCACATCGGTTCGGAGAACCGCTTCCATCGGGACGCGTCATGGGCCACTCCGAGCCCCCGCATCGAACGCTCCGAGGCCATTCCCGCAGCCCGTTTTTGGGGTACAATCCGAGCCTCTCCGCCACCCCCGAGCTTGCGGCCGGATCCGGCCGTCACCACCGATGAAGATCCGTTGCCCGAAGGAGCCCTTTCTCGCCGCTCTCCAGGCGGCTGCGGCGGTGGTTCCATCCCGGTCTCCGAAGCCGATTCTCACCAACGTGAAAGTCGAAGCGAATCGCGACGAGGTCGTGCTGTCGGCGACGGATCTGGAGGTGGGAATCCGTGTGGCGGTCGAAGGCGTCGAAGTCGTCGCTCCCGGAGCCGTCCTGCTGCCGTCGGGCAGGCTGATGGCGATCATCCGCGAGAGCGCGGCGGGCACGCCGTTTGAGATTCACTCCGACGGCACGGCGGCGATCGTCAAGGCGCCGCGGAGCGAGTTCAGGCTGCCGGCCGAGGACCCGCTCGAGTTTCCCGCCGCGGCGACGTTCCCGGAAGGGGGCTTCATCGAGGTCTCGACGCCGCTGGCCCGGGAACTCGTGCGGCGGACCGTGTTTGCCACCGACAACGAGTCGAGCCGGTATGCGCTCGGAGGCGTGCTGCTCGAGTTCACTCCTCCGGGCGTGATCGCGGTCGGCACCGACGGCCGCCGCTTGGCGAAGATGCAAGGTCCGGCGGAGGTCCGGGGAGGCGGCGGGGGCGAGGGCACGCCGATCGTGCCTGCCCGTGCCATGCAACTCATCGAGCGCTGCCTCGGTGCCGCCGACCAACCGGTGCAGGTGGCGGTCCGGGGCAGCGACATCGTGGTGCGGACGGCGGTTACCACGATCTCCGCGCGACTCGTCGACGGCCGCTTTCCTCGCTGGAGGGACGTGTTCCCGGAGCGACCGGAGGCGGTGCGAGTGCATGCCGTGGCTGGTCCGCTGCTGGCCGCCGTTCGGCAGGCGGCAATCGTGACCAGCGAGCAGTCGAAGGGGGTCGATTTCTCGTTCGAGGCCGGCCAGTTGGTGCTCTCCGGCCGCTCTGCGGAGAGCGGTGAGAGCCGGGTGGAGATGCCCATCGATTTCTCCGGAGCGACCGTGCGAATCAAGCTCGACCCGCGGTTCATGGCGGAGTTTCTCCGTGTGCTTGATCCCGCCACGGCCGTGACCATCGAGATCACCGACGCCCAAAGCGCCTGCGTCTGCTCGACCGACGACGGCTACGGATACGTCATCATGCCCCTGGCGGCCGACTAGCGTGAGGGCCGGCACCGCTTTCATGGCTGCGAATCCTCGTCGTGCCGACGCGGTGGCCGGACCGGTTTCCATCGGCCGCGTGATGGCCCGATTGATGTCGCGAGCCGGATACGACCGGGAGCGGTCGACGGCGGCGCTGGAGTCCGCCTGGAGCGCCGCGGTTCCGGAGGCGATCCGCAGCTCGCGCCCCGGACTCGTGCGGCGCGGGGTGCTCGAGGTCTTCGTGAGCCACTCAGCCCACGTTCAGGAACTCGGTTTTCACAAGCAGGCGATCGTGTCACGGCTCCGCGAACTCCTGCCCGATGCCGGCGTGTCCGACATCCGCTGTCGCATCAGGCCGGATGCCGGACACGGCAGCTGAACCTCCCGCCCGCCCCGGAGCAACGCCCATGGCAGACCAGCAGCAGGCCTACACGTCGGCCGACCTGAAGCATCTCTCCGATCGCGATCACGTCCGCGAGCGGTTCGGGATGTACATCGGCGACAACACCTCCCGAGGACTCCACCACCTCGTCTACGAGGTGGTCGACAACTCGATCGACGAGTGCATGGCTGGTTTCGCGCACCACGTGGGAGTGACGGTCAACGTCGATGGCAGCGTGACGGTGGAAGACGATGGCCGCGGGATCCCGGTCGATCGCCACCCGCAGCTCTCCGAGGAGATGGAACGCGACGTGTCGACGCTCGAGGGCGTGATGACGGTCCTCAAGTTCGGCGGCAAGTTCGAGAAGGGCGCCTACCAGACGACGGGCGGCCTCCACGGCGTCGGTGTGACGGTCGTGAATTTCCTCTCGGAGTGGTGCGAGGTCGAGGTCTCCCGGGAGGGCCATGTCTGGCAGCAGGAATACCAGCGGGGCGAGGCCACCGGTCCCGTGCGGAAGATGGGGGCCACGAACCGCACCGGCACGAAGACGACCTTCAAGGCCGACCCGCAGATCTTTCCGCAGACCAAGTTCTCGTGGGACGTCCTGGCGCGGCGGCTGCGGGAGTTGGCCTTTCTCAACTCGGGCCTCCGGATCCGTTTTCAGGACGCGGCCAGCGGCAACTCCGAGGAGTTTTTCTTCGAGCGCGGCCTCGAAGAGTTCGTCGAGCACCTCAACAAGGCCAGCGACGCGGTTCACGCCGACGTGATCACGCTCAAGGGGGAGGCAGAGGGGGTGTCCTGGGACATCGCCCTGCAGTACACGACGGAATACACCGAGAGCCTCCACAGCTACGTCAACAACATCTGCACCACGGAAGGGGGCACGCACGTTTCCGGGTTCCGCTCCGCGCTGACGCGGGCCCTCAACACCTACGGCAAGAAGAGCGGCCTCTACAGGGACCTGATTCCCACCGGCGAGGATGTCCGCGAGGGCCTCACCACCGTGATCAGCGTCCGGGTGCCTCACCCGCAGTTCGAAGGCCAGACGAAGACCAAGCTCGGCAACGGCGAAGTCGAAGGCATCATCAACTCGGCCGTCGGCGACTTCCTGGCGAAGTATCTCGAGGAGAACCCCAAGAGCGCCCGGGCGATCGTCCAGAAGGGCGTGCTCGCCGCCGAAGCGCGGGAGGCGGCCAAGAAGGCGAAGCAGTTGCTCCGCGAGCGCAAGGGAGCCCTGTCCGGCGGCGGCCTGCCCGGCAAACTCAGGGACTGCACCAGCCGTGACGTGGAGCGATGCGAGCTGTATCTCGTCGAGGGGGACAGCGCCGGAGGCTCGGCGGAAGGGGGGCGGCACCGGGAATACCAGGCGATCCTGCCCCTCCGCGGCAAGATCATCAACGCCTACAAGAGCCGCGACGACAAGGTGCTCGCCAACGAGGAGGTGCGGAGCGTGATCTCGGCGATCGGCGCCGGAATCGGCGAGGAGTCGGATCTCGCCAAGCGGCGGTACGACAAGGTCGTGATCATGACCGACGCCGACGTCGACGGTTCGCACATCCGCACGCTCCTGCTGACCTTCTTCTACCGCCAGATGTACCGCCTCGTGGCCGAGGGGCACGTCTACGTCGCCCAGCCGCCGCTGTTTCGTGTCCGCTCCAAGAAGACCGTGTACTACGTGCAGACCGAGGAGGAGATGAAGACGCAACTGCTGGAGCAGGGGCTCGGCGAAGGGGTCTTCCTGCCGGGTGACGGCCGGGAGATCGCGGGGGAGGAGATGCACAAACTCTGCCGCACGCTCGCGGGGCTCGAGGATGCGTTGCTGGCCCTGGAGAAGCGCGGCATCAGCCTCCGCGAGCACGCCGCCCGCCGCGATGCGGCGACCGGGAAGCTGCCGATGTACCACGTCTACTACGGGCTCGAGGAGCACTGGTTCACCAGCCGCGACCAGCTCGAAGCCTTCATGACGGGCAAGGAGCAGGCCGCCGGCGGGGAGCTCAAGGTCGGCCGGATCGAGGAGGCCCAGGCCGCCGGCGACACCACGCCCGGCACCGCCCCCGGCACGGGAGCCGACCAGCTCGTGGTCGTCGATCTGCACGAGGTCCGCAGCGTGAATGCGGGACTCCGGGAGCTCGATGCGATGGGGTTCGGGATCGAGTCGCTGATGCCTCAGGACCGGACCGGCAGCGAGAAGGCCCGCTACATCCTGCGCCGCGGCGACAGCGAGATCGGCCTGGACGACCTCCGTGGGCTCTTGACCGCGGTGCGGCGGGCCGGCGAGAAGGGCTTGTCGATCACCCGCTTCAAGGGCCTCGGTGAGATGAACGCCGAGGAACTGCGCGACACGACTCTCGACCCGAAGAATCGCACGCTGCTGCGGGTCACGATGGCGGACGCGGCCGCCGCCGACGACCTCTTCAGGGTGCTGATGGGAGAGAAGGTGGAGCCGCGGCGCGACTTCATCGAGAAGCACGCACTCGACGTCAAGAACCTCGACGTGTGACCGTTCCGGTTCAGGCGCCGGGGCGGCGGAAGTGGCGGTAGGCCTGGAGCACGTCGTGCAGATCCGACGAGATCGTGACCTCGTCGTCGGCGAAGTCGGTAAGCCAGGTTCGGCGGCTGGCGACGGCGTCGGCCAGCAACGGCAGGATCTCGCCGAGCGTCACGGTGACGCCCTGATCCATGGTCGGCTCGACCGCGGTGAACTCCCTGCGATCCGTATCCGGCTCGTGATACACGCGAAGTTGACGCATTGCCATGGGGCACTCTCCCTTGCCGTGGGCGTCGCGAACGCGGCGGGGCCCGAAGCCCAGCGGTCGTCTTCTTGACGACCTCCACCGCTAGGAGAGGTATCGGCCGCCGCAGGCGTCAGGGTTTGGCCGATTTCTCCAGTTGTCCGGATGCTGCGGCCGAGGAGCGGCAGGTGGCGGCAAACTGGAGGGATCGGGTTGTCTACGCCGGCTGGCTCAGGGCCGGCTCGCGGACTGATGGCCGGCGACCCGTCCGGCCCGGAACGCCTCGCCGATGCTCTTGGGCACCAGGGCCTCCGCCTCGAGCAGCCGCGCCCGGTTGTCCGCCGTCGCGGCCTTCATCTCCTGTTCGCGGGCGATCGCCACGCTCCTCCGCTCCTCCGCCTTGGCTCGGGCAACGCGGGTGTCGGCCTCGGCCTGGTCGGCCTGCAGGCGGGCCCCGATGTTCTCCCCGACCTCGATGTCGGCGATGTCGATCGAGACGATCTGGAACGCCGTCTGGGCGTCCAGGCCCCGCTGCAGCACCGCCTTCGAGATCGTGTCCGGGTGCTCCATGACCTCGAAGTGGCTCTCCGACGAGCCGATCGAGGTGATGATCCCCTCGCCGACCCGGGCGATGATCGTTTCCTCGGTCGCCCCTCCGATGAGCTGCTGCAGGTTCGTGCGCACGGTCACGCGGGCCTTGATCTTGAGTTCGACGCCGTTTTTCGCCACCGCCGACAGCGTCGACTTGCCGCTGGCCGCGTCCGGGCAGTCGATGACCTTCGGGTTCACGCTGGTCTGAACCGCGTCGAGGACGTCGCGGCCGGCCAGGTCGATCGCGCAGGCGCGGTCGAAGTCGAGGTCCAAGTCGGCCCGCTGGGCCGCGATCAGGGCGCGGATCACGCGGGGCACGTCACCTCCGGCGAGGTAGTGGGCCTCGAGCCGTCGGGCGGTGATGTCGGGGCCGAGACCGGCCTGGGTCGCCATGATATTGGCCTGGACGATCGTGCGGGCGTTGACCTTGCGGAGACTCATGCCCAGCAGTTCCATGAACGTCACGCGGGCCTTGGACCAATAGGCCTGGAACCAGAGTTGGCCGTAGTTGAAGACGAGCAGCAGCATCATCAGCACGGCCAGGCCGATGACGAGGGAGGCGCCGAGGAGCAGTTCGGGGGGCATGCCCGCAGGACGGGGATTCACGGGAGACTCTCCAGAGGGGAACCGACAAGCGTAGTTCGCGAATCCGCCCGGGCAAAAAATGGTGTTCCGGGTCTGCCGGGCGGTCAGCCTCCCCCTTCGATCCAGCCTCCGCCGAGCAGGCGGTCGTCGGCGTAGCAGACGGCCGGCTGGCCGGGGGAGATCGGTCCGGGGGAGCCTGCCGGACCGCAGCCGAACCGCGCCTCGAAGCGATCGGCCGTCAGCGGTGTGACCACCGCCCGGGCTGCGGCCCGCTGTGCGCGGCACTGCACGAAGCATTCGATCGGCCCATCGGGCGGCCGGCCGAACCAGCGGGCGGCGCTGGCGACGAGACTCGCCTCCGGCACCTCGCTCCGCGGGCCCACGATCACGCGGCGGTCTTCCGCATCGATTCGAATCACGTACAAGGGCGTGCCCACGGCGACGCCCAGTCCCTGCCGCTGACCGACCGTGAAGTGCTCGATCCCCGGGTGGCGGCCGAGCACCCGACCCGCCGAGTCGACGATCTCGCCCGCCCGGCTTCCGCCGAGGCGGTGGGCGACGAGCCGGGCGTGCTCGCCCGGTGCGACGAAACAGATCTCCTGGCTGTCCGGCTTGGCGGCCGTGGCCAGGCCGAGCGCGGCAGCCCGGGCCCGCACGTCGGCCTTGGCCAGGTCGCCGACGGGCAGCAGCATCCTCCGCAGCCGGTCGGCGTCGATGTCGAACAGCACGTACGATTGGTCGCGGGCCGGATCACGTCCGCGCCGGAGTACCGGGCCGTCCGCGGCCTGCTCCAAGCGGGCGTAATGGCCGGTGGCCACATGGGCCGCGCCGATCCCGTCGGCATGCTCGAAGAGCCGTCCGAATTTGATCCACGAGTTGCACCGCACGCAGGGGTTCGGGGTCCTGCCGCCGCCGTAGGTCGACACGAAGTCGTCGATCACCCGCTCGAAGTCGTCCGTCAGTTCGAGGGCGTACAGGGGAATCCCGAGCCGGTCGGCGACGCGGCGGGCATCGAGGGCGTCGGCGGCGCTGCAGCAGCCCTGGTGACCCGGCCGGGCGGGCAGGATCGCCAGCTCGCCGGGCTGCTGCGGGAGCACCGGCGGGGCATGCCGCATGAACACGCCGACGCAGTCGTAGCCCGCCTCGACGAGCAACGCCGCGGCGACGCTCGAGTCGACGCCCCCCGACATCGCCACCACGACGCGGGAGCCCATGGTCAGTAGATGATCACGCTCTCGACCCGGTGCGGCACGAGCCGCTCACGGCCGCCGAGGGGGGAGATCTCCACGAGGAACGAGGCGCCGAGCACCCGCCCGCCGGCCGCCTCGACGAGCTTCATGCAGGCGGCGGCCGTTCCCCCCGTGGCGAGGACGTCGTCGACCACCAGCACGCCGGCGTTGGCTGGCAGCACACCCCTGTGCATCTCCAGGCGATCACGCCCGTACTCGAGTTCGTACTCGTGGGAGATCGTGTCGGCCGGCAGCTTGCCGGGCTTGCGGACCGGGATCACCCCCACGCCGAGTTCCAGGGCCAGCGGCGCCGCGAACAGGAATCCACGGGCCTCGACCGCCGCGATCGCGGCCACCCCGGCCGACCGCCACGGTTCGGCAAGGGCGGCGATCGCCGCCGCGAACGCCGCGTGATCGGCCAACAGCGGCGTGATGTCGCGAAACAGGATGCCCGGCTTGGGGAAGTCGGGGATCGGACGGACGAACCCGGAGAGATCCATGACGACAGTCTCGGTCGTCAGGCGCCGTGACGCAACTGGATCTTGGCCCGGGGGGCGCCGTCGATCTCCGCCGCCAGCGACGCGAGCGTTTCCGACTCGATCTGCCGGACCCGTTCCCGGGTCAACCCGAGCACCGCCCCGATCTCCTTGAGCGTCATCGGCTCGTTTCCGTTGAGGCCGAACCGGAGCTTGATGATCGTGCCCGCCCGCTCGTCGAGCTGGTCGATCCGCCGGAGAACGTGCCGCAGCGTGTCGTGATCGAGCAGCACCTCCGCCGGGCAGCGGGCATTCTCGTCGCGGACGAGTTCACCCAGCGACCAGCCTCCCTCCGACGGCTCGACATGGGCCGCCGACTGGTGCACGTGGATCGCCTTCTTGATGATCGGCAGCTTCTTGCGGGCCAGGCCGAGACACCGCGCCACCTCCTCGGGGGTCGGCACGCGGCCCAGTGCGTCGCTCAGCCGGGCGGTGGCCCGCCGCCACTTCGAGAGGATCTCGACCATGTACGCTGGGATGCGGATCGTCTTGCCGGAGTTGATCAGGGCCCGCTTGATCGACTGCTTGATCCAGTAGCTGGCATACGTGCTGAACCGGGTGCCGACGGCCGGATCGAAGCCCTCGACCGCCCGCAACAGCCCGAGGTTGCCCTCCTCGATCAGGTCGGGCAGCGGGAGGCCGCGGTTGGCGTAGCCACGGGCGATGTTGACCACCAGCCGGAGGTTCGCCCGAACCATGTGGTCGCGGGCCAGAGCGTCGCCCCGGGCGATCGCCGTAGCCAGCCGCTTCTCGTCATCGGCGGTCAGGAGAGCCGTCTCGTTGATGTCCCGCAGGTAGGTCTCGAGGGGATTCTGGACGGCGGACGAGGTCGGCTTGCGGCGCGGTGACGGCATGGGGATCGCTTTGGGGATGGTGGCGCATGGATGACGCGCCGGAAAAGTGTCGGGCTCGGCCCGGGGCGACGATGCCGGGGACGACCGGCACAGCAAGAGGTATCGGCGGCGAATCGCGCCAACTGCACAAGCCTGACGGGCGGGGCAGGCTGGACCGCCCGCGCCGCTCGACATGGATGTGCCGGTTGCAGGAGCCTCGGGCTCAATTCTCGTGCGTCGTCGGTCCGGGGCCGAGCGTGCGATCGAGGAACTCGAGCAGCGCGTTGCCTGCCGGCGACTCGTGGACGGGAACCAGTTCGGTGGCCGGCACGTCGAGCACCACCAGTTCGGCGTCGACGCCGGCGGCCTCGAGGGCCGCATCGAGGAGCCGTCCTTGCTCGACCGGCACGCCGCCGTCGGCCGAATGGACGATCAGCGTGGGGGGCGCGTCGGCCGACACGTGCACCACCGGACTGGCCCGCTGCGCCACCTCGCGAAACTCGGGGAGCGGCCCGCCGACGAGGCGGCTGGCGGCGGATCCCGCCCGGTCATGGTGGCCGCCGAGCGAAGGCAGATGCGTCGGCGCGTCGAATGCCGCCACCGCGGCGGGGTGGCAGGGCTCGTGCGGGGCCGCGTCTGGCACCTGGGCCGCAGGAGGGTCGTCGGCCGCGTAGGCGACCAGCGCAGCGAGGTGGCCGCCACCACCGTCTCCCGCCACGCAGATCCTTCGGGGGTCGATGCCCCAGGTCTCCGCGTCGGCGCGAATCGCCTCCAGGGCCGCGCGGCAGTCGTCGAGTTGTCCTGGAAACGCCACTTCGTCGGTCGGTCGATACTCGATGCTGGCGACCGCGAACCCCTGTCCCACCAGCCAATCGACGGGACAGGCGGCCTTGCTGCCGGTCCGCCAATCGGGCCCGTGGATCCAGACGACCAGCGGCAGCCCGCCGGCGGAGCAGCCATCGGGAAGATGCACGTCGTACCGCTGCCGGACGTGGTCGCCGTAGGCCTGGTCACGGTGGACGGCGGTCGCGTCGGCGGTGACGGTGGCGTCGCCGTCGGCAGGGGGCGATGCGACCGTCTCGGCGGGGATCGACTCGGCGGGAGTCGGCGGGAACTCGACACGACGAAACGAACGCCGCTGGGCCCTGCGGCCGCCCCGACGAGACGGGGGTGGCTCCACGGGCAGCGAGTCGTCGGCCGCCGGGCGGGGGTCGTTCCGCCAGGCCAGTTCGACCCCGTGCCAGGTCACCGCCTCTCCGCCGGCCCCGAACCGAGCCCAGGCGTGGGCGAAGGCGAGCACCATGACGACGGTGCGGCGGCCGAAGTGGCTGGCGATCGATCGCGGCACGCGGTTCATGCGGCTCCACCCCGGGCAGGGAATAACCGGAAGGCAATCCGACGATCTGACGGCGCGACCCGCTCCAGGCGACGGGCCGTGCGGCTCAGCGGCGGGCCGGCAACTGGCCCTGCGGGGTCAGCTCGTCGATGATCCGCGGGATGTACTTGGCGAGCACCTCGGCGAGCTGGTCGCGGTCGATGCCCTTGGTGCGGGCGAGGTGGTCGAGTTGCCGCTGGCCGAAGGCGTCTTCGATCTGCCGCCTGTCGACCGGCTTGTTGGGGCCGGTGCGCACCCCTGAGTCGACCTGATCCCGCATGCCCTTTTCCTCGAACTGCCTGACGACCTCGGGCAGTTTCTGGGCCCCGCCGCCGCCGAAGATCTGGGAGAGGATGTCGGAAAGGTCGTTGGGGGACGGCATGCCGGGCGGGGGCTGCTGCGGCCTCGGCTGCGGCTGGGGCTGGGGCTGGGGCTGCTGCTGAGCCTGCTGCTGCGCGGCGCCTTCGAGGACCTGCTTCAAGTTCTCGCCGAGGATGTCCATGGATCAAACCTTTATTCAGAAAATGGGTCTGTTCAAAAGATGGATCAAGTCGGCGACGCCGACCGCGGGACATCAGTCTACGGGCGTCCGGAACCGGGGGAAAGCAGCCGGTTTCAGTCGAGCGAAACAGCCTCGCCGCCGGCGCGGGTGGCGAGGTTGCCCAGGATCTGCGCCGCCGTGTCCTCCGTCACCAGCCGCACTGAGCCGTCGGCCATCGCGAGGTTCGCGCCCGCGGCGTGGAAGCTGTACATCAGCCAGCCGTTCTCGTTGGAGCCGTTGACCTGCATCAGCGTTCCGGGAATCGCGCCCGCCGTCGGCCCGGAGGTGCACCAGCCGGTGGCTTTCTCGCCGAATCCGTAGGGGTTGTCGTTGGTCGCCCAGGCGCCCCCCTGGGCCCGCGAGCAGCCTGCACCGGCGGCCTGGTCGGCGTTCGCGGCGTAGCGGGTCCGCTCGCGCCACACGTCCTCGCGCCCGGCACACTCGGCCAGCAGAATCGTCTTCGAGAGGCCATCGGTGATCTTGGCCATGGTGCACCGGGGTCGCGTGGCGGCGGCGCCGCAGTTCTTCCACTCCTCCGTCGGTCCCGGTCCCGCCGCCACGGTCCCGGCGGGCAGGCCCGCGGCGGCGTTGAAGTTCGTCCCGGTGCCGGCGACCAGGAAGTATTCGCCGCATGCCCCGGTCTTCCGCGGATTGTCGATCTTGTCCTGGATTCGATTGGGAACCTGGGACGACGGGCATTGCATCACGGGCAGCATCACGCGGGCGAGGGCTCGATTGCCGGTCGGGTTGTCGTCGAGGGCGCCCGCGGTGCCGCTGCTCGGCGCGGAGCCGTCCTGGTTCTCCCACCAGTTGCGTGACGGGTCGTAGCTCGCCATCAGCGCCGCCTCTTCGACGAAGGGCAGCACGTCCGGAGCCCAGCTGCGATGCGCCATCTTCGGCTCGCAGGCGGTGATCGCCCCGGAGAAGAGCCGCTTCAGGGGTGGGAGCATCGTGCGGGCGGTTTCGTACCCGTGAAACGCGATCGGCAGCTGGCGGAGGTTGTTGGCACACGCCGTGCGGCGGGCCGATTCCCTGGCGCCCTGCACGGCCGGAAGCAACAGTCCGATGAGCGTGGCGACGATCGCGATCACGACCAGGAGTTCGACGAGTGTAAAACCGTGTAGGGGCCGTGAGGAGGGCGTAACTTTCTCCAGAGCGTGAACGTTTTTTCGACCCCTGACACGGAGTTTACGACCATGCGAATGGATGTGATCGGCTTTGTTACTTTCATCGGCGTCGATCTGCACAAGTGCACCGTGACGCT
>VGYR01000031.1 GCA_016872925.1 Planctomycetota bacterium
GCTTTCCTTGGCCTTCCCCGGCTCCTCCCCGGAGGAAAGGGCCACAGCGAGACCACCGCCCCGGAACCCAGAATCAGCCGACAGCACGGCCCGTGCCGAACAGGAGTGCTCTTCAGGCCGAAATCCACGCATCCGAACAGGACACCGATCGTTACCAGTTGAGATTGTTCGACTTATAACCGGACAGTAGTGGCTCTACCCATAAAGATCCCGGATGGACCGACCACAGGATGCTCGGACCACGACCACGACCTCGTCCATGAGCTGAGCCGCCGCCGCGACGCCCTGTGGCGGTACGACCAGTACATCGCCAACGCGGAGTGGCGGAACGACCTGCGGCAGTTCTGGTGCGACGCCAAGGCGCTGGAACGGCAGGCGATCCAGCGGCTCAAGGAACTGATCTCCCAGGAGGTCTGCAACGGCTGCTTCTGACTCCGGCGGCCGCGGCGGCGGGGAATCCGCCGCCGCGGCGTGGTCGCCCAAGGCCCCGCTGTGCTACCCTCCCCACCCACCGCCGGAGGAGCCGGTGGCCACGGATGGCGTGCGGAGGTCGGTGATGACGAAGGTCGGTCAGGTCACGGTCGGCTCGCTGCTGGGCCGGCTCACCGGCACGCGGCAGAAGGCGGAGGCTGACGAGTCCAGTTCCGGCCTTCAGCCGCTCACGGAACGGCTCACGCGGAACAAGATCACGAGGATCGCGCTGTCGTTCCTCGACGCGAACGCAGGGCTGCACCTCAAGGACCTGCTCCTCGACTCCGCATCCGACGACCGCCGCGTGACGATCGACGGTCACCACGTGTGGAACTTCGGCTCGGACAGCTTTCTCGGGCTCGACCGCCATCCGCGGGTGCACGCCGCGATTCGTGACGCCCTGCCCGAATGGGGTGCCCACAACGGTGCCTCGCGGGCCTTCTCTAGCCCCGTGCTCGTGGACGAGGCCGAGGCGAAGCTCGCGGCCTGGCTCGGCGTGGCCGACACCTTCATCTTCCCGAGCGTGACGCTCGCCAACGTCGGCCTCCTGCCGGCGATCACGCAGGCGGGCGACCTGCTCGTGGTCGATCGCGAGTCGCACGACAGCGTCCACCAGGGTGCGCGGCTGGCGGCGGCGGCGGGCGCGCGGGTCGTGGAGCTCGCCGAGCCGGAACCGCAGGCGCTGGAGAAGGTCGTCGCACAGTCGCGGGGCGGCGGCGGCCTCGTGCTGGCGATCGACGGGGTCTACAGCATGTCGGGCCGTACGCCCCCGCTCGCCGCGCTCGACGAGACGGTGCGGCGGCTCGGCGGCATCATGTACGTCGACGACGCCCACGGCACCGGCGTCGTCGGTCCTCGGGGCCGGGGGGCCGCGGCGGAGGCGCTCGGCACACTCGACAACGTGCTGATGGTCGGTTCGCTGTCGAAGGCCTTCTCATGCCTCGGCGGCTTCGTCACCTGCACTCCGGAACTCAAGACGATCCTCAAGATCCGTTCCAGCACCTTCATCTTCGGCGGTCCGGTGCCCCCCCCGTACCTCGCGGCCATCAGCGCCGTCTGCGACATCATCATGTCGCCGGAGTACGACACCCTGCTGGAGGGGCTCCGGGGGCGGATCGGGCGATTCACGGAGGGGCTCGACGCCCTGGGGATCGAGCACAACGGCGGCGGGTCGGCCATCGTCTCCCTGAAGGTCGGTGACATGGAGAAGACGTTCGCCGCGGGGCGGGCCCTGTTCGATCGGGGCTACTACGTCCAGTCGGCCACCTATCCGGCCGTGCCGATCCAAGGAGGCTTGCTCCGCGTGCAGATCAACGCCAATCATCCGCCGCAGTCGATCGACGGTCTGCTGGGCGCCGTGGCCGAGGTCTGGAAAGCCGCCCGGCTGCCGACCCGGCGGCAGGCAGTCGCCGCCCGGTAGGGCCATCCATTCACGGCGGCCGCGGCGACTCCTCCAGCCGCGGCCGCCCTCGGAGAACGGCGTCACGGATCGCCGGGGGCAGCGACCGCGCCAGCCGGGCCAGCATGGCGGTGCGTCGCGGGAACCAGATCTCCGGCCGGCCGCGGGCGATGCCCGAGAGGATGGCGTGGGCCGCATCCGCCGCCGACACCACGCCCCCTGCCCGCCGCTCCGCGTCGGTGATCATCGGGGTGTCGACCACGCCCGGCAGCACCGTCGTGACGAGCACTCCGGCCGGGGCCGCGTCGAGCCGCAGGCTCTCGAGGAAGGCGATCACCGCGGCCTTGCTCGCGCAGTAGGCGGCGTTGCCCGGCAGACCGACGACGCCGGCGATGCTGGCGATGCCGCAGAATCTGCCCCGGCCCCTGGAGAGCATGCCTGGCAGCACGGCGGCCGCGAGGTTCATGCAGCCCCCGAAGTTGATGCCGATCACCTCGGCCGCCGTCCGCGCGTCGAGCGGCCACGAGGTGCGATGGATGCCTGCCGACGCCACCGCCACGTCCACGCCGCCGAGCCGGCGCTCCAGATCCGCGACGGCGTCGGCGACACGCGGCGCGTCGCCGACGTCGCACGCGGCCCACTCCGCCACGCCGCCGGCGGCACGGATGGCCGCCGAGGCGGCCTCGAGGGGCGTCTCGGTGCGGGCGAGCAGCCCCACCCGTGCTCCGGCCGCCGCGGCCCCCCGCGCGACCGCGAGGCCGATGCCGCTGGAGCCGCCGGTCACGACCACCGATTTGCCGGGCCAGAAGGATTGCGGAATCATGCTCGGATGCGTGCCGGGGGCGAACCGGCCATCTGACGGAGTCCGACCGCGAAATGCAACCGACCGTCGAACGCGTGCTGGTGCGGTGCGGGGGCCACGAGGTCGCCGTGGATGCACACCTGCTCGACGACGGTCGCCCGCCCGTGGCGTTCTTTCACGGCCTCCTGACCTCGACCGCGATCGCCCCGTATCTGTTCGCCGATCCGGCGGCGGAGTCGTGGATCGCGGTGAACCTGCCGGGACACCGGCCGGGGCGGCTCGCCCCGGCCACGCGGGCGGAGGCGATCGATGCGGAGCTGTTCGCGACCCTGGCCGAGGCGGGCATCGCCGGGGTCGTCGGCGATCGCCCCGTCGTTGCGGTGGGCTGGTCGACGGGCGGCTTCACGGCGTTGAACCTCGCCATCCGCCGTCCGGGTCGCGTCGCCGCGGTCGCCAGCCTCGCCGGATTCGCCTCGGGAAGGCGGATCACCGGTTCGGTCGCCTGGCTGGCCTGGCTGGCCCGCGGGCTCGTCGGCGCCGCCGGGGTGCGGACCGGGCTCCGGGCGGGAGGCAGGTTCGCCTGGCTGCACGATGCGTTCGTCCGTTCGGCGACCGCGTCGCAGGGGCCTGCGCCGGAGCTGCTCGCGGCGCTGCGGGAGGAGTTCGCCCGGCACGACCCGGCGGAGGTCACGGCGGTGCTCGCCGCCCTCGGCGGGCTCGACATCTCCGCGCGGCTGGGTGAGATCGCCGTTCCCGTGTGGGTCGTCGGCGGCCAGCGGGACCCGCTGGTGCCGGCGGCGGAGTCCCGCCGCCTCGCCGCCGCCATTCCGGCGGCCCGGCTGACCATCTACGAACCCGCCGGCCACCTGTTTTTCAGCGAGTGGCCGCGGTTCCGTGAAGACTTCGCGGCCTGGCGGAGGGGCCCGCCGGAGCTTGCCTGACGGCCCTGGCCGGGGCGCCGCCGCTACATTGAATCGGATCCGCGTTCCCGGCAGACCCGCGCGATGAGTGCATCCCTGACCTCCCCCGTCGGCGCCGCGTGCGTGATCGGCGCCGGCGGATCGGGCCTCGCGGCGTGCAAGGCGCTCCGGGACCGGGGGCTCGCCTTCGACTGCTTCGAGCGGGGTTCCGCGGTGGGCGGCCTGTGGAGGTATGACAACGACAACGGCCTGTCGGCGATCTACAAGTCGCTGCAGATCAACACCTCCCGCGACATGACGGCGTTCGCCGACTTCCCCATGCCGGCCGACTACCCGCATTTCCCGGGGCACGAGCAGATTCGCGACTACCTGGAGGCCTACGTCGACCGCTTCGGATTTCGTGACCAGATTTGCTTCCGCACGTCGGTCGAGCACGTGCAGCCCGAGCCGGGGGGAACCTTTGCCGTGACGATCCGGACCGCCGACGGCGCCCGGCAGACCCGCCGCTATCGGCACGTGCTGGTCGCCAGCGGGCACCACTGGCTGCCCAGGCTGCCGGAGTTCCGCGGCTCGTTTCATGGTCGGCTGCTCCACTCCCACGACTACCGCACCCCCGAGGCGTTCGCCGGCGGCCGCGTGCTGGTGGTGGGCATGGGCAACTCCGGCTGCGACATCGCCTGCGACCTCGCCCGGGTCGCCGACCGGACGCTGCTCTCGACCCGCCGCGGCGCCCATGTGATCCCCAAGTACCTGTTCGGCGTTCCGCTCGACACCGTCTGCCCCGACGTCGTCTGGCGGTTCATGCCGAGGTGGCTCTTTCGCAGGGCCTTCCAGGCCGTCGTCTGGGCGAACCGTGGATCGCTCGCCCTCTACGGGCTGCCCACGCCGGCGCACGCCGTGCTCCAGGAGCACCCCACGATCTCGAGCGACCTGCCGAGCCTGGTCCGCGAGCGGCGGGTGGTGATCAAGCCCGACATCGACCACCTCGACGGCGACGGGGTCGTGTTCACCGACGGCAGGCGTGAGGCCCTCGACGCGATCGTGCTCGCGACGGGCTACCGGATCGCGTTCCCGTTCCTCGACCGGTCCGTGATCGCCCCCGACGACAATCGCGTGCGGCTCTATCGGAACGTCGTCCATCCGCAGGTTCCGGGCCTGTTCTTCATCGGCCTCGTCCAGCCGTGGGGCGCGCTGTTTCCACTCTCCGAGGCCCAGGCGGCCTGGGTGGGCGACGTGGTGGCGGGCCGCTGTCGGCTGCCCGGGCGGGAGGCGATGGAGCGGGCCATCGACGCCGAACTCACCGCGATGCGCCGGCGGTACGTCGCGTCGCCGCGGCACACGATCCAGGTCGATTTCCAGGCCTACCGGGCGCTGCTCCAGCGGGAGCGGCGGCGTGGACGGCGCCGGCTGACGGCTGCATGACGCCGAGGCGGGCTGCCTGCCGATGACCGATCACCCTTCCCGGATTGCGATCACCGGCAGCTCCGGCCTCTACGGCCGGGCGCTGCTCGGCGAGATCCGCCGCCGGCTGCCGGAAGCCCGGGTGCTCGGCGTCGACATCCGGGCTGCGGACGCCTGCCCGCCGGATGACGTGCTGTCCTTGGACGTGGCCGATCCCGCCCTTCCCGCCGCGATCGCCCGCTTCGCTCCGGACACGCTGGTGCACCTGGCCTTCGCCGTCCAACCGGGCCGGGATGCCGCGGCGCTGCGGTCCGCGAACATCGACGGCACCCGGCGGATCCTGGAGGCGGCGGCCCGGGTGCGGCCGACGCGCGTGCTCGTGGCCAGCAGTGCCACCGTCTACGGCGCCCAGCCCGACCGCCTGGCGGCGTGCGACGAGACTGCGCCGCTGCGGCCGCTGCAAGGCTACTACTACTCGGCGCACAAGGGGCTCGTCGAGGAGATGGTCGACGGGTTCGCGGCGACCCATCCCGAGGTGGCGGTGAGCGTCACGCGGCCGGCGATCGTGGTCGCCGCGGGCGTGCGGAACTTCCTCACCGACTACTTCCTGGGCGTGCCCTTCCTCGGCCTCCCCGACGGTCGCGACACGCCCTTGCAGTTCGTCCACCGCGACGACCTGGCCCGCGCGACCCTGGCGATCCTGATGGCCTCGGCGCGGGGCGCCTTCAACGTGGCCCCGGACGACTCGCTCACGCACCGGCAGATCGCCCGGGCCCTGGGCGTGCCGGCGGTTCCGCTCCCGTACGTCGCGATGGCGGCCCTGGGCCGCCTCTGGTGGAGCCTGAGGCTCCCCTGGCTGGCGACGCCCCCGGGCCTCGCGGGCTATGTGCGGCATCCGTGGCTGGTCACGTCGCGCCGGCTGCGGGACGAACTGGGATTTTCCTTCGCCTACTCCAGCGCGGCCGCCTTCGCGGAACTGGTGGCGGGGGACGAACTGCGGGCGGGGTAGCCGTGGCGGTCGAGAACCTCGCCGAGATCGGACGCGATCCTCCGGCGGAGGCGGTCGTCGAGCGGCAGGGCGTTGCGGCGATACGCCCGCTCCGCCGCGAGATGCTCCCGCCAGCGCGGCTCGGCCTCGTCGCCGCCGGGCCAGCCAAAGTGCCCGTAGAGTCGGCGGAGCGTGCCGACGGGGTCGGCCACGAGATCCTCGTACCGCAGGCGGTGCCGGTGGCGCGCCGGGATCGCCTCCCAGGTCGCCTCCAGCCGGCGGTCCATCCGCAGGATCGACGAGATCACGCGATCCTCGAGGTCTGCCGTCCGCGGCCGCTGCAGCCCGTGGTCCTCGGAGATGCGCCGCCAGAAGTGGAGGCACGAGGGAACGAGTTCGTGGGGGTCGCGGGTGATGTGGATGAAGTCCGCCTCCGGAAACACCCCGCGAATCAACGGCACGCGGTAGGTGTGCAACGGGTTCTTGAGCACGAGCCTGCCCGGGTGCTCGAACTGGATCGCCCGAAGGAATCCCGTCCAGGCGGCGATCCATCGGTCACGGGCGGCCTGGGACAGGGCGTCGAGGGTCTCGTAGTCGGGATCCGGCGGCGGGTCGGCGGGGAAAGCGACGGTCCACCACGGGCTGGGAAGCCCCAGGTTGCACAGCGCGAGTTCGTCTTCCTGCGGCCGGGAGAATCCCATCCGCATCGCGTCCATCGGCCGCCGGGCCGGCAGGAGGAAGCCGAGCCGCTCGGTGGCGAACTGCTCGGAGAGCACGAAGTGGCTCGGCACGGCGCACTGGATCGTGCTGGGGGCCACCAGCCGCGGGTCCCGGGCGAGCAGTTCGTGCAGGAGGGTCGTGCCGCTCCGCCAGTGGCCGAGGATCACGATCGGATCCTGTTCGATCCGAGCCGCGCGGATGCCGCGCCCCCAGAACAGCTGCTGCAGCGGCGTGAGCACCTCGTTGCCGAGGCCGGCCAGGGTGATGCCGACGGCCCGGGGAATCCGCGCCGGCGACACGCGGAAGCCGTGCCGGGCGAGCACCCGGAGCCAGGGCACGAGCCGGATCCCGGTCCACATCGGGAGCGTGAACCGGGGCCGCTCGCTCATGGGCTCGTGCCGCCGCCTACCGCGGTGCCTCGCTGACGACACGGCCGTCGATCACGACGGCGGTGCAGTGGGTGGTGTATTCGAACGGGTCGCCGTCGAAGACGGCCACGTCGGCGTCCATCCCCGGCCGCAGCGCCCCCACGCGGTCCGCCACCCCCAGGATCGCCGCGGCGTCGGTCGTGATCGTGGCCAGGGCCTGCTCGGTCGTCAGCCCGTTGGCGGCCGCCACCGCCGCCTCGAACAGGGCGACGCGGGTCTTGGGAACGTAGCCCTCGAAGCCGCTCTGCAGCGCCACGGGGATGCCCTTGGCCCGGAGCGTGGCGGCGGTCTCGAAGCTGATGTTCTCCGTCTCTCCCTTGCCGCCGCGGCGCATCGACGGATGCACGATCACGGGCACGCCCGCCGCCCGGATGCGATCGGCGGCGAGGTAGGCCTCGGCGGCCGAGTCGAGCACGATCGTGATCCCGAACTCGGCGGCGATCCGCAGGGCAGCGTCGATGTCGGTGGCGCGGTTCACGGTGACGAGCAGGGGCAGCCTGCCGCGGAGCACGTCGGCGAAAGCCTCCCGCCGCAGGTCGCGGTCGGGCCGCTTCTCGGGGTCGGCGAGTTCCCGCTTCCGCAGGTAGTCCTGGGTCTTCACCAGCTCTCCGCGGAGCATCGCCACGGCCTTGCTGCGGGTGCCCGGCGACTTCTTCTCGTCGCCCGGCCGGGCATCGTCTCCGAGGGTCACCGCGACCATGGCCACCGGCTTCACGACGGCGTCGTCCGCGGTCTCGCCGGCGGTCTTGACGATCATCGTCTGCCCGGACACCAGGGCGCCGGGCGCATGGCCGGTGTGGATCGTGGTGATCCCGAATCCGCGGACCCACTCGATCAGCCGCTCCCGCGGGTTGTAGGAATCGATGGCCCGCAGTTCGGGCTGGATGGGCTCGCCCTTGTCGAGCTGGTCTTGATCCTGCTCCTGGTTGAGGTAACCCGACAGGCCGAGCGCGGTGTGGGCGTCGATCAGGCCGGGCGTGACCACGCGTCCCTCGAGCACGCGTGCCGCCGGGGGCACGGGAATGTCGAGCGCGGAACCGACGAGGGTGATCCTGCCCCCCTCGATGACCACGACTCCCTTCTCGATCGGAGGCCCAGTCATCGTGTGGACGACGTCACCGCGGACCACCAGCATCTCGCCGCCGGGCGACGGCCGCCCCGACACGAGCATGATCGCGGCCGCGGCGCAGCCGAGCATCCGCCTTCTCATCACTTCGTCTCCGAGAGCCGCTCGTCGGTGCAGCAGGCATGGGCCTGCTGGTCGCGGCCGGATCCGTAGCCGCCCACGGCGAACAGGCGGTCTTCGGGATCGTCGCGATCGAAGACCTTCCGCCCCTCGATCCAGGTCTCGAGCACCTTCGTCCGCGCGGAGAACGGCTCGCCGGAGAGCACCGCGAGGTCGGCGTCCTTGCCGGGCTCCAGCGTGCCGATCCGGGCGTCGAGTTCGAGCATCTTCGCCCCGGCCAGCGTGACCGCCTCCAGGGCCTTCTCCGGGCTCATGCCGCCGCGCACGGCGAGCGCGGCCGACCGCAGGAACAGCCGCGAGTCGGTGACCGGGTCGTCGGTATGGATCGCCACCGGTGCCCCCGCCTTCTCGAGCACCGCGCCGGTTGCCAGCGAGAGATCCATCGCCTCGAGCTTCCCGCCCGGGCTGTCGACCACGATCACGGAGCAGGGCGCCTGCGCCTTGGCGAGTTGGTCGGCGACCTTCCAGGCCTCGCTGACATGATGGAGCACCACCTTGAAGCCGAACTCCTCCCTGAGCCGGAGCACCGTCATGATGTCGTCGGCGCGGTGGCAGTGGTGGTGGACCACGGTGCGGCCGTCGAGCACGTCGAGCAGCCCTTCCATCTCCAGGTCGCGGTCGGGCCGCTTGGTCGGATCGTCCTTGGCCTGGTCGATCTTGCGGCGGTAGTCCTGGGCCTTGAGAAACTTCTGCCGGACGAGGGCCGCCGACTTCGATCGCGTGCCCGGAAACGGCACGTCCTTCCGGGAGTTGGTGCCGTTGGCCATCTTCATTCCGCCGAGCGGCTTGCCGGCGGCGTCGCGGACGAAGAGGTCGTCGATCGTCGAGGCCTTGCGGAGCTTGGCGTAGATCGTCTGGCCCGAGAGCAGGTGCCCCGAGCCGGGCATGATGTTGAGGGTGGTCAGGCCGCCGGCCCGGGCCTTGCGGAAGCCCGAGTCGCGGACGTTGATCGAGTCGAGAACCCGGACGTCGGGCTGGATCGGGCCGCTGGCATCGCCCCCCCAGCCGCCGCCGACGTGGCTGTGGGTGTCGACGAGCCCCGGGATGATCACCTTTCCCGTGCAGTCGATCGTCTCCGAGTCTGCGGGAATCGGCGTCGCGCCCGCCGGGCCGACCGCCGCGATCGTGCCCCCCACGACCACGACCGTGCCGGCGTCGATGGGCGGTCCCGACACCGGCAGCACCCGGGCGTTGGCAAACACCACCGGCCGCTCCTGGGCCGCCGCCTGGCGAACGGTCATCTGGACCGCGGCCAGGCAGATGATCCCCGAAAACAACACGACGCGACGCATCGCGGGAGTCTACCAGCCCCTGCGCCCGCCGTGGGCGGCGCCGTTCCGGCGCGACCTGTCAGCGGCGACCGCGCCGGCGCAGGACGAGGCCAACTGCGCCCAGCGCCGCCAGCAGCGTGACTCCAGCCGGCTCCGGCACCGCGGCAACCCCGCCCGGCGCCGTGTTGTAGGCATCGGCGCCGTAGAGCCCCGTGGCTGAAAAGTCGGCGACGTCCTGGATATCGACCACCCCGTCGTAGTTGAAGTCCCCGTCCATCCACGTCGCGGGGGCCGCCGTGCCGAACTTCCCGGACGACACGAAGTTGGACACGTCGAGGATGTCGACCACCCAGTCGAGGTTCGTGTCGCCCTGGGCGGCATACGCCACGGTCAGCGAGCCGTTGCCGTTGTCGGTCCAGCCCACCGCCCGCATCTCGAAGTTCACGACCTGCGCTGCCGTGACGCTCGACGTGATGCCGCTGGTGCCGTCCCAGGTGCCTCCGTTGCGGCCGGCGATGAGTTCGTCCACCAGGTCGCCGACCGCGAGACCGCCGGCCACGACCAGCCCGCCATTGGTGACGTCGACCAGGCCGGTTCCGGAGAGGTCGAGACCCCCGACGCCTGTGATCAGGTAGGGAGCCACCTGCGCCGTGCCGCCCGCCACGACGGCGAGCGTGCTCGACGCCTGCGCCGCGGCGTTTGCCAGCCGCAGCACGCCGCCCTGCACGGTCGTGGAGCCCGAGAGTGTGTTGGCCTGGTCGAGCACGAGCGTGCCGGCCCCGGTCTTGAACACGGGCGTCGTGCCGGAGAGCGTGGCATAGCCGGCCTGGGTTTGCGTCTGCGTGCCACTGGCCACGTCGATCGTGATCACGGGCGGCGGCGCGGACGGCAGGCTGGCCACCCGGAAGCCGTACCATGCATACGAGGTCGCCCCGGCACCGGAATAGACGTTTCGGTAGGCGGCACCCGAGGCCCCCTCGTTGTACCGCCACGAACCGCCCCGATAGATGGGGAGCTGATTGCCGAACGACTTGCGGGTCGCCTCGGTCCAGTTGTAGACCAGGCCTTCCACGTCGTAGAGCCCGTAGGCGCTCCTCGCCGATGTGTAGGCACCGACCGCGGTGAGGTAGTTGACGGAGGGGCTGAATGCCGCGCCTGTCGTGGCCATGGTCGCGGCCAGCGTGCCGGCCGACTGACCGTCGGTGCCGGCGCCGATGTTGGCCGCGTTGGCAGACCCCGGCGGGGCCACGCTCGCGGGTGCCGTGTCGCTTCGCGTGCCGTACTGCCAGTATCCCCCGGTTCCGCTCTTCGTGGGATCGTAGTAGGCGGCCTTGTAGTACTCGTTTTCACTCGGCAGAAAGATCGTCGCACCGGCGGCCCGCTGCGGCGGCGTCGCGAACGAGTTGTTGCTCGGGATCGCGGACATGTCATACACACCGCTCTCCGTGCCTCCCGCCCCCTGCCCGTTGGCGAGCCAGTTGACGAACCGGGCCCCGGACGCCCAGTTGATCCAGATGGCGGGGAAGCTCTCCTGGCCGGCCTTGACGCTGTATTTGGCGCCGCTCGCCGCAGCGAGGTTGCGATCGATGCCCCCCGTGTAGGCCGCTCCCAAGGGATTCGCGCTCGGGTCGGCCATCTTGGTGTTGAACAGCCGCAAGGAGTTGCTGCCCGAGGCGTCGACTGCATTGAGGAACTGCGCGTACTGGGCGTTGGTCACGTCGTATTTCGAGATCCGGTAGGTGTAGCCGACCGCGCCGTAGCCGGTGGTGTTGTCGGGGGCCGCCCCCTTGGTCATGACGAGCGTGTCTGCCGCATTGCCCGGGTTGCCCACCGTCGCCCAATCGAAAGTCACCTGGGCGGGCGCCGGCCGCCCAGCGGAGACGGCCACGAAGATCGCGGCCGAAAGCCGCCCGAGCAGGTTCGCACGTCGCGTGATCATGGATCGCAGTTCCTCCGAAACCGGCATCGAGCCGTCACTCGTCTTCCTGCACCTCGACGCCGACCTTCGCGAGCGCCTCGATGAGCTTGGCCTCCTGAGCGCCGACGAACGCCGCCGCCACGCGGCCCTCGCGGTCGATGAGATAGAGCGTGGGCAGGCCCGGCACGTTGTACTTCTTCCCGGCCACGCTCTGGTCGGAGCCCTTCTCGGCCGGATCGAAGGCGAACGTGAAGGTGTATTTCGTGCCCCGGTTGGCCGCGATCCACTCGTCGAACGCGTCCTTGTCATCGTAGACGTTGAGGCTCAGCACTTCGACGTTCTGGTCCTTCACCTTCTGGTACAGCTTCTCCAGGCCCGGCATCGAGGCCAGGCACGGCCCGCACCAGGTGGCCCAGAAGTCGAGGATCACCACCTTGCCCTTGAAGTCGGCCAGGCTGAGCGGCTTCCCCTCCGGCGATTGCACGGTGAAGGCCGGCGCGACGACCCCGGGCTCGAGCATCGGCCGCACCTCGACCGGCTTTTGGAGTTCGGCCACGTCGCTGCCCGGCGCCGGCACCGGCGTGATCGTGAGCTCCGCGCCGCTGATCGACGGCCGCGCGATGTACCACTGGTCGTCGATCCGGAAGGGATCGGCGAGGTTGAACCGCTCCGGCGAGCGAAACTCCTTGTCACCGTCCTTCAACAGCACGCCCTTGAACGTGCCGTCGCCGTCGAGATCCACGCAGAGTTCGACCAGCCGCCGCGTGAGGTCGCCCTTCGCGGGCACCGTGTAGAGGGCGTCGTTGGTGTGTTCGGCCAGCACGATCGGGTATTCCTTGCCGTCGGCTTCGGGTGTCTCGCCGAGCTCCACGGTGCCCTCGCGGCCCGAGATCGAGGCATATGAAAACCCCTTCATGTCGGGGCGGCGAAACAGGAACAGCCGCACCTCGGCCCCTTCGCTCTCCTCGGTGAGCGTGCCCCACGAGGCATGAACCGGCCGCGTGGCGAACTCCACGTTCGTGCCGTTGATGTCTTTGACCACGTCCCACTCACCGGAGGAGTCGTCCGACAGGTCGCCATTCTGATTGGTGTCGATGTAGAGCCGGCTGCCTGCCTCGCGCACGTCCACGGCCACGAGCGTGTCGCTCTTGGGGCCGTTCCCCACGCGGATGATCCCGTAGCGGGGTTTGCCCTCGTAGGCGGGCTCCTTTCTCACCCCGGCCGGCTTGGCCTCCACGAGCGTCAGCGACGTGGGCATGTAGCCCATCCGGCTCGCCTTCAGCCGGTCCATGTCGAGGGCCGAGGGGTTGAGCGTGAGCCGCGCCTTGACCGGCTCGCGGACGTCCTCGTCGGCGGCTGCTGGAGGTGCGGCCGGACTTGGGCAGGCTATGCCGAGCCCGAGCAAGGCTCCGACAGCGAGGCGGCGGATGGAAGGGGCAAGCGAGTGCGGCATGAAAGCTCTCGAGTCTGCGGGGCCGGGGCACTCAGGCGGTCGCGACACGAAGCGGGCCTCGAAACTGTTCTCCAGCCTCGAGGCCCGCGTTCGTATCGGTGTCCATCAAGCGTGGATCAGACTGCCTCGCCGCGGCGGCGACGTCGCCAGGCGAGCGAACCGCCGATGATCGCCGAGGTTCCAAGCATGAGGCTCGTGGTCGGCTCAGGCACGGCGGTGACGGTCACGAGGTCAAGCCGCATGCTGCCGCCGGAGGAAGCCGAGGTAATGTACCCGTTGATCACATCGGTCGAGTTGGTGCCGGCGAACGAAGACAGCAGGCCGGTCGTGCCGCTCGTGTAGGTGCCGATTGGATCCCAGACAGTTGAGATGGCGAACGCGAAGTTGGCGTTGTTCTCGAACCCCTGGGCAGTCGGCAGGGTGTACGAGATGTTATCGACGAAACCGTTCGCATAATTCGCCGGGGTTCCGGCGGTTCCCGTGACCTGTGACACCCAGTTGCCGTCAATCGTGCGGAAATCAATCAGGCCACTCGAGCTCACGCTGACCGTCGCCGTGCCGCTGATGGTAGACGTCCCCGAGTTGAGCCCGGTGACGAACTGGCTGATCGATGAGCCGGTGCCGCCACTGGGAACCGAAAACGGCCCCGCCGTGCCACTGGTGCTCACCAAAAGCTGAAAGTAGCGACTCCCCCGAAAGCCCACCGTCTGGCTCCACGAGAGCTTGATGTTCTGGCCCGCATACCCCGTCGTCGGCGACAGGAACGTGACGCCCGTGGAGGTGTTCGAGACGGGAAGGCTAGGAGAAGGCATGTTCACTGACCGGTTGTAGGTCCAGGTGCCCACGGGAGCGGTGGTGTTCGTAATCAACGTGCCAGGGTCGCTCGCCGCGCCGCTGACGATTTGGGTGCTCAGAGGGGCGGACGGGGTCGAGGAAGTGCCAAAGCCACCAATTGTCCCCGACAACACGGAACCGGACGAAGGCGTGCGAAAGGTCGCAGTCGTCGTGCCGTTGAAGTTCCACCGGTTGAGCACGGTCTGGGCCGAGGCACTCGACGCAAGGCCTGCGAGCAGGGCCGCAGCAACCGCGGCGGAAACGGCAACCGAACGCATCAGACGACTCCTTGCGACTGGCCCGGCGGCTTGCGGCCTCCTCACCCGGAAGGCCCCCAAACTCACTCGGCGACGCTGAAATACGCCTGCGAATCGCGCGCCAATGTTGCCCCCGCTGGAAATATTTCCTCGGGAGTCAAGTATCTTGGCTGGAAAACCCACACACCACCCTTATTGAGGGGTGGGTCTTGGAACGAAGCACGTTTCGAAGATTCGGCGAAACGACTCACCAAAAGTGCGAAATTCCTAGCTTTTGCGAAACGTTTCGCAAGAAGCATGAAATCGAAATCCCTGGGCTGTGGCGGCGGATGCTCAGTTTCAGGGGTGCTTTCGTTGGTCTCCTGTTCTCCTTCGAGAGATAGATGAGCGAACGCCGTGCCAAAGCACACGGCTCAGCGACGGATTCGCCCGCGGACGGTCTGAACCGTTCGGTGGACCGCCTGCGGACCAGGGTGAGTCGGCAAGGTCGGCGAACGCTCGAGGAGCCTTGGGCGTATCCTCGCCCGGGTGACGAGACTTCTGCCGTCCCGGGGCGGGCGATAGCCGTATCTCGAACGCGTTCGAGCGACCTCGGCTCGCCGCACGATGACGATCAGACTCTGGATTCGCCCGCCGCGGGCGTGGTCTCGAAATCCAGCAACTCGACGTCCGGGCTCATGAATCCAGATCGAACCGGCTCGGCTTTGGCGAGGTCGGTGGAAAGATACTTCTTGTTGTCGTCGCAGAAGATCGTGGCGACCGGCGTGCGCCATTCCGCCCGCTCGGCTACTTGGATCGCCCCGAGCAGATTGGCGCCCGACGAAATTCCAACCCCGAGGCCCAGCTCCCGGGCCAGTTTCTGGGCCATCAGGATCGCGTCGCCGTCGTTCACCTGGATCACCGGCGCCAGCGAGTCGAGCCGCAGGATCCCGGGGATGAACTCGTCGGACACGCCCTGAATGCGATGCCGGCCGACCTTGTGGCCCGTGGAGAGCGTGGGAGACTCCGCGGGTTCGAGCGGGTGAACGTGGGCCCGGATGCCCAGGCGGGAAAAAGCCTCCGCCACCCCCATGACCGTGCCCCCCGTGCCCACGCCGGCCACGAACGCGCCGGGGGTGAGGCCGAGGCGGGCGAGCTGGGCCACGAGTTCGGGTCCGGTCGTCGTGGCGTGGGCGTGGATATTGGCCTGATTGTCGAACTGCCGGGGCAGGAACACCCGTCCGAGCTCCCGGCCGAGCGTTTCGGCGTTGGCGATGCTCCCGAGGAAGCCGCCGGCCTCGCGGGACACGAGGCGAATGTCGGCACCGAACGAGCGGATCACCGCCTTCCGCTCCTCGCTCATCCAGTCGGGCATGAAGATCACCACCGGCTGCCCGAGGGCCGCCCCGAGGGCGGCGAACGCGATGCCGGTGTTGCCGCTGGTCGCCTCCACGATGGTGTGATCGGGGCCGAGGGCTCCCTGTTCGATGGCCGTCTGGCAGATGTGCAGCGCCATCCGATCCTTGATGCTGCCGGTGAGGTTCAGGTATTCGGCCTTGGCGTGGACGCGCCCCTCCCGGCCCCGGTATCGCAGCCGCACACTCACCAGCGGCGTGCGGCCGACCATCGGCCGCAGCCCCCTGAGGCGACGCTCGCGCAGGTCGGCGCTCATGGCTCGCCCGCGACGGGATCACGTGCAGCGCGGGCGAGGATCACGGCAGTTCGCCGGTCTCACCCCCGGCCGGCGTCACCGCCGACCAGAAGACCCCCTGATCGACGTCGGTGGCGACCGTGCGGACACTGGCGTCGAGCATGCCGACCGTGATCGTGCCGGGGTGGATGCCCTGGATTCGCAGACCGTCGGCGTCGTTCACGCTTGGCCGGTCCTGGATCGGCGGCGAAACGACGTCGGACATCGCGCCGGTCGCCTGGGCGTTGAAGGCGTTGCTCCACGCGCCCGCCTGGCCGGGGGCGATCGATCTGGCGGGATGGTTCGTGCGGCCGAGCGGCGCAGCGGCGGTCGTCTCTGGATGGGCGAACGTGGGCGCCTTCGCACCGCTGCGGGCGCTGTACTGGGACACGAGCGTCGTGCCGCTCGCGATGGCGCGGCAGTAGGACTCGGCCAGGGCCGCGGTCTTCGAGGTCCCGTCCTTCACCTTGCGGAGCATCGGGTTGTCGGAGAAGAGAGCCCCGTTGGAGAGATAGGACGCCGTGCCAGGAATCGCGAAGTTTCCACTGAACTCCTGCGCGACCACGTCGCGGGTGGGATCCGACGGGCAGTTGAACGTCGGCACGAACGGGAGTCTGTTGTTGAGCAGCGTGGACACGCCGGTGAACGTCTGCCGGAGCATTTCGTCTTCCGAGTACGACATGATCATCACGTGCAGCGGGTACGTCGACGGAGTCCCGCCCGAGCCCGTGGTGCCGCTCTTGACGACGTTCGAGAGCGCGTCCGGCAGTTTCTCCCGCTTCGCCGACGCGTAGTTCATCACCGCCAGCGAGACCTGCCGCACCTGGTTAACGCACTGCGTGCGGCGGGCCGCCTCGCGGGCGCTCTGCACGGCGGGCAGGAGCAGTCCGATGAGGGTGGCGATGATCGCGATCACCACCAGGAGTTCGACGAGGGTAAAACCATGGACGGTTCCATGGCGAAATCCGCGGGACGCTTCCGCCGGCCGGCGGAAGCGGGTTTTCCGGCTGTCGTTTCGCGACCACATCTGGGAATCTGTCTGCATGCGGGATGCCCTCACGCCGCAACCGACCACCACAATTGTTTATGCCGTCAGTGAAGTATAGTCGGCGGTGATTCAGCCGCAAACCCGCGTTTCGCCATGATCGACACGGTCGCCATCGCCCACTTCGTCGAGCTCGCGGTCGGAACCGTGATTGCGCTGCTGCCGGTCACGAATCCGCCGGCATCGGCCCCGGCGTTCCTCGCGCTCACGGAGCACATGCCGCCGAGCCGGCGGATCGGCCAGTTGCGGGCCGCGTGCGGCTACATGGTGGCCGTGTTGGTCACGTTTCTGCTGGCCGGCTCCCTGATCATGCGGTTCTTCGGCATCTCGCTCCCGGGGCTGCGGATCGCCGGCGGTCTGATGGTGGCCGGCATCGGCTCCGGCATGCTGACGGGGTTCGCGGAGAAGGCCTCGGGGGAATCCCGAGACGTGGCGGCCGCGGCCGGCCGCGACATCGCCTTTTCGCCGCTGGCCATGCCGATGCTCAGCGGTCCCGGCTCGATCGCCGTGACGCTCGGTCTGGCATCGCTGGCGAAGACCTGGGTCGACTATGCCGCCATCGCGGTGGGCATCGTCGCGGTGGCCGTCATCGCGTACGTCATCCTCCGGCTTTCGGCGTCCGTGGTGGCGTTCATCGGCACCGCCGGCATGAATGCCATCACCAAGGTGATGGGCTTTCTCCTGCTCTGCATCGGCATCCAGTTCATCGTCAACGGCGTGCTCGGGATCGCCACGGATCCGGCGATCGTCCGCAGCATCCGTGACGCCGCCGCCGGCTCGCCTCCGCGATGATCGGCCCTGCGCCGGGCCGCGAAGGACAGGCTGCTGGCGACGCGGGGACCGACGAGTTCCGCCGGCTGAACGCGAGTGGCCGTTCGAGAAACGCGCCCCAAGGGTCGGCTGTGGATACGATCGGCCGCGACGGCACAAACCGTACCGCCGACGCCCCCCTCCGCCTCGTGTCCTCAAACCTGCCCCGATTCGGTTCGGGCAACGCTGGAACTCCATGGACGGAAACGCGTAGGCTCGGCGAGCATCCCGCCAGGAGGTTCAGGACCGATGATGAATGCCGTGCTTGGCAGCTTCAGCCTCGGCATGTGGCTCGGGGTGGCGATGGCCGCGTTCGGCCTCGAACCCGTTCCCGAGCAACTGGTCGTGTTGACCTTCGACGACTCGGCCAAATCACACTTCACGTTCGTGCGGCCCTTGCTCAAGGAACTTGGCTTTGGGGCGACGTTTTTTGTCACCGAGGGTTTCGACTTTCGCGACAACAAGCGGGACTACATGACCTGGGAGGAAATCGCGCAGCTGCATCGCGAAGGTTTCGAGATCGGCAATCACACGCGCGATCACCTGCCGCTGACGGTCCCGAATCTCGAACACTACGCGGAGCAACTGGAGGCGATCGCCACGCGTTGTCAGGAGCACGGGATTCCGAAGCCCGTCAGTTCCGCCTACCCCGGCAATGCGATTGCCGTGGAGGGCTTCGACCTGTTGCGCCGTCAGGGGATCGTGTTCGCGCGGCGCGGCGGAGCGCCCGAGCACGACGACGACAGCGGGCGGGGAGTCGCCTATGAACCGGGGCTCGATCACCCGCTGCTGATCCCGTCGGCCGGTGATGGTCGCCCCGGTTGGACGATGGACGACTTTCAACGGGCGGTTTCCCAAGCCAAGGGCGGCCGCATCGCGGTGCTGCAATTCCACGGAGTGCCCGACACGGCGCACGACTGGGTGTCGACACCCGGCGTGCGATTTCGCGACTTCATGCTGTATCTGGCCAGGCACAGGTTCAAAGTCATTGCGATGCGCGACCTTGCCACGTATGTCGATGCCGCCATCGTTCCGACCGATCCCCTGGGACCGATCGAGGATCGCCGGCGGCGTATCTCGAAGCGGAAAGCGTTGACCGATGGTCGCCTGCCGGCCTCTGCCGAGGAGCTTTCCTACTGGGTCTCCACCATGGACGATCACGGCTACTCCCGCGGGCACATGGTCGCGGCGCTCGACCTGCCTGCCGACCAGATCGACGCGGAACTGCAGCGTCAGTCGCGTCAATCGGGGCACGTGGCCGAAAGTGCATCGGGCACGATCAGGGTGCTGCCGTATCCCGGCGGTCGGCATCCGCGTCGTGGATTCTTGGACGGCGCGATTCGGCCGCAACGCGAAACGAAACTCAGCGTCTTCGCGCCGTGGCAGGACGGTGGATACGCCGTGATCGACGTGCCGGAAGCGATCTGGATTCGTCGCGAGGACCAACGTCAGCTGCTGTACCTGGCTCACACGCATATCGACACGATCTGGTCCCAGCGCAACCAGGAACTTCCGGCTTTGGAGTGGGATCGTTCGCGGCCCGGGGAGTATCGCGTGCGGCGCGAGCTTCCCAATCACGTCGCCTTCGGCGCGAAGGCCCGATATGACGAGCGATCGCTGAAGATCGAGTTGTTCGTGGAGAACCAGTCCAGCGAAACCTTGCGAGGGCTCGACGTGCAGAACTGCGTGATGCTTCATGGTTGCCCGGATTTCGACAGCGTTGCCCCCGATCGTCTGGTCGCCTCCTGCCCGATGATCGCATGCGGCAACGCGTCGAAAACCCGCTGGGTGATCTCCGGCTGGCGCGGGTGCACGCGAACCTGGGGAAATCCCCACTGCCCCTGCATCCATGCCGACCCGACGTTTCCCGACTGCGAACCGGGGCAGACGCAGCGTTTGCTCGGCTGGCTGTCGTTCTACGAGGGTACCGACATTGAGACCGAACTGCGGCGCATCGAGCCGCTCGAGTGGGAGCCTTGACCGCCGGTCCGCTGGAGGCCGATGGTTGTCATGGGCACGGATGCGGATCCCTGCGACCCGAAGAACACGGTGGTAGTGGGCGGCGAGGGACTCGAACGAACCGTGTCTCGCCCAAGAAAAACTACCAAGTCGCACCAGGAATGTGCACATTTGTGTGCAACGCCTGAAGCTCCCGCTTTTGTGGCTGAATCCGGGCGTCTTGCCGCAGGCGGTCCGGTGGCCTGGGGAACTTCGCCGGGGGTTGGCCTCGCTCAGCGCCGAGATGACCGCCGCCCGGCACGCCCTGTTCAGCGGCGCACCCGGCAGCCATGATCGGCTCGCATGCCTGCCCCTCGCCACCCCTCTCGCTCCCGTTGGTTCGTCTACCTGCTGAGTTGCTCAGACGGCTCGCTCTACACGGGCATCACCAATGACCTCCCCAAGCGGTTGAAGGCCCACGCTGCCGGCAAGGCTTCGAAATACACCCGTAGCCGCCTTCCCGTGAAACTGGTCTACAGCGAGGCCCAGAGGTCCAAGTCGGTGGCCCTGAAGCGGGAGGCGGCCATCAAGAAGCTGCGCCGGGCCGAGAAAGACAGGCTGGTGGCGGGAAAGTGACCGACGGATTCAGCCAGCCACATACGGCGTAGCCGCTCACGAAATGCGATCCAAGGGTCGACTGCGCACGCGGTCGGCCTCGACGATACAGAACTTGCCGCTGAAGCCAATCTCCGTCTCGGCCTCCATCAGGTCCTTGAAGCGCTGAAGAAATACCTCAGGGGAAGATGCCGTGAACCGAAACAAGACAACACCGCACGATGCCGGAAGGCTCCAGTGAAACGCGAGTTCGCCGAAATCCTTGTCGCATGTCAGGACGACTCGGGAGTCTTCCTGTGCCGCGGCAAGGAGCGCCGAATCAGCTTCGCCGGGCATGGTCGTTCGTGCCCAGAGAACGTCGTGCCCGGCCCCCTTCAACCAGTGCACTGCGATTCCGGGAAAGTCCTCGTCGGCGAGAAAAAGCATGCGGACGTGCTGTCAGTGAGGTGCCGCCAACGTGACAACGCGCTCAGACTTCAGTACTTCGCTCGCGTAGAAGAGGCACGCAGCGATGTCGTCCCGCGAAATACCCGGATGGTTCTCGATAATTTGCTGCTCTGACCAGCCGGCCGCCATGAGTTCGACCACCTTCTCGACGGCCAACCTCGTACCCTTGATCACTGGTTTTCCGCCAAGCACCCCGGGATCAAAACCAATGCGGTCCTGCCAGTGCATCGTTGCTGTTCCTTGGTCGTACGGTGGCTTCAAGAGCTTCTCGTGCATTGTATCGCAGCTGACACGTCAGGAGGGCTGTGCCCCTCCCTCCGACACACCACGCGGACTGTTCCCCAACGCTCTCATGAGCACTGGTACAAAAACTGGGGAGGGGTCATGCGCACGGATGCGGATCTCTGCGACTCGAAGAAAACGGTGGTAGTGGGCGGCGAGGGACTCGAACCCCCAACCCCCTCGGTGTAAACGAGGTGCTCTGACCAATTGAGCTAGCCGCCCTCCGTGCTCGCCCGTCAACCAGACCATCCCTCGCCTGCTGCCACCGAGTCTAGCCGATGGCGAAGCGCCGGCTGCGTCCGAGTGAGCGTCGGGCAGGATTCCCACCGCTCGCGTCCGGCGACGGGGCATGAGCAGCCCCGATCCCGCCACAGGCCCTCGCCGTCAGGCCGGCTTCGGCGGCGGCACGACGACGCGGACCCCGAGTTCGACGAGCTGCTTGGTCTCCACCGGCGACGGGGCCCCCGTCATCAGGTCGCTGGCCTTCTGCGTCTTCGGGAACGCAATCACGTCGCGGATGCTGTCGAGCTTCGCGAACAGCATCACCCAGCGGTCGATGCCCAGGGCGATGCCGCCGTGCGGCGGTGCCCCGCTCCGCAGGGCGTCGAGCAGGAAGCCGAACCGCTCCCGGGCCACCTCGGGCGTGATTCCCAGCAACTCGAAGACCTTCTCCTGGGTCGCCCCGTCGTGGATCCGGATCGTGCCACCGCCCGCCTCCGAGCCATTGATCACCAGGTCGTAGGCGACCGCGCGGCAGGCAGCCGGATCGCTCTGCAGGAGATGCAGGTCCGCCGGCCGCGGGGCGGTGAACGGGTGGTGCATCGAGGCCCAGCCACCGCTCTCCGAGTCGCGGGCGAACATCGGAAAGTCGACGACCCACGAGAAGTGCATGGCGTTGGGATCGTAGAGGCCCAGCGTCGCCCCGAGCCGCTTGCGGAGCATGTGCAGGGCCTTGCAGGTGACGTCGAACGAATCGGCCACGATCAGGGCCAGATCGCCCGGCGCGCAGCCGAGCTTCTTCGTGAGGCCGTCGGCGACGGCGACGAGGTTCTTGGCGACGGGGCCCGAGAACGAGCCGTCGGCCTCCACCTTCAGCCAGACCAGGCCCTTCGCCCCTCCCTCGACGGCGATCGCCGTGAGGTCGTCGAGATCCTTGCGGGAAAACCGCGCCGCGGCCCCCGGCACCCTGAGGCCGCGCACCCTGCCGCCACCCTCGACGGCCCCGCGGAACACGCGAAAGTCGCTCTCACCGGCGATCGCCGTGAGGTCGACGATCTCCAGGCCGTAGCGGAGGTCGGGGGCATCGTGGCCGAACCGCTCCATCGCCTCGTCCCACGAGAGCCGGGGCAGCGGCAGCGGCACCTCGATGCCGAGGATCTCGCGGGCGGTCCGCTGCACGAGCCCCTCGATCACCCCCATCACGTCGTCGGCCTCGACGAACGACATCTCCACGTCGAGCTGCGTGAACTCGGGCTGCCGATCCGCACGGAGGTCCTCGTCGCGGAAGCACTTGGCTACCTGCACGTAGCGGTCGAAGCCCGCCATCATCAGCAGCTGCTTGTAGAGCTGCGGCGACTGCGGCAGCGCGAAGAACGAGCCGTGGTCGAGCCGGCTGGGCACGAGGTAGTCGCGGGCCCCCTCGGGCGTGCTGCGGCCGAGCATCGGGGTCTCGACGTCGATGAAGCCGAGGGCATCGAAGTGGTCCCGCATGATCTTCACCATCCGGCTCCGCAGGAACATGTTGTCCTGCATGGCGGGGCGACGCAGGTCGATCCAGCGGTGCTGGAGCCGCACCTCCTCGCCGGGCAGTTCCGTCGCGCCCGGCTGGAAGACCGGCGTCTCGGCTTCGTTGAGCACGTCGAGGTCACGGCACACGACCTCGATCTCGCCGGTCGCGAGCTTCGGGTTGGTGGTGCCTGCCGGCCGCGCGCCCACGCTGCCGCGGATGCGGAGCACCCACTCGGGGCGGACCGCGCGGGCGGCCGCGAGCACGGCAGCCGGGCTGTCGGGGCCGACGACGACCTGCGTCCGGCCCCACCGGTCGCGGAGGTCGACGAAGATCACGCCCTTGTGGTCGCGGACGCGGTCGACCCAGCCGCAGAGGGCGACCTCCTGGCCCAGATGACCGGATCGCAGTTCGCCGCAGGTGTGGGTTCGAAGCACGGATGCACCTTGTTCGGGGTCCCGGGAGCCGCCGGTTCCCGCGGCCTCGTCGCGTTCAGGGGACTGGCCGCTAGTGTAGCGTCTCACGCAGATGGGACTTTATCGAGAGCCTTCCTCGCCCGGGCGATTTTTTGAGCCTCCTCAGCAGAATCTGTGGGTTGATTCTGGCTCCGGTAGTTTGCCAAGGACATGAAACAACGCGATTTCAATGCCTTTCGCGGTCCGAAAGCCGAACGCTTTTCTGGTGGTCAGTTTTACGACGCCGTTCAAACCCTCGACAACTCCCGCCGAAATGGTGCCTTTGGCCCGGAACCAGTTGAGGATCAGGTGCCGATGACGCCGC
>VGYR01000032.1 GCA_016872925.1 Planctomycetota bacterium
AAGCGGCCGATGCGGCGCCGGGCGGACAAGTTGTGCGCCGACTCTCCATGCCGAAATGGCAGTGCGGCGCGCTTCGCACTCGCTTGTTTCAGGGCTAGCCGCCGACGGTTCCACATCGTCCGCGATCGTGTGCCAGCCCGTCGCGGGCAGTACGGGCCGAAAGCGCCGCTGGTCGTCGACGAACAGTTGCGCGAACCGCCACGCCCCCGCCTTCACGTCCGGGAGTTCCACCGTCCAGCGCGGCCGGCCGCCCACGTCGGCGACACGCCAGCCGCACACGACCCGCCCGCCGCTGACGACCGGGCGGGCTCCCACCGCTGCGCGGATCACCGTCGGGGATCGGTCCGTACCAGAGTCGTCGGGCACGAGGACGAGCGGCTCGGCCAGCTCATGCCGGCCGTCGGCCACCTCGACGACGACCGGTGTCGCCCGGGCCGGCTCGTCGGCCCGGATCTCGCGCACCCGTTCGAGCGCCCGGTGAAGCGAGGCCACGGGCGCGTCGGCGGCCCCGGTGGCGGCATCATCGCCCACGGGCGACACATGCACGTCGGCGGCCCTGGCGGCCAGAGCGAGGCCGGCCGCAACGGTGGCAGCGAGGATCGCAAGCGAACGGAAGAGCGTGCTCACACCCCGGCCTCGAACTCACGGACCCGCAGCCGAACCGATGACCTGGAACCTAGAACATAGCCCACTCACACGGCGGGGAACATCGGCTCACCGCGTTTCTGCCCTGCGCGAGCGTGGCTTGAAGTTGCCCGGCGGCACCGTGACATGGAATCGCGTCCCGGGCTATGCTCATCGACCTCGGTCAGCCCGCCGGGGTAGCGGTCGAAAGAAGGCGAGATTCCTCGGAGTCAACCGTCCATGAATGCGCATGACAATCCGGCGGCGTTTCTCGACACCCTGAAGCGGCCGGCTGCGGGCGGCACGCCGGTGACCGTGGCGTTTGGCGACGGAATCGGCCCCGAGATCATGCAGGCGAGCCTGAAGATCCTCGTCGCGGCAGGTGCCCGGCTCGCCTTCGAGCCGATCGACATCGGGGAGCGCGTCTATCTCTCGGGCAACACCGCAGGCATCGCGCCGGAGGCCTGGGACAGCCTGCGGCGGACGAAGGTGTTCTACAAGGCGCCGATCACGACGCCCCAGGGGGGCGGATTCAAGAGCCTCAACGTCACCGTCCGCAAGACGCTCGGGCTGTATGCCAATGTCAGGCCGTGCACGGCCTATGCCCCGTTCATCGCCACCAAGCATCCGCTGATGGACGTCGTCATCGTCCGCGAGAACGAGGAAGACCTCTACGCCGGCATCGAGCACCGCCAGACCGACGAGGTGGTCCAATGCCTGAAGATCATCAGCCGCCCGGGGTGCGAGAAGATCGCGCGCTACGCGTTCGAATACGCCCGCGCCCATGGCCGCAAGAAGGTGACGTGCTTCACGAAAGACAACATCATGAAGCTCACTGACGGCCTGTTCCACAAGGTGTTCGACGAGATCGGCGTCGAGTATCCAGAACTCGAGAAGGAGCACTGGATCGTCGACATCGGGGCTGCAAAGCTGGCCGACAACCCGGGCCAGTTCGACCTCATCGTGATGCCGAATCTCTACGGCGACATCCTCTCCGACGTGGCCGCCGAAATCGCCGGATCGGTCGGCCTCGCCGGGTCGGCCAACATCGGGGAACACTGTGCGATGTTCGAGGCGATCCACGGCTCGGCCCCGAGGCGGGCGGGGCAGGACCTGGCGAACCCCTCGGGCCTGCTGCTCGGCGGCGTCCAGATGCTGGTGCACGTGGGCCAGGCCGACGTGGCCGAGCGGGTCCACAACGCCTGGCTGAAGACCATCGAGGATGGCGTGCATACCTACGACATCTTCACGGAGGGCGTCTCGACGAAGAAGGTGGGGACGCAGGCGTTCGCAGCGGAGGTGATCGCTCGACTCGGGCAGCGGCCCACCACCCTGCGGGCCGCCGACTACGCCGCCCGGCCGACCATGCGGCTGCCGACCTGGACGCGGAAGCCGGGGGCGAAGAAGGAGATCGTCGGGATCGACGTGTTCGTCCACGCTCCCGGCGTCGACGCCGACGCGCTCGCCGCGACGATGAAGCAGGGCATGTTCGGGCCGTACGATCTGACCATGATCACGAACCGGGGCGTCAAGGTGTGGCCGGGCGGCTTGCCCGAGACCTTCTGCACCGATCATTGGCGGTGCCGCTACATGGCGGAGCCCGGCAAGCCGCTCCACCATGCCATGATCGCGGAACTGCTCGGTCGCCTCGCGAAGAAGGGCGTTGACTTCATCAAGACCGAACACCTCTGCACGTTCGACGGCGAGCCGGGATATTCGCTGGGCCAGGGGCAGTGACCTCCAGCCTGGTGCGATGGCGGCTCCGGACTTTCTACCGTCCGCGGCGGGCGTGACGGGCTCCCTGCGGTGAGAAACCGCTACGGTGCCGGCCGGAACGTGGCCACGATCGGCCGGTGGTCGCTCGTGCGGTCGTCGTCGGGAAAGTCGCCCCGCCGCACCACGACGTCGGACGTACCCCGCCAGCCCTTGGCCCCGTTGGCCACGAACACGAAGTCGAGGATCGAGCCGGGATAGCTGTCGACGCCGGGCGGTCCCTTCTGCCGATCCTCCGACCAGTTGGAGTCGACGAGCGGGTCGGGCTCGAGCCATCTCCAGGTGTCGCCCTCGAGCATGGCGTCGAAGGCGGCGTTGCCGCGGGCGGTGGCGAACACGTAGTCGAAGTTGAAGTCGCCGGCCGCCACGACCGGCTCGGATCTGTCGGCGGCCCAGCGGCGCAGCACCCGGGCCTGATCGACTCGCAACTCCTCCTCACCGCGGGCGAGGTGCACCACGATCAGCCAGAATGGCCGCCCGCTCGCTAGGTCCTGGACCTTCGCGATCAGCGGGGATCGCGCCCGCACGCTCCCGTATTCGGAGGAGGTCTCCTGGTCCACCGTGAAGTTGGCCTTGATGCCCGCATACCGGTGCAGCTCGAGCACCTCGTCGATGCGGAAGCGTCGGGCGTCCACGACGAGCATGAGCGAATCGGCGTCGGCATAGCCTCCGCTGGCCGACGTCACGAAATCGACCTCCCCTTCCAGGCCGCTCGCGACCGCCCGGCGGTAGCGTTCGACCGTCTTGGGTTCGACTTCGGAGAGCGCCACGATCTGCGACCGGGTGGCGGGGTTCCGCAGCAACTCGGTCAACTGGCTGGCGACCACGTCCGCGTCGCTGACGGGCGGCTGCCCGGGGCGGTTGCTCTCGACGTTCCAGGCCAGGAGGCGAAACTCCTCGCTCCGCGCGGAGGCTACCGCCAGGAATGCCGCCGCTAGGAATGCCGCCGTGCGTTGCATCACTGCCTGCGGATATCGGGCCGACCGGCTCACTCGTCGCCCAGATCGCGGACGGCGATCTCCTTGAACTCCACCCACATCGGCACGCCGCCGTGGAGTTGGAGGGCCACGATCCCCTCCCGCAAGGCGAGGTCCGCCGCGTCGGTGAAGTCGAGGGTCAGGGTGCCGTTGAGGTAGTGGCGGACGCGATCCCCCTGGGCGACGATCCGCACCTCGTTCCAGTCGTCGACCTTGAAGAGGCGGGCAAAGGCCGCCGCGTCGATCAGCTCACCGGTCACCCGTTTCTCGCCGTCGACCCACTCGGCCCGCTCGCCCGCCAGGCAGATCCGCTTTCGCGTGCCCCCTTCGTCGTAGAGGAAGCCCGTGACGTCCGGAAGTTCCGCCGCGTTGCGGAGTTCGTGCTGGTAGCCGCGAACCCCCCAGGGGTTCTTCGGGGTTCCGTCCGTGATGTGCCGCGAGCGGTACTGGACTCCGGAGTTGTTCGCCGAACAGCAGCGGTAGACGACTCTCAGCTCGCAGTCCTTGACCACCAGGTCCTTGCGGATCAGGAACGTGTTGCCCTGGGCGTGCGCCTCCGGCGTCGTCTCGCCGTGGATCACGCCGTCGCGGACGCTCCAGAGCCGTGGATCGCCGTCCCAGCCGGTGAGACTCGTGCCGTCGAACAGGCTCCGCCAGCCGCCAGTGACACCCGCCTCCGCTGCGGGAGACGACGCGACGGGGACCGCCGCCGCGACGAGGCGGCACGCGACCAGGACGGAGCAGACGGGTAGCAATCGCATGGGAGTTCCCGGGGAAAACGGCATGCCCCCGAGTATCGCCAGTGCGACGTCGCGGGCACAAGCATCAGCCGCCCCGACCGCTCTATACGGTGACGCGACGAGCCGGGAAGATAGCGGAGACCAGACACGGCGGCCCATGCCCGATCGACTTCCCCGGATCGTCGTCGACCTCGAGAAGCTCCGCCACATCAACTGTGGCCTCGGACGCTTCTCGCTCCATTTTGGCCGCGAACTCCTCCGGCTTTCGGCCGGCCGGTTCGAGCCGGTCTTTTTCCTGAGCCCCGGCGCGGAGCGTCTTTTTCCCGCCGGTGGATTCGAGTCGCTGCCCGTCAGGCCCTGGCGGAAGGAGGCCCTGCTCCGCCACCTGCGGCCGGTGATGGGTCCGCTCGTGCGTCCCGGCCGAGTCGACCTCTGGCACGTCACCAACCAACTCTCCAAGTATCTGCCACCCGATGGCCGCGTGCCCGTCCTGCTCACGATCCACGACCTGGCCTTTCTGCACGAGCAGCCGGACTGGCAGGCCGACCCCTCGTCACGGCCGCGGATGCGCCGCAAGCTGGCCGACGTGCAGCGAAAGATCGACCGGGCGGTGGCGATCGTGACCGACACCGCCTACGTGGCCGAGCACGTGCGGCACAACCTCGACGTCGGCCGGCGGCCGATGCACGTCGTGCCGCTCGGGCTGTCGCATCCGCCGGCGGCGGCGGTCGACCGTCCGGCCTTCGTGCCCGACGGCCCGTTCCTGCTCACGGTCGGCAACTGCCTGCCGCACAAGAACTTCGCCGTGCTGTTCGATCTGGTGAGCCGGCTCCCGGGCCGGCGGCTCGTGATCGCGGGCAAGAAGGCGACTCCCTACGGCGACCACCTGGCCCGCGAGGTCGCCGCCCGCGGCCTCGAGCACTCGGTGATCCTCGCCGGCGAGGTCTGCGACGCCGATCGGCAATGGCTCTACGAGCACTGCGAGGCCTTCGTGTTTCCGTCGCTCTCCGAAGGGTTCGGCTTCCCGGTGCTCGAGGCGCTGGCGGCGGGCAGGCCCGTGTTCATCTCCAACACGACCTGCCTGCCGGAGATCGCCGGGCCGCATGCCTTCGCCTTCGAGTCGTTCGACGCGGACGCGATGGCCGCGGCCTACGAGTCGGGGCTTGCCACCTGGCGAGCCGATCCGGCCGCGGTGGACCGCGGCCGCCGACACGCGGCGAGCTTCGCCTGGAGCGAGACGGCCCGCGGCTATGTCCGCGTCTACGAGTCGATCCTCGCGGCCGCCCGGGGCTGAAACTGGGATTCCGGCGCCGCCGCCGGGCTGCTAGGTTCCCCGCCCCCCCGAGCGTCCGCAGGCCTCCCAGCGTGACGCCGGGCCGGATCCGGATCGATCCACTCTCCTCCGCCTCCTCCGCACCTCGGCATGACCATCCGCGCCACGCTCCGCCGCATCGAGAGGTCGGTCATCCGCCCGGCGGCACGGACGGTCCGCGGGGTGTGGCAGACGCTTCGCGGCGGCGGCCACCACCGCGTCGCCGGGTTGGAGCGGCGGGTGGATGAACTGGAGTCGCTGGTCCGCGAACTGACCGGGCTGGCCTATCTCCGGCTCGCCGACGAGGAAGCGGCCGACGACGACCGCACGGCTGCATGACCCCTCCCCGCACCCTGCTCGTCGACCTGCGTGCCGCCCAGTTCGACGAGGACCGCGGGGTCGCCTCCTACGTCCAGAACCTCGCCTCCGCCCTGACGCGCACGGCGGCCGACCGCCGCTGGCTGCTCCTGCACGACGCCACCCGCCCCGCACCGGCCCTGGTGAACGAGCTCGCGACCCGGGGGGAATGGTGCACCGCGGCCCAGGCGGCAGCCGCGCCGATCGATGCGGTCGTCACGTCGTGCTTCTTTCTGCCGCACCACGCCTCCGGTGGCCGCGACGTGCTGCCGCCCTGGCTGCTCGCCCTCAGCCCCCGGCGCTACGGCGTGGTCTTCGACCTCGTGCCCTGGCTGTTTCCCGACCGATACCTCGCCGGAGAGCGGGCACGCCGCCGGTACCGCGAGGGCCTGTCCTTGCTGCGCGGGTCCGACCACGTGTTCGGGATCAGCCGATCCACCTGCGACGACGTGATCCGTTGCGTGGGCGTCGATCCCCGTCGCGTGCACCCCATCGGCGGCGACATCGACGAGGCGAAGAAGCTGCTGATGGCGCGGCCGGCCGCCGCGACCGCGGACGTGCCGGCCCGGTTCGGCCTGGTCGGCCCCTACTGCGTCACCGTCGGCGGCGACGAGTGGCGGAAGAACCTCGACACGCTCGTGCGGGCGTTCGCCATGTTCCGCCTGCACCACCCCCGCCACCAGCTCGCGATCGTCTGCCGGCTCGCCCCCGAGCGCGTCGCGGAGCTCCGCCGGCTGGCCGAGTCGCTCGGGCTGCCCGCCCGCGCGGTCTTCTGCACGGGTTACGTGACCGACCACGACCTCGTCGGCCTGATGCGGCACGCCACGCTGATGGTCTATCCATCGCTCTACGAGGGCCTCGGGCTGCCGGTGCTCGAGGCCTACGGGTGCGGGGTGCCGGCGACGGGCTCCGCCACGTCCTCGATCGGCGAACTCGTGATTCCCGAACTGGCGTTCGACCCGGCCGACCCGGGCGGGATCGCGACCGCCATGCGGCGGGTCGTCGGCGAGCCCGCCGTGGCGGCGAGTTCACTCGCCTTCGGCCGCAGCCTGCTGGCCCGACTCGGCTGGACGCGGGCGGCCGAGACCATGCTCCAGGTCATCGACGGACGGTCGCGAGGCCCGCAGCCGTCGAAATCCCGTCGACTCGCGGTCGTCGCGGCGCTGCCTCCCGCCCGGACGGCGATTGCGGCGTGTACCGTTCGCCACCTGCAGTCGAGCCACTGGCGGACCGACTTCTACGACGCCAATCCCGGGCCGCGCGTCGCCGCATTGACCGGATTGGCGGCCGGGACCCGGATCCTGCCGGTCGAGGTGCTCAGGCCCGCCCTCGACCGCGGGCGGCATGCCACCGTGGTCTACGTCCTCGGCAACTCGGAGCACCACGTCAAGGTGCTCGAGGCGATGATGCACACGAGGTCGATCCCCGGCGTGCGGCGGCTCGCCTACCTGCACGAGGCCAACCTCACGTCGGCCTTCCGGTTCTGGCGCGGCGATGCCATCGACGATCTGCCCCGGCCGGAGCCCGGGGCCGGCGGGCCGGCCTGGATCCGCCGGGCGATCGCGGAGTTTCCCGGGATGGGCCGCTGCCTGCGGTTCCTCGCGGAGCGGGCCGAACTCGACGGTCTGATCGTCAACTCGGCTGCCTGCCGCGACCTCGTGATCGCCGCGACCGGCAGCCTCGCCGCCCGGTGGACGATCGACGTCGCCCTGCTGCCCGTCGCGGAGGTCGACGCGGCAGCGGCGGCCGCCCGGGCCCGCGCGGACGAACTCGTCGTCGGCACCTTCGGGATCGGCGGCGACGGCAAGCGGCTCGACTGCGTGGCGCGGAGCCTGGCGCACCTCGTTCGCCGCCGACCGGCACGGCTCGTGATGGCGGGCTGGAACATGGCCGACTACGCGCGGCGGATCGGGATCGCCTCCCTGCCCTTCGTGGAGATCCACGACCAGCCCGACGACGACGAGATGCGGCGGCTGATGCGGTCGGTCGACGTCGCCGTCCAGCTCCGGCAGACGACCCACGGCGAATCGTCGGGGGCGGTCGGCGAGCTGCTGGCGAGCGGAACCCCGGTGGTGGTCACGGGCGAGGGGAGTTTTGCCGAGCTGCCGCCACGGCTCACCACGCGTGTGGCGGCCGACTGCCCGCCGGAAGCCCTGGCCGACGCGATCGAACGGGCGGCTTCCTCCCGCGTCGGCGGAGCCGAACTCGCCGCGGCCCTCGCGCCACTCTCGGCCGCAGCCTTCACGCGCCGGTTCGCCGAAATCATCGCGGCCTGACGCGGCCCCGCGACCTCTCCCGCCGGGCCGTGTGGACGATCCCCGACGCCGCCGGCTCCGATCCGTACAGTGGTACACCTCCGGCTGGCGGGTTCGCCGCCGCGGCAGGCGAGGATCGCGAGATGGCGCTGCAGGTTTCCTACGTCGAACGGCTCGCCGACGTGCTCGATCACGCGGTCGAGTTCCTGGAGCGAGAACGCGACCTGTTCGCTCGCCCTCGGATCATCGTGCCCACGCCCGGCGCGAAGGCATGGCTCACCGGGCAGCTGGCCGTGCGGCTCGGGGCGGCGGGCCGCGCGGACGGCGTGGTCGCCAACGTCGACCTCCTCTATCCCGGGGCGATCGTCTCCCTGGTGCAGCCGCACCGCGACCGCGCGGCCGACCCCTGGTCGTTCGACCGGCTCACGTTCGCCGTGCTCGACGCGATCACCGGCCCGGCGGCCGCCGAGCTGGGCATACCGTTCGACGTCGCCCGCGAACCGCTCCTCGCGGCCCGGCGGATCGCCGGCCTGTTCGACAACTACCACGCCCGGCGGCCGGCGATGATCCTGCTGTGGGAGAAGGATCGCCCCGCGCTGAGCCCGATGGCCACGCCCCGCGATCCCGAGGGGAGTGGCGGCGAGTTGGCGGCCGCCGATCTCTGGCAGTTCGCCACCTGGCGGGCGGTCCGTCGCACGATCGACCAGCCGAGCCCACCCGCCCGCATCGGTCTGGCGCACTTCGATGACCGTTCGCCCCTGCTCGTGATCGGCCTGCAGTCCTTGTCGCTCAAGCAGATCACCTGCCTGAAACTGCTCGGCTCGGTCGGCGACGTGCGGGCCCTGCTCGTACACCCGTCGCCAACGCTTCAAGGCCGCTGGGCGGGTTCCCTGCCGCCGATGTCCGAAGGCGTGCCCCCGAAGCGCGAGGCGGCGGAACTTCCCGAAGAACTCGATCCGCTCGTCGCCGCGTGGCTGCACGGCGCCCGCGAGACGCAGGTGCTTTTGGCCTCGCAGGGCATCCGGCCCGAGCACGTCGCCACGTCGGCCGCGGCGCTTGAGCCCACGGCCCTGCTCGCGCGGATGCAGCGGTCGGTCGTGTCGGCGGCGAAGCCCGCGCAGCGGAACCACGACCGGGACCGCGACCGTTCCTTCACGATCCACCGCTGCCACAGCCTCGCGCGGCAGGCGGAGGTGCTCCACGACGCCATCCTCCACGCGTTCGTCGACCTCGACGGTCTCCAGCCGCAGGAGGTCGTGATCGTCAGCCCATGCCTCGACCGTCTCGCGCCCCATCTGCAGGCGGTCTTCGCCCGCGAGGTCGTGGGCGCCGACGGGCGGAAGACGCGGCTGCCGCTGGTGGTCGCCGACCGCGGCCTGCACGAGGTCAGTCCGGCGGCCGAACTGCTCCTCCACCTGCTGCCGCTCGTCGGCTCGCGGTGCTCGGTCGAGCAGTTCCGCGGCCTGGCGACGCATCCCCTCGTCCGCCGCCAGTTCGGCATCGACGACGATCAGGTCCGCTGCTGGGACCAGCTCGTCGCCAGGGGGGGAATCCACTGGGGCTTCGATGCCGACCACCGCATCCGCGCGGGCTTCCCCGACGCGGCCGCGGAGCCGCATACCTGGCGGAGCGGGCTCGAGCGGATGCTCCTCGGGGGCCTGCTGCCCGACGCTGCCCCCCGCCCCGAACTCGGCGGCACCGTCCCGCTGGCCGACGTGCCGCTGTCCGACCTGCCCGCCATCACGACGCTGATCCGCATCTTCGACGTGGTGCTGGCCCTCGACGCCGCCGCCGCGGCGGCCCGGCCCGTGGCCGGCTGGTGCGCCGCGATCGAGGAGGCGGCTTTCGCGCTGTGCGGCGCAGACGCCGCGGAGCTGGTCGAGCCGCTCCGCGAGCTGCGGTCGCTCCGCGACGCCGCCAGCGGCACCGCCGTGCCCTTCGCCGACGTCCGCGAGATCCTCACGGAGTCGCTCCGCTCGGCGGCCGGCCGCCAGCCGCTGTGCACCGGCGCCATCACCGCCACGTCGCTGGTGCCCCTGCGGGACGTCCCCTTCCGGGTGGTCTGCATCGCGGGCTACGACGACGGCACCGTGACCGCCGCGGACGCCAGGGCCGACGACCTCGTCGCGCGGCAGCCGCTCACCGGTGACGGCGACCCGCGGCTCGATGTCCGCCGCTCGCTCCTCGACGCCCTGCTCGCCGCCCGTGACCGCGTGGTGATCACCTGCAACGGCATGAGCATCAAGAACAACGTCCCGCTGCACCTCGTCACGCCGCTGGCCGAGCTCGTCGACTTCGCCGTCCGGCACGGCGTCGGCCGAACCGACCCCGGGCAGCCGAGCGGCGTCGAGGTTGTCCATCCGCGGCACGCGGTCGGCAGCCGCAACTTCGTCGCGGGGCAGATCGTGCCCGGCCTGATCTGGAGCCACGACCAGCGGGCTTTCGAGGCGGCGCGGGAACTCGGGGGCGACGCCCCCCCGCAGCCCAGTCGTCCGGCGGCCGGTCCCGAGCTGCCGGTCGTCGAGCTGGCGATGCTCGAAGACATGGTTCGCGATCCGCTCGGACTCTATCTCCGCAAGACGCTCGGCATCGGCACCTACCGCGACGACGAGGAGTTTCCGCCGGCCACGTTCCCCCTGGTGCTGCCCGACCGGGAGATGCGCACGCTGACGCGGGAGCTGCTCACGCTGCTCGTGGAGGCGGGCGGCCCGGTGGAGGACCGCGTCCGCGACTGGCTGGCCGCGGTGCGGGCCGCAGGCCGCTTGCCCTTCGGCCGGTTCGGCGACGCGGCGCTTCGCGAGATCCAGCAGCTCGCCCGCGGCATCGCCGCCGCCGCCACGCAGGACAGGAATCCGGTGCCGCTGACCGGCTTCGAGACCGTGCCGACCCGCATCCAGCTGCCGGGCAGGCTGCTCACCGGGCATGTTCCGGGGTTTCACCGGCCCACGAACCAGCTCGTGGAGATCCGCGTCACCAGGGCCGCCAAGGACAGCTGGGGCCTGCCCTTGCACGTGGCGGGGCTGCGGCTGCTCGCAGCCCGCGCGGCTGGAGTTCCCGCCGCGCAGGCGACGGTCGTTGCGCGGCACGAGCAGTGGAAGGTCGATGCAGCCCGCCCGGCGATGATCGCCCGGACGGTGAGGCTCCACGAGGGCCTCGACGGGGTGGCTGCCGCGAAGGAACGGCTGGCCGCGATCTGCGACCTGCTCCCTCAGGCACTCGCCGCGCCGGACGGTCGTTTCGGCTCAGCCGCCGACAAGGTCGCCGCCGGCGACGACGACGCAGCCCGCGCGGCTTTCGGCCAGCACGTCGGCTGGAGGTATCGCGGCTCCGCCGAGGAACTGGTCTACGGCCCTCGGCCACGATTCGACGACGTCTTCGGCCCCGCCGCCCCGGAGCGGGCGTTCCACGCGGCTTTCGCCGGGCTGCTCTCGATCACCGGAAGGTACGTGCTGTCATGAGCCTGATCGACGACCAGCCGCCGGAGCCCGGCACCGTCCGGCAGTTCGACTACACGGAGTATCCGCTCCCGGCCGGCACGGTCGTCGACGCCAGCGCCGGCACCGGCAAGACCTACGCCGTCGCCGCCCACGTCACGCTCGCGCTGGCCATGAGCCCCGAACTGTCGATCGGGCAGGTGCTGATCACGACCTTCACCCGCAACGCCGCGGCGGAACTCCGCGACCGGGTCCGCCGGCGGCTCGTGACGACGGCGGGCTTCCTGCGGGGCGCGCCGGCCGACCGCCCCGACGAACTCGACGAGTCTCTCCGGGCCGGCCGGGGGGGTGATCCGCGGGAGGTCGCCGCGCGGCTCGAGCGGGCGGCGGCCGAGTTCGACACGGCGACGATCGCCACGATCCACGCCGTCTGCACCAAGGTCCTGGCGCTGGCCGGACTGGCCGTGTCCGGCGAGGGACGCGAGGACGTCCGCGACCGGATCGTCGCCGAGGTCGTCAACGACGAAGTCGTGAAGGAGTCCGTGGCGGGACACGCGTGGGACGAGGGCAGGATCGTGGAGCTGGTCGACGCCGCGGCGGGCGATCCCTTCCTCGAGGCGTGGATCGAGCCCGGAATCGAGCCCGAGAGCCGCGCCGACCTTGGCCGTGCCGCCGACCTCGTGGCCCGGTGCGTGCGCCGGGTTCACGACGCGATGCGGGCGCAGCCGAGCTTCGACGACCTGCTCCGTCTGGCATGGGACATCGTCTCCGGGGCCGGCGGCGACGCCGTCGTCCGCCAACTCCGGGAGCGGTTCGCGCTGGCGATCGTCGACGAGGCCCAGGACAACGACCCGCTCCAGTGGCGGTTCTTCCGCGCGCTGTTTCCGGGCACCGACGGCCGCCGCCTGATCACGGTCGGTGATCCCAAGCAGGCGATCTACGCCTTCCGGGGCGCCGACGTCGGGGCGTACGTCGACTTCACCGCCTCCGCGGAGCGCCGGACGCTGCCCATCAATCGGCGGACCGACGGGCCGCTGGTGGCGGCGCTCAATCAGGCCCTCGCGGGGGCCACCTTCCACGGCTCGACGGTGGCGTACTCCGCCGTCGAGCCCGACGAGCGCAACGCCGAGTCGCGGATCGTCGGGGTCGCCCCGTTCGAGATCATCGGGATCGGGCCGGTCACCGGCCAGGTGGCCGTCGTCGAGCCGGCGGTTCGCAAGGTCGTGGAGCTGCTCGACCCCGGCCGCTGTGGCCTTCGAGCCGGCGACGCCCCGCGCCCCGTCCGGCCCGGCGACATCTGCGTGATGGTGCGTGCCAACTGGGTGGGCAACCTGATCGCAGCGCGGCTGGCCGCCTGCGGGATCCGCGCCGTCACGGCGGGCACCGCGAGCGTGATGAAAGGCGGGCTGGCCGACGACGTCCGCTCGCTCCTGGAGGCCTTGGAGCGGCCGTCGAGCCCCGGCCGCGTCAGGAGGGGAGCGGTGACGAGGTTCTTCGGCAACCATTCGCTCCGCGACGCCGGCACGCTCGCCGAGGAGGCCATCCGGCCGGTGCAGGACCGCGTGGCCCAGCTTGCGGAGACCCTGCAGCACCACGGCGTGGCCGCGATGGCGGCCGTGATGGCCTCCGATGCCGAGATGATGAAGAGCCTCACGGCCGGCCCCGACGGGGAGCGGCACCTCGCCGACTTCGCCCACGTGATGGAGCTGCTGCACGAGCACGGGCCCCAGGGGGGCTGCCGCCCCGACGAACTGCTGGCCGCGTTCCGCCGCCTGCTGTCGGTGCGGGACGACCAGGAGCTCGTCAGCCGGCGCGTCGAGAGCGACGACGACGCCGTCGCCGTGATGACGGTGCACGCCGCCAAGGGGCTCGAGTTTCCGTGCGTCGTCGTCGCCGATCCCTGGAAGGCGGAGGGGCACCGCGACGTGCCGGCGATCTTCCACGACGCAACCACCCGGATGCTCGACATGGCCTACGCCCGCGGCAGCCTCTCCCCGACCGCCGCGGAACGCGTCACGGCCCTCGGCCGCGAGGAACAGAAGCGGCTGCTGTACGTGGCGCTCACCCGCGCCCAGCATCACCTCTGCGTGATTCGTGGCGTCGTCGAGGATTCCATCCTGCCGGAGGTGCTCCGGCACGACGTCGTGCCGGCGAGGGGCCTCGACAGCCTGCCGCGGCTCGACACCGGGCGGGCGGCGACCCGACCCCGGCCGCAGCTCGAAGGCGTCGCCCTCCTGCCCGTCTCCGGCGTGCAGCAGACCTACCGCCGCACGTCGTTCAGCGGGATCACCGCCCAGCAGCGGCGAATGGTGGACGACGACTTTCGTCCGCCGGGAAGCGGCCACGACGAAGCGGGGAGCGGGGCGGTCTCCGCCCGCGATCAGGGGCCGACGGCGGCCTTCCAGCTTCCCGACCTGCCGGCGGGCACCGCCTTCGGCAGCGTCGTGCACGAGATCTTCGAACGGATCGACACGACGCGGCCGCTCGAGCAGGAGGTGGCCGCCGTCGTCGCCGCGACCGCGACCTCGACGATGTTCGCCGGCCATCATGCCGCGTTGGCCGAGACGATCGTCCGCAGCCTGCGGACTCCCTTCGGCGGCCCGCTCGGCACGACCTGCTTCGCCGACATCGGCCCCGGCGACCGGCTCGCGGAGCTGGATTTCGAGATGGCCCTGCCGGGGCTCGACGCCGGCGTGCTGGCCAGCGACGTGGGCCGCGTGCTGGCCGGCGTGCTGCCCCCCAACGATCCCCTGCACACCTACGCGGCGACGCTTCGGGACCCGTCCTTCGGCATCCCGCTGTGCGGCATGATCAACGGCTCGATCGACGCGGTGCTGCGGCTCCCCGCGGATCCGGCCGGACGGCCGCGGGTCGTGATCGCCGACTACAAGACCAACAAGCTCCACTCGGCCGGCATGCCTCATCCTGAAGCGGCCTACGCCGCGGAGCGGCTGGTCGACGCGATGGCCGAGCATCACTATCCCCTTCAGGCCGTCGTCTACGGCACGGCCGTGTACCGCTGGCTCCGCTGGCGGCTCCGCGAGGAGGATCCCTCCGACTGCCTGGCGGGCATCGTCTACACCTTCATCCGCGGCACCCGCGGTGCCGACGCGCCGGCCGATGCCGCGGGCCGGCGGCATGGGATGTTCGTCTGGCAGCCCCCGCGGAGCCTGTGGCCCCGGATGAGCCACCTGTTCGCCGGAGAACGCCCATGAACGGCATGCCCGATGCCCCCACGATGCCGCCGCCCGCCGGTGCGGCCATGCCTCCGGAACTCGCCCCCTACGTCGCGGCCGGCGTGCTCGATGCGGCCGACGGGGCCGCCGTGCGGATGCTCGTGCGGCTGGCTGCGCGGACGGGTCCGATCGAGCCGGCGACGCTCGCGTGGGTGGCCATGGGGCTGGCGATGCGCACGCCCCGGGATGGCCACACCTGCGTGCAGTTCGAGCAGATCGCAGAGTGGGCGGGGGAGATCTCGACCACCGCGCCGGCCGCGGGCGAGCCGCCGTGGCCCACCGATCCGCAGCCGTGGCTCGACGCCCTCCGGGCCGTGCCGGTGCTCGTCGGCGGCCCCGGAGACCGCGCCCCGTTCATCCTCGAAGGTGACGCCGCCGATGCCCGGCTCTACCTCGCGCGGGCCTTCACGGAGGAGCGGGAAGTCGCCGCGGCCCTGCTCGCCGACGGCGCGGCGCGGGTGAGCGTGCTGCTCGGCGGCCCCGGATCGGGCAAGACCTACACGCTAACGAAGGACCTGATCGAGATGTTCGCGGCCGCGACGACGCCGCTGCGGATCGCGCTGGCGGCCCCCACGGGCAAGGCGGCGGCCCGGATGACGAAGGCGCTGGAGGACCGTTGCGTGAAGGCCGCCGCGACGCCGGAGGTGCTCGCGGCGGTGCGGGCCGCGCCGGCCACCACCGTCCACCGACTGCTCCGCTACGCGCCCGACCGCACGCCGCGGTTCGCCTACGGGCCGGGGAATCCCCTCGACTACGACCTGGTCGTCGTCGACGAGGTGTCGATGCTGTCGACTTCGCTGCTCCACCGCCTGCTCGCCGCCCTGGGGCCGGCGACGGCGATCCGGCTCGTGGGAGATCCCGACCAGCTCGCCAGCGTCGAGTCCGGGTCGGTGCTCCACGACATCGCGACCGCCTGCCGCCGCCCGGATTCGCCGCTGCACGCCCGGCTGACCGAACTCACGGGCCAGCACCGCTACGCGGCCGACTCCGGGGTCGCCGGGCTGGCCGCCGCCATCCGCCGCGGTGATGCGCCCGCCGCGCTGGCCATGCTCGCGGCGGGCCTGCCCGACGTGGAGTGGATCACGCCGGAGAACGCGGCCGCCGTCGAGGCGACGACCGACCTCGCGGCCGCGCATGCCCGGCGACTCCGCGACCTGGCGCTCCGGGGCGCCGGCACCGACGCCGACGCCCGCGCGGTGCTCGCCGCACAGGCGACGCTGCAGGTGCTCTGCGCCCGTCGCGACGGGCCCACCGGAGTGGCGGGCTGGAACCAGCGGATCGAGCGGCGGCTGTCCCCTGATTCGGCGTTGGGCTGGTATGCGGGTCGTCCGATCATGGTCACGCGGAACAATCCCGACGTGGCACTGGCCAACGGCGACGTCGGGATGGTCGTGCCGGCCGACGAGCGGCGCATGGACGCCGTGTTCCCACTCGGCGAGGAGATCGTGCGGGTGCCGGTCACCAGGCTCGAGGACGTCGCCACGGTGCACGCGCTGACGATCCACAAGAGCCAGGGCTCCGAGTACGACCATGCGATCGTCGTGCTCCCCGAGCGTGCCGGTCGGTTGCTGACCAGGGAACTGCTCTACACGGGCGTCACCCGGGCCGCGAAGCGGGTGACCGTGATCGGCTCCCGCGGCGTGATCCAGGCGGCGATCGCCACCCCGATCCGCCGCGCCACCGGACTCGCCCGCCGGCTGTAGAACGATTCCCGCAGCAGGCGGTACGATCGACGGCGTCCGGGTCCGGCCGCGGCCGGCATGTCCGCCTTGGGAGCACTCGTCCATGACGTCACGTCGCCGCAATCTCGCCGCCGCCTTCGCGGCGGCCGTCACGGCCTGGGGCTCCACCAGCGCCGCCGAGGGCTGGCACCAATGGCGCGGTCCCGCCCGGGACGGCTTCGTGACGGGGGCGGAGTGGCCCGCGGCGCTGACGGCCGAGCGGCTGGCGAAGGCCTGGCAGGTCGACCTGGGCCCGAGCTACTCGGGACCCGTCGTCGCCGGCGACCTGGTGATCGTCACCGAGACCCGCGACGCCAAGACGGAGCACGTCCGGGCCCTCGACCGGCGGACCGGCGCGGAGCGTTGGCGCGTCGAGTGGGAGGGCTCCATGAGCGTGCCCTTCTTCGCCGCTTCCAACGGCTCCTGGATCCGGGCCACGCCCTGCGTCGACGGCGACCGCGTCTACGTGGCCGGCATGCGGGACGTGCTCGTCTGCCTCGACGTCGCCACCGGAAAGGAATCCTGGCGGGTCGATTTCACGAAGGAGTTGGAGAGTCCGCTGCCGGCCTTCGGCTTCGTGTCGAGCCCGCTGGTGCTCGGCGACCATGTCTTCGTCCAGGCCGGCTCCGGATTCGTCAAGCTCGACAAGGCGACCGGAAAGGTCGTCTGGCGGACGCTCGACGACGGCGGCGGGATGATGGGCAGCGCCTTCTCGTCCCCCTACCCCGCCACCATCCGCGGCGTGTTCCAGATCCTCGTGCAGACCCGGGAGCAGCTCGCCGGCGTCGATCCCGAGACTGGCAAGGTGCTCTGGAAGACGCCCGTCGACGCCTTCCGCGGCATGAACATCGTCACGCCCACGGTGCACGAAGGTCGCGTGTTCACCACCAGCTACGGCGGCGGCTCCTTCCTGTTCGCGGTCGACCCGACCGACACCGCCGCGCCGGTCGAGCAGGTCTGGAGAAACAAGATCCAGGGCTACATGTCGACGCCGATCGTGATCGGCGGACACGCCTACGTGCACCTCCGCAACCAGCGGTTCGCCTGCCTCGACCTCGCCACCGGCAAGGAGGCCTGGATCACCAAGCCGTTCGGCCGCTACTGGAGCATGGTGGCCCGCGGCGACCTGATCCTGGCACTCGACGAGACCGGCGACCTGCGGCTGATCCGGGCGACTCCCGAGCGGTTCGAACTCGTCGGCGAGGCCAAGGTGGCCGCGGAGGAGAGCTGGGCGCACCTCGCACTCGAGGGCGACGAACTCTACGTCCGCGACCTCAAAGGTCTCACCGCCTACCGCTGGAAGTGATCAGAATCGGCGATGTTCCAGCCGGTCGACGAGCGTCGGCTTGCGGAGCACGATCAGCGGATCGGTCTCGTCGCGCGCCCAGGCGAAGCTCATCGGCTTGGCGAGAATCATTCCCGCCACGAAGCCGGCGATGTGGGCCGAGTAGGCGACCCCGCCGCCGCCCCCCTGGTCGATGAAGCCGCTGACGAGCTGGAACAGGAACCAGATGCCCACGGCCACGTAGCCCGGCACATCGACCATCATCCGCAACAGGATCACGCTCACCCGCCGCTGCGGATGGAGCACGAGGTAGGCCCCGAGCACGCCGGAGATCGCCCCCGAGGCGCCCAGGCAGGGGGTGAGCGAGGCCTCGCCGGTGGCATTGAGGGCCACGAAGGCCAGCGACGCGATCACCCCGCAGGCGATGTAGAAGAGCAGGTACTTCACGTGCCCCATGTCGTCCTCGATGTTGTCGCCGAAGATCCACAGGAACCACATGTTGCCCAGGAGGTGCATGATGCTGCCGTGCATGAAGATCGCCGTGAACAGGGTCAGCCAGGGGGCGATCGGGGTCTGGCCGAGGCCGGGGTCGGGCACCTGGATGTCGCCCTGGGGCGTGTGGACCGTCCGCACCGAGGGCTCCGTGACGATGTCGGTGCCGGTGATGATCTCCCGCGGCACCTGCACGTAGGCCATCGTGAAGGCCTCGTTGGACCCCATGCCCTGCAGGACGACGAACACGAACACGTTCGCCGCGATCAGGGCGATCGTCACCAACGGGAAGGAGCGGCGGTCGGAGTTGTCGTCACCAACGGGAAAAACCATGATCGCGAGCCCTCGAAATGGCGGTCAACGAGTGAACCGGTGAACCATCGTGTGCCGGTACGTCTGCCCCGGGTCGAGCCGGGGGCTCGGCCAGTCGGGATGATGGATGCTGTCGGGGTACTTCTGGGTCTCGAGGCACAGGCCGCCGTTGCGGACGTAGACGGCTCCCCCCTTCCCCGTGAGCATGCCGTCGAGGAAGCCCCCCATGTAGACCTGCACGCCCGGCTGGTCCGACAGCACCTCCAGCGCCCGCCCGCTGGCGGGATCGCGGAAGGTGGCCGCCGTGCGCAGTTCTCCGTCGGGCTTCCAGCCGCGGACGAGATAGGTGTTGTCGACGCCCGTCGGCGTGTCCGGCCCCGCGTCCGGCGGGATGGCCGCGAGCGCCGCACCACAGCGGCCCCAGGGATGGCGTTCGGGACGGAAGTCGAAGGGCGTCCCCTGCACCGCCGCGAGCTCGCCGGTGGGGATGCCCCCGGCGTCCACCGGCACGTACCGGTCGGCGGCCACGGCCAGTTCCTGGCCGGCGATCGAGCCCGAGCCCTGGCCGGCCAGGTTCCAGTACGAGTGGTGGACGAGGTTCACGATCGTCGGCGAGTCGGTGGTCGCCGTCATCTCCACGATCAGGTCACCGGCTGGCGTGAGCGTGTACGCCGCCTTCACGGCGAGCCGTCCGGGATACCCCTCGTCGCCGTCGGGTGACACGATCTCGAACTCGACGGCCGGCCCCCGGTCGGTCGCCCTGGGGGTCGACTCCCAGAGGTACTTGTCGAAGGCCTTCACGCCGCCGTGGAGGTGGTTCGGGCCGTTGTTGGTGGCGAGTGTGTGGGTCGTGCCGTCGAGCTCGAACCGTCCCCCGGCGATCCGGTTGGCATACCGTCCGCAGATGGCCCCGAAATAGGGATGGCCCTTCAGATAGCCTTCGAGCGTGTCGAAGCCGAGCACGACATCCACCGGCGCACCGTCCGCGCCGTCCTTCGGCGGCACCAGGAAGGAGGTGAGGATCGCTCCGTAGTCGGTGATGGTCGCCTTCCAGCCGCCCGGAACCTCCAGGGTGTAGAGCAGGGCCTCGCGGCCGTCGGGCAGCCTGCCGAAGGGCTTCGCACGCGGCGCGGCGGTGGTGGCGGGCATGGTCTCCTCGGCCGTGGACACGGGTGGAGCCGCCGCGAGCGGCAGGGTCACCACCGACAGGGTGGCGAAGGCGATCCCGCGGCGGAGCCACGTCGGCATGTTCATCCTTTCCCCCACATTCGCGCCGGCACACGGCTTCGATCCGAGGCCTGCCGCCGGGGTCGCCCGATTCTACTGGGTCTTGGCGGTCGTCCGCGGCTTGGGCGAATTCTCGGCCTCCTCCCGCTTCAACGCGATCCAGCCGTCGATGCTCCACGGCCCGCCCCCGAACGCGACCAGCGCGAGCAGGCCGCCGCCGATCGCCACGTTCTTCATGAACTGGATCGTCTGGAGCTGACGCGACGCGGGGTCGGCCATCTGCCAGAAATCGTGAAAGTAGAAGGTCGCGGCCGCCAGGAAGGTGAGCAGGAACATCGCTCCGATCCGGGTCCACGCGCCGAGGATCAGCGACACGCAGCCGATCAAGAGCAGCCCGGTCGCGCCGAACAGGGCGAACTTCGGCACCGGCACCCCCTCCTGCTGCATGTAGGCGGCCGTGGAGGAGAACTGCATCACCTTGTTCGCGACCGCGCTGGCGAACACCAGACTGATCATCAGTCGGGCGAGGAGCGAGGCCGCACCCTGGACCGCATCCGCCATCTGCTGCATCGCGACACTCCTCGCCGCCCGCCGGTCGCGGGATCGCTGTCATGGTCGCCCACCGACGGCGGCGGGGCAAGGCCGAAAACCTGCGGGGTTCAGGCCGGCTCGTCCCGCGTGACGCAGTGGATGCCGCCACGGCCCCGGACGAGTGCCGTGCAGTCCACCGGCTCGATCGCTCGACCCGGAAAGCAGGACTCGATGACCCGCAGGGCCCGCTCGTCGGTCGGACCGCCGAACACGGGCACCGCCACGAACCCGTTGCCGACCAGGAAATTGAGATGGCTCGCGGGAAGCTGGGTGCCCTCGAAGGCGAACCGTGCCGGGATGTCGAGTGGCACGACCTCGAGCCGCCGTCCGGCGGCGTCGGTGGCGGCGGCGAGGATCTCGAGGTTCGCTTCGAGCGAGGTCCGGTTGGGGTCGAGCCGGTCGGGCTGCCGGGCGGCGAGCACGCGGCCGGGCGCCACGAACCGCGCGAGCTGGTCGATGTGGCCGTCGGTGTCGTCGCCCATGAGTTCGCCTCCGACCCAGACGATCTGCTCGACGACCAGCTGCTTCCGCAGCGCGCGTCCCATCGCGGCCCGGTCCAGGCCCAGGTTTCGCTTCGGATCCACGACGCACCGTTCGTTCGCCAACAGCGTGCCCGCGCCGTCGGTCTCGATGGCGCCCCCCTCCAGCACGATCCCCGGTTCGACGGCGTCGAGCCCGAGCCGGCCCGCGATCGCCCGCGCCACGCCGGCATCGGCGTCCCACGGCGGATACTTGCCCCCCCAGGCGTTCCAGCCAAAGCACGCGGCCAGCGGCTTGTCGCCGACGGCCCGCTGCCGGGGCACGAGGAACACGGGGCCGGTATCGCGAATCCACGAATCGTCGGTGGGGATGTCGATGAACGCGACGCGCTGCGTGTCGGCGAGGGACACGCGGGCCGCGGCCAGCACGTCGGCAGGGCCGATGATCCGCACCGGTTCGTAGCGGGCGATCAGCCGGGCGATCCGCTCGTAGGCGGGCGGGATCTCCGCGAACGGCCCGAGGAACGTCGCCCGGCGATGCGGCCAGGCGATCCAGGTGGCAGCGTGCGGCTCCCACTCGGCCGGCAGTCGGTAGGCCGCCATGACATCACCCACCCCAGCGGCCGAGCAGGCCGCCGTAGGCGTCGATCCGCCGGTCGCGGAAGAAGGGCCACCGCGTCCGCGACCACTCGATGCGATCGAGGTCGCAGTCCACCACGGCGGTGAGCGGCTCGTCGTGCCCGGCCTTGAGGAGGCAGTCGCCGTTGGGGGCGTAGACGACGCTCGCCCCCCAGAAGCGCAGCGGGCCCTCGCGGCCCGTGCGGTTGACCGCCACCACGAACACCCCGTTGGCGATCGCGTGGCTCCGGAGCATCGTGTCCCACGACTCGTACTGCTCGCGATGAAGCGGCTCCTCGCCGTCGAGCCAGCCGATCGCCGTGGGATAGAAGAGCGCCTCCGCGCCGGCCAGCGCCGCGAGCCTGGCGGCCTCGGGATACCACTGGTCCCAGCAGACCAGCGGCCCCACCGCGAGCCGGCTCGTGGCCACGCTCATGAAGCCCGTGTCGCCCGGCGCGAAGTAGAACTTCTCGTAGTAGTGCGGATCGTCGGGGATGTGCATCTTGCGGTACACGCCGGCCGTCGAGCCGTCCGCCTCGAAGATCACGGCCGTGTTGTGGAACAGGCCGGCGGTCCGCCGCTCGAACACGCTCCCGACGAGCACCACGCCATGCTCCCGGGCGGCGGCGGCGAGCCGTTCCGTGAGCGGCCCCGGCACTGTTTCAGCGTCGGCGAACTTCCCGTGATCCTCCGCCTGGCAGGGATACTCCCCCGCGAACAGCTCCTGGAGGCAGACCACGTGGGCCCCCTGCTTCGCGGCCGATGCGATGCCGGCGAGGGCCTGACGGATGTTGTCCTCGCGATCGGGCGTGCAGGCCGACTGCACGAGGCCGATGCGGACTACGGCGGACGTCGCTGGCCGACGGAGCTGGGATGGGTTGCTCATGACCACCCTATGGTACGCCGGAAAACCACCAAAGCGACTCACCGGGAGGAACCTTCGAAAGCCCCGGTTTCAGGCTTTGCACGACCTGGAAACGGCTGATTAGACTTCTCGCTCTTCACCGTCAGTGATCGTTCATCCCCAGGGATTTCCGCATGACCATGGTTCCGGTTTCGCCGTCCATCCGCAGCCTGTTCGCCGCCGTCATCGTGGTCCTGCTGGCGGCGTCCGCCTCCCGTGCCAGCGAGGCCGACCTCGCGATCCCCGACCTCAAGACCGCCACCTTCTTCGACGGCGCGATCTCGGGGCACGACCTGCTGCTCTACGGCTCGTTCGTGATCGCCGGCACGCTCGGCATCAGCCTCTTCCTGCGGCGGCAGATCAAGGCCCTGCCGGCCCACGAGTCGATGCTCCGGGTGGCCGACGTAATTTTCGAAACCTGCAAGACCTACCTGCTCAAGCAGGCGCAGTTCCTGGGCCTGCTGTTCGCGCTCATCGCGGCGGCGATGGCCTATTACTTCCTCGTGCTCAAGCAGGAGTCGCCCGTCACGCTCGGCCTGGTGCTGCTGTTCTCCATCGTGGGCATCGTGGGCTCCTTCTGGGTGGCCTGGTACGGCATCCGTGTCAACACCTATGCCAACGCCCGCACCGCCTTCGCGGCCCTCCGCGGCGAGCCGTGGGACGTGGTCAACATCCCGCTCCGGGCCGGCATGTCGATCGGCCTGTTTCTGATCTCGCTGGAGCTGATCATGATGGTCGTGATCCTGCTCTTCGTGCCACGCACCATCGTCGGCTACTGCTTCCTCGGGTTCGCGATCGGCGAATCGCTCGGCGCCTCCGCCCTGCGGATCGCCGGCGGCATCTTCA
>VGYR01000033.1 GCA_016872925.1 Planctomycetota bacterium
GGGATGGTCTACCGGGAGCGGGAGCTGAACGGCACCGATTCCCATGAAGTGGTGTTCTTCATCAGTAGCCTGCCGCCATCGGTGCAGCGGCTCGCCAAACATATCCGGGGACATTGGGGCATTGAGAACTCATTGCACTGGTCCCTCGACGTGACCTTCGGTGAGGACAAAAGCCGCATCCGCCTCGGCAGCGCTCCCGAAATCGCAGGCGCCTTTCGGAGGCTCGCGCTCTCGATTCTCAAACGGGACACTTCAGTGAAAAAGTGCTCCATTCGCGGCAAGCGACTCCAGGCAGGATGGTGCCACGACGTCTTGGAAGGCATTCTCACTGGAAAACAGGGCGATTAAGATGCGATTGCCCTGCCCACCACCGAGGGAGGCATGATGACCACGAATGCCGGATCCGACACGTCGCCGGGCCGAGGATGCTCCAGGCGATCCGCCGTGGCCGGCGCGACGGCCTGGCTGCTGTACGACCTGGTCGAGAACCGCACGACCACGGCCTGGGCCGCCACCGATGGGCCGCGGGGCTCCGGCGACGCGGCCTTTGCGGCGGAGGCGACGCGGCTGGCGATCGAGGCGGTGGAGAAGGGTTGGGGCGGTCCCTTCGGGGCGGTGATCGTCAAGGACGGCGAGATCGTCGGCCGCGGCCAGAATCGCGTCCTGCTCACCGGCTGCCCCGTCTTCCACGCCGAGATCACGGCGATCATCGACGCCTCCGCCAAGTTGAATCCCAAGGCCCTGCTCGGCAGTGACTACGGGAAGGGCACCATCCTCGAGTTGATCCCGCGTCCCGAAGGTTCTCCCGACCGCGTGCCCGCACGGGCGAGGATGCTCGACGGCTGCGAGATCTACATCAACGCGGCCCCCTGCCCGATGTGCATGAGCGCGATCTACTGGTCGCGGATCGGGAGGGTGTATTTCGGCGCCAGCCTCGAGGACACCTGCGAGATCGGATTCGACGACGCATTCCAGTACGAGGACTTCAAGCTCTCCTGGGAGCAGCGGAAGAACGTCATGGTGACGCCGAACTTCGAACGCGATGCGTGCCTGAAGGCCTACCGGGCCTGGATGGACAAGCAGGACCGTCACCCGTACTGAGCCCGACCGGAGCACGCTGCGGCGAAGGCTCCCCAAAAACCCGTCGCCCCCGGAAATGTTCCTCCGGGGGCGTCGGGTGCGTGTCGAGGAGGCGTGCGGCCGTGCCACGGCCGGCGAGGATCAGTCCTCGGCGCCGGCGCCCACCAGCGCGGACGACTCGGTCGAGTCTTCGGGGTGCCACAGGGGCATGCCCCGCTGGATGCGGTCGGCGAGGATGTCGATCTTCTGCTTGGAACCGGCCGGTGCCGCGGTTGGAATGAACTCCGGCGTGCACTGCGGCTCGAAGTTCTCGTCGTGACCGTAGAGTTCGATGATCTCAAAGACGTTGCGAATCCGGGCCATTGGGATGAAACCACTCCTTGTCGTTACGAGTCACATCGGCTTCCGACAGGCAGGCGGAACGGCCCGCTGGCCCTGGAAGCCTCGATCCCGAGTGGTTCACGCAGCCGACGCGACGATGCGGACACCTGCCCAAAAAGGCGGGGCGACACATCTTCGACGAGCAACCCGCGGGCGGGACGGCGGACGAGCCGTGGCGGGCGCGACGAGCAACGGGAACGACGACATTATGAACGCCTCGCGGGGCGAGTCAAACTTTCCGTCGCCGATTCATCCGGCGGGAAAAACCGGCGGAAAAAACCCGCCAGGCGTCACAGTTTCAACCACATCAGCTCCCCGGCGGACCGGGGGGGAGCACGATTTCGACGTCCGACGGCCGGGGGGCCGACGACGTCGATGATCCGGCCGCCGGATCGAACTTGGGGGTGTCCGTCCCGGTGCGTGCCTCGAGGTCCGCCGTCAGCGACAGCTTGTCGCCGGCGGCAGGCCGCAGTTCCAGCAGGGTCACGCCCCACTGGCCCGCCGTCTTCTTTCCCTCGACGACCACGATCCCGCTGCCCTTCGGCCCCGTGGCGTCGAACTGGAGCATCGCGATCCCATCGGTCTCGTTGGCCGTGCCGCGAACGCCCGCCGAGCAGGCCACCGGGCTGCCGAGTGCCGCCGCCACCCGCTCGTTGGCGGTGACTTCGGCGACGGCTTCCTTCACGATCGGATGCTGCGACAGCCGCCTGCAGCCGGGAACGATCGTCAGGGCACAAACCAAGGCCAGGGCGACGGCGGTGCGGTGCATGGAGGTCTCCTCGGGCGCGGGTCCCGGCTGGGTCGCGGTCTCGATTCCGGACGTCACGCCTTGGCGTCGTGGGCCCGGCACCAGGCGATCTTTTCGGCCGTGCTCGTCGGGAGGGCGGCCTTGTTCCCCACAGTCGCGGGCTTGGCGGCAGGCCGGCTCTCGACGACCGGCTCGGCCTCCGGCGCCGGCTCCTCGGCAGCCGCCGGCTGCGGCGCGGGTGCGGCCTTGCCGCCGCGGGCGCGGGCGAGGATCTCGGCGGTGGAGAGCTTCGCCCCCGTCGCCGGCGCGGCATCGGCGGCGGGCTTGGCCGCCGCGGCCGTGCCGCGGGCCGCCGCGAGGATGTCGGCCGTCGACGGCTTCTTCGCGGCCGCAGGCGCGGCGGCCGGCTTGGCGGCGGACTTGGCTGCAGGCTTGGCTGCAGGCTTGGCTGCCTTGTCGGCTTTGGCCGACTTCTCCTTCGCGTCGGCGGGCTTCGGCGCCGGCTTCGGCACGACCTTCAGGCACGCTGGGTCGATGTCGTACCAGCCGACGTTGTTGTACTGGTCGAACTCGACCAGGCAGCGGCCGTTCATGTTGACCGTCTTCACCTGCCCCGTGGACCGGGCGAAGCGGGCGAGTTCGGGCGCGGTCGAGTCGACGACCACGTACTTGTCGGTCCACTCGGACTTGAGCCGCTCGACGACGTCAAACATGTGCGGGTCCGGCCTGCGGAACGGGAGGCTTCGATCGCTGAAATGTGATCGATGGCCGAGACGATCGCAAGATGCCGCGGCAGCCGACGGTCAGCGGCCGGTGTCGGTCGCCGTCGGGGGCAGCGGAAAGAGGCCCGCCGGGCCCGCCGTGTACGCCCACCGCACGGTCACCGGCGGTCCAGTCTCGGGCGGTGCGGCGACGATCCGCACCGGCCTGCCGGCCATGACGTAGGTGGAGCCCAGCCAGGCCGGTGGCTCGGAAACGCGGCAGGCGATCTCGACGAGGACCGTGTCGGGCTCGGCCACGAGCGGCGTGAAACTCGCCGAGTAGTGGCTCCGGCCGGCCCGGCCGACGCCGAGGACGGCGAGGCCGGCCCCCGTGCTCGCGGTGGAGAGTTCCACCAGCGGCGGCGAGGCGGGCCACTCCGGATCACGGCCGTCGGCGGTGTGTTCGAGCGACGTCGCCAGCGGTCGGCCGTCGATCGTGACGGCATGCTGCCAGCGGTCACCGGCCCAGGTGAACGCGACGCTCAGCCGCCCGGCCGTGAATGCCGGCGGCTGACGGCTCCGCGGACCGGTCGGGGAGAGGGTTGATTCGCGGTCGGCAGGGAGGGACGTCATCATGATGACCGGCACCAGCATATGGCAGTCGCGGCGTTCCGCGGCAGGCTTTTCGGAACCGGCCCATGGAACCGCGTCGCTCCCTCGGCTGGCCGATCCTCCTCGGCGTGGTGCTGATTGCGGCACTGCTCGCCCTGACGGTCGGCTGGGTGCTCGTCAGCGTCGCGGCCGCGCTGGGTTCGCGGAACGCGGCCTTCTACTGGGCCGTGCTCGGCGTCGGGGTGGCGCTGCTGGTGGTCGTCCTGGCGGGAGTGATCGTCTACCTGGCCCTGACCGTGAAGGCGATCGCGCTGTCGCAGCGGCAGAGCAACTTCATCGACAGCGTGACGCACGAGCTCAAGAGCCCGCTCGCGTCGCTCAAGCTCTCGCTCCAGACCCTCACCCGACGGAGTGTCCCGGCCGAGCAACAGGCCGACTTTCACCGGATCATGCTCCAGGACGTGGAGCGCCTCGACACGCTCATCGACCACCTCCTCGACGCCGCCAAGACGCTCCAGCGGCGGCCCCGCGCCGGGGACGACCGGGCCGACGTCGAGAGCGTGCTGCGGGCGGTCTGCTCGGCCGTCGTGCAGCGGCATGGTGTGCCCGCCGACGCGATCACCATCCAGACGGCGGCCGACGGTCCGTTTCTGGTGGCGGGTCGATCGGCCGACGTGGAGATCGTGTTTCGCAACCTGCTCGACAATGCGGTCAAGTACTCGCTGCCGGCACCCGCCGTGACGGTCACCGTCAGCCGCACCAACGCCCGCCGGGTGCGGATCGCCGTGGCCGACAACGGGCCGGGGATCCCCATTCCGCTCCGGCCGCTGGTGTTCCGTCGCTTCGTGAGGCTCGGCAGCGAACTGGAGCGGTCGACGCCCGGCACGGGCCTGGGCCTGTTTCTCGTCAAGTCGCTCGTGCAGCAGATGCGCGGCAAGGTGGGGGTGCGCGGCCGCCAGCCGCCCCCCGGGACGGTGTTCGAGGTCGAACTTCCCGCGGTATGACCCCGGCTGTTCACGGGCCATGACGCTGGTCTAATCGAGCCATGCATCCATCCGCGACCCTGCCCGAAGCGCCGGCCGTCGACGTCGTGCCGATTCGCCGCGTCCTCGTCAGCGTGTTCGACAAGCACGGCCTCGACCGGCTGGCCGCCGCCCTCGCGGCGGCCGGTGTCCGGGTCGCCAGCACGGGAGGCACGGCCACGGCCCTGGAGAAGCTCGGCCTGGCCGTGGACGACGTCTCGGCGATCACGGGCTTCCCGGAAGTGCTCGACGGGCGCGTGAAGACGCTGCATCCCCACATCTTCGCCGGCATCCTCGCGCGGGGCGACCGTCCCGACGACCTGCATGTGCTCGCAGCCCACGGCATCGAGCGGTTCGATGCCGTGATCGTCAACCTCTACGACTTCGGCGGTGCGATCGCCCGGCCCGACTGCTCACCTGCGCAGGCGATCGAACTGATCGACATCGGCGGCCCGAGCCTGATCCGTGCCGCCGCGAAGAATCACGCCTTCACGAGCGTCGTCACCAGTCCGGCGCAGTACGACGCCTTCATCGCGGCGGTCGCCCGCGGCGGCACGACGCTCGCGGAGCGGCGGCACCTGGCGGCGGTGGCCTTCGAGCACACCGCCACCTACGACACGGTGATCGCCCGGTGGATGGCCCGGCACGCGGGTCTCGTGGCGGTGCCGCCGGCCGCCGTGCCGGCGGCGATGAACGACCCTCCGCTGCCCGCGCGGGTCACGTTCGAGCTCGAGCGGCGGCTGCCGCTGAGGTACGGCGAGAATCCCCACCAGTCGGCGGCGATGTACGCGTTGGCCGGCACCCACCTCGGCCTGGCGGGCCTGAGGCAGTTCTGCGGCAAGGAACTCTCCTACAACAACCTGCTCGACCTCGACGCGGCGACGCGGCTGGCGGGCCTGCTGCAGGACCCCGCCGCGGTCGTGGTCAAGCACACCAACCCGTGCGGCGCGGCGTCGGCCGGCACCGTGGCCGGCGCGGTCGCCACGGCGATGGCGGCCCATCCCACCAGCGCCTTCGGGTCGATCGTGGCGGTCAACCGGATCTTCGATCGCGACTGTGCCGAGGTGCTCTGCGGCCCGGGGCTGTTCGTCGAGGTCGTGGCGGCGCCGGGCTTCTCGCCGGAGGCCGTGGAGATGCTCACCACGCGGCCGACGTGGAAGGGGAGCGTGCGGCTCGTGGAGGTGCCGGCCGGCGATCCCTGGGAGGCGACCGCGGGGCTCGAGCTGCGGAGCGTGGCCGGTGCCCTGCTCGCTCAGCGGCCCGACGACGCCTGCGACGATCCGGCGACCTGGCGGTTGGCCACGACGACCGCCTTGGCCGAGGGCCTCACGCAGGATCTCGATTTCGCCTTCACCCTCGTCCGCCGGCTGACGAGCAACGCGATCGCGGTCTGTCAGGGCACGAGCCTCGTCGGTGCGGGCATCGGGCAGACGAGCCGGGTGGATGCCGTGCGGATCGCACTGGAGAAGGCGGGCGACCGGGCCCGCGGCGGCGTGCTCGCCTCCGACGCCTTCTTTCCGTTTCCCGACTCCATCGACCTGATCGCTCGGGCGGGAATCGCGGCGATCGTCCAGCCGGGGGGCTCGAAGCGGGATGCGGAGGTGATCGCCGCGGCGGATGCCGCGGGCATCCCGATGGTGTTCACGTCGAGGCGGCACTTCCGGCACTGACTCTCCGGCACGGTGGCATCATGGCGCGTGGTGTCCGGCGCGGCGTCACCCTCGTCGAGATCCTGGTGGTCGTGGCGATCATCGGCCTGCTGATCGGCCTGCTCCTGCCGGCCGTGCAAGCGGCGCGGGAGTCGTCCCGCCGGCTGGCGTGTGCCGCGAACCTCAAGCAGATCGGCCTCGCCGTGCTCGCGCACCACGAGGCCCGCAGGCTGCTGCCCACGGCGGTGGTGTCGGGCAGCGTGTCGGAGCGGGGGGATGTCGACCCGCGATCCGGCACGTCGCACTCGTGGCTCGTGCAGGTGCTGCCCTACCTCGAGGAGCAGTCGCGGTACGACAGGTTCGACCTGACGAGGAGCATCTTCGAGCCGCGATCGCCGGATTCCGCCGCCGGCCCCGAGGCCGAGCGGCCGGCGGTGCTCGCCTGCCCCGGAGACCCCGGAGGCGTGCCCTTTCGCCACGAGACGTTCACCGCCGGCCGGCCGTGTGCCAAGGGCAGTTACGCCGCCTGGGCGAGTCCCTACCACGTGGAGTTTCAGCACCGCCATCCGGGGGCACTCGGCTGGCGGCCCCGACCCCGCCTGGCCAGCCTGCGTGACGGCACGCAGTCGACGCTGGTCGCCTCCGAGGTGCTCGGCGGGTCCGCCGACTGGGATGCCCGCGGCGCCTGGGCGCTGGGCTGGAACGCGGCGAGCGTGCTGGCCTTCGACATGCACCCGTACCCCGATGCTCCGCCGTTCAGGCATTTTCCCCTGAGCCTCGGCCACACGCAGCGGCCGAACCTCCGGGATCCGTCGGTCAACGTCGACGTGCTCTACGCCTGCCCCGCTGAAGGCACGGCGGCGACGTCCCGGGGCATGCCCTGCGGCGAGTGGCAGGAGGACGACGTCTGGCGGTATCTCTCGAGCGCGCCCCGGAGCACGCATCCGACGGGAGTCCAGTCGCTCTGGGCCGACGGCCACGTCGAGTTTCTGGGCGACACGATCGACGAGGTCACGCTCGCCTACCTGATCGCGATCGACGACGGCCGTCCCGTGAAGCCGCCCGCGCGGTGATCGACCGCGTGGCATTGCGGGTAGACTCCGGGGGATCGCGCGACCGTCGCGATCGACCCGAGCCCCCGGTTTCCAGCCATGCCCGAGATCCTCGACCAGATCGTGACGCGCAAGCGGGCCGAGATCGCCCTGGCCAGGGAGCGGGTGCCGACCGCCGCCCTCGAGGGGCGGCTCGCCGTCGCCCCTCCGCCGCGCGACTTCTTCGGGGCCCTCGCCGCGCCGGGGCCGATCAAGTTGATCGCGGAGTTCAAGCGGAAAAGCCCGTCCGCCGGCGAGATCCGTCCGGGGGCCGCGATCGAGGAGGTCGTCGGCGGCTATGCGGCTGCGGGGGCGAGCTGCCTCTCGATCCTCACCGACGCCGGCGGATTCGGCGGGAGCCTCGTCGACCTCGAGAGCGCGCGGATCGCGGTGCCGTTGCCGGTGCTCCGCAAGGAGTTCGTGATCGACCGCTATCAGGTGATCGAGGCCCGAGCGCACGGCGCCGACGCGGTGCTGCTGATCGCCGAGTGCCTCGACGACTGCCTGCTGCGAAGCCTCTATCGCGACATCCTGGACCTGGGGATGACGCCGCTGGTCGAACTGCACGACGCGGAGAACCTTCCGCGCGTGCTCGACCTCGGGGCCACGCTCGTGGGCATCAACAACCGGAACCTCAAGACGATGACCACCGACCTCGACACTGTGCTGCGGCTCCGCGGCCGCGTGCCCGACGACGTGGTGCTCGTGGCCGAGAGCGGCATCAGGACGCGGGGCGACGTGGAGCGTCTCGAGGCGGCGGGCGTGGAGGCGATGCTCGTCGGGGAGTCGCTGCTCAAACAGCCCGATCCGGGGAGGGCGGCGGCGACGCTCTTGGGCCGCTGACGAACTTGTAGCCCGTGCCGCGGACGGAGACGAAGTGCACGGGCCGGGACGGGTCTTCCTCGAACGTCTTCCGCAGGTTGAGCATGAAGGTGTCGACCGTCCGCGTGGCCGGCGGCCGGCTCATGCCCCAGACCTTCGTGAGCAGCTCCTCGCGGGACACGACCTTGCCCTCGTGCTGCACGAGGTACTTGAGGAGCTTCATCTCGAGGTTCGTGAGCTTCACAAGAGCGCCCCGGCACGTCGCCTCCCAGGTGTCGAAGTTGACCGCCGCGGAGCCGAACCGCACCGTCGCCGCCTCGGTGGCCGGGGTCGGGTCGGCCGGCCGTTCGTCGCGGCCCCGTCGCGAGAGCAGGCTGCGGATCACCGACAGCAGTTCCTCGAGGTCGAACGGCTTCTGGAGGTAGACGTCGGCTCCGGAGTCGAACCCGCGGATGCGATCCTCGACGAGCGTCCGGGCGGTGAGCATCACGACGGGGAGCGTGTCGCCCCGCCCGCGGATCGCCTCGCAGACGGCGTAGCCGCTCATCCCGGGCAGCATGATGTCGAGCACGAGGAGGTCGACGGGCGACGTCGCCTCCGCCATCCGCCCCAGCGCGGCCGGCCCGTCATCGGCCACCGTCACGGTGTAGCCCTCGGCCTCGAGGTTGAACTTGATGCCGAAGGCGAGGTGCTGCTCGTCCTCGACGACGAGGATGTGCGGCATGGAGGGGCCCGGGAGCGACGGAGAAACGACTCCTGGGATTGTATCCCCCCGACGAACGTCGCGGACGCCGCGATTGACGAAGCTCCGCGCGGCCACCGAAGATGCGGCCCCAGCATGCAGCAAGGAGGTTTTCGTGGCGGACGTCGTCATCCAGCCGGTCGAGACGCGGGGTCAGCAGAAGCGGTTCGTCCGCCTGCCCTGGCGGATCTACGCCGACGATCCGTGCTGGATGCCCCCGCTGATCATGTCGCAGGAGGAGCTGCTCGGCTTCCGGCCGCACCCCTTCTACGAACGCTCGAAGAGCCGGTCGTTCCTCGCCACGCGGGGAGGCCGCGACGTGGGGCGGATCACGGCGATCGTCAATGCCGGCCACGTCGACCGCTACCACGAGCAACGGGGCTTCTTCGGATTCTTCGAGTGCGACGACGATGTCGCCGCCTCCCGGGCGCTGTTCCAGGCCGCGGGAGACTGGCTGCACGCCCAGGGCATGACCTGCATCCGCGGCCCGGCGAATCCCACGCTGAACTACGAGTGCGGCCTGCTGATCGAGGGCTTCCAGACGCCCCCCTTCTTCATGATGACGCACAACCGTCCGTGGTACGCGCACCTCGTCGAGGATGCGGGGTTCGGCAAGATCGAGGACATGTTCGCCTTCTACGGCAAGGCGTCGATGCTCGAGGGCATCGACCCGAAGCTCGCCACGATGATCCAGGGGGTGAAGGAGCGATTCGGCGTGTCCCTGCGGCCGCTCGACACCACCCGGTTCGCCGAGGAGGTGCGGATGTTCCTCCACATCTACAACGAGAGTCTCGGCGGCACGTGGGGCTTCGTGCCGCTCTCGCCCGGCGAGGTCGACCACATGGCGGCGAGCCTCAAATACCTGATCGTGCCGGAACTGGCGATCGTGGCCGAAGTCGGCGGCAAGCCCGTGGGCGCCGTCTTCTGCCTGCTCGACTACAACCCCCGGATCAAGGCGATCGACGGCCGCCTCTTCCCGTTCGGCTTCATGAAGCTGCTCTGGAACAAGCGGGCGATCAAGCGGCTGCGGGCGATCAGCACCAACGTGATTCCCGAGTACCAGGCCTGGGGAATCGGCCTGGTGTTGATGAGCGGCCTCTACGAGCGGTTCATCGCCTGGGGGCTCGAGGAGGTGGAGTTCTCCTGGGTACTCGAAAGCAACTATCTCTCCCGGCGGACGCTGGAGCGGGGCGGTGCGATCGTCACCAAGAAGTACCGCATGTACCAGGACGACCCGCCGCGGGCCTGACGCGCCGGCTCGGGGCAGCCCGTGCCTGAGAGGAGCGCGGGTTTTCAACCCGCGGCGCACCCCCCCGGATCCCGCATCGGAAGCCCCAATCGCGTGAGCGATGGGGACTGAGCCGCGCGTAACGCGGGCCGACGGGTCATTCGGCCGAACGCTTACCGCCGCCAGCGGCGGGGGGCTGTGCGGATGCCGCCGCCGTACCCGCCGACGCCTCCCACGCTCACCGCGCTGCCCCGGGCATAGCTTCGCGCAGGCGTGTTGTGGTAGGGCCAGACCCGCTTGCCCTGCCGCTGGGCCTTCTCCCACTGCATCGAGCCATAGTTGATGCCCGAAAGATTGAAGCTCGAGTAGGGATTGCGGGGGTTGCGGGCCGCGGCGGTGCCGCCGAGGGCGAGGAGGGCTGCAACCGCAAGAGCGGCGAGGCAGAACGAGCGGGCACTACGCATGGCAGGATTCTCCCGGAGACGGTGACGATGCGTCCTACGCATCCGACGGGGCCGCGGTTCGCCCGGCCGCCGCTTCGGGGAGGTCGGCCAGCAGGTCGGCGACGGGGCGGTCCGCCGCCACGAACAGGTACTCCGTGTTCCGCAGGTGGCTGACGGTGCCCACCTTCTCGCCCCGCGGGTTGTGGATGCCGATCTGGGCTCCAACGTAGCGACGGTAGTCGCTGGCGACGGTCGCCACGTGGCCCCGGCCCGCGAACAGCCTGCCGAGCATCGATTCGAGCTCCTCCCGCGTGAGCCAGCCCTCGTTGCTGAAAGAGACCACGATCACCGGGGCCCGCACGGCCTCGAGCAGGTCCCGGATCGCGGCGGCGAACCGCGGCCGCGAGTTGAACGCGCTCCGCCGGCTGCGGCAGTCGACCCGCTTGCAGGCCACGCCGTAGACCTCGGGCTTGTCCCAGCGGACGAGCGATTCCCAAATGTGATAGTTGCCTAGGTAGGAGTGCTGGTTGTACGGGGGGTCGACGTAGGCGACCGCGGCCGGAAACCGCCGCGCCGCCGCCAGCGCGTCGAGGCCGTGAGCCTCGCTGCAGCCGGCGGCTGACCGGGGCAGCACGTCGGGAAGCCGCAGGTCGAGGTCGTGCTGGGCGCGGGGAGCCCACGACTTGAGGTAGGCCATCTGCACGCCGGTGGTCGAATCGACCCGGTCGGCAGCCTCCATCAGGGCCACCAGGAGCACGGCCTCGAGGTCGGGCGGCAGGCACTTCGCCGCGATCGCCTCGCGGATCGCGTCGATTCGCCCGCCATTTTTCGGCTGAAAGAATCGCGACCGCTCGCAGAAGGTCTCCGTGAAGTACCCGGGCCGGCCGGGCAGCCGGTTGAACTCGTCGATCAGGACGCGGGCGTCGCGATCGACGTCTTCGCGGTCGGCCTCGACGTAGCAGCGGGCCAGGGCCAGGGCGTAGGCGTTGTGATCGTTGGCGATCACGCGGAAGCCGCGTTGCTTGAGCGCATGCCCCACCCGCGACGTGCCGCTGAACAGATCCAGCACCGGCGAGCCGTCGGCGACGCGACCGATCACGTCACCGATCAGGTCGAGCAGCCGCCGCTTGGAGCCGAGATACTTGATCATTCACCGCGCTGCCCCGGCCGCTTGGGGCGATAGCCGATGCTCCGGCGCCGCCGGCCCTGCTTCCGCCCGCCCGCCCGCGGGTCGGGAGTGATTCCGTCCGCTTCCCGCCCGGCGGCGGGGCGGCCCCGGATGTGATCCCCGGAGGTCCGCTCGGTGACCGCCCGATTTGCCTCGCTCCGCCGTCGGTCGAGGGCCGCCTGCGGCGGCCGCGCCGGGATCAGGCAGTCGCAGCCGCTGCCGATCAGGTCGTGACGCCCCGCCTGCTCCAGCGCCCGCCGGACCTCGAAGTAGTTCTCCGGCTTGAAGAACTGCAGCAGGGCCCGCTGCATCCGCCGATCGCGAAGGCCCTTCGTCACCGTCACGGGCTGGCGGGTCATCGGGTCGAGGCCCGTGTGATACATGCAGGCGGCGATGTCGAAGGGACTGGGGATGAAGTCCTGCACCTGGTCGGGCTTGTAGCCGTTCCGCTTGAGGAACACCGCCAGGTCGATCATCTGCTCGATGCCGCTGCCCGGGTGGCTGGCGATGAAGTAGGGAACCGTGTACTGCCGCTTGCCGACCCGGCGGCTGGCCTCCTGAAAGGCCTTGTCGAACTCCACGTAGTCGTCCGCCGAGGGCTTCTTCATCAGGTCGAGCACCTCGGGGTCGGTGTGCTCGGGGGCCACCTTCAGATGGCCGCCGACGTGATGGGCCGCGAGCTCCTCGAGGTATTCGGGATCGCGCCGGGCCAGATCCATCCGCACGCCGCTGGCCACGAGCACCCGCTTCACGCCCGTGACCGTGCGGGCCTCGCGCATCAACGCCTTGAGGGGGCCGTGGTCGGTGCCGAGCAGCTTGCAGACCGTGGGGTGCACGCACGACAGCCGCCGGCACTTCGCCTCCACCTCGGGCCGCGTGCACCGCATCTGATACATGTTCGCCGTCGGACCGCCGATGTCCGACACCGTGCCCTTGAAGCCGGGCTGCGCGGCGAGCAGCTTGATCTCGGTGATCACCGACTCCTGCGAGCGGCTCTGGATGATCCGCCCCTCGTGCGCCGTGATCGAGCAGAACGTGCAGCCGCCGAAGCAGCCCCGCATGATCTGCACGCTGTGTTCCACCACCTCGAATGCCGGGATGCGCGCGGCGCCGTAGGAGGGGTGGGGTCGGCGGCTGAAGGGCAGCCCGTAGACCTGATCCATCTCCCCCTGCTCGAGCGGCAGGGCGGGCGGATTGACGACCACCGCCTCGCGACCATGCCGCTGCACGAGCCGCCGCGCATTGTGCGGATTCGTCTCGAGGTGCGAGATCCGCGTCATCTCGCAGAAGGCCAGCGGGTCGGACGCGACCGCCTCGTAGGCCGGCAGCTCGAGCGTGTCGCCGCCGGCGGAAGGCGGCTCGCTGGCGCCGAGCCGGTAGGCCACCCCGCGCAGCTCCCGGAGTTCCCGCACCGACTGGCCGGCGGCGAGCCGCAGGGCCACGTCGAGCACCGTCCGTTCGCCCATGCCGAACACCACGAGGTCGGCCTTCGAGTCCATGAGGATCGACCGCCGGACGGTGTCGCTCCAGTAGTCGTAGTGGGCGAGCCGCCGCAGGCTCGCCTCCACTCCGCCGGCCACGACCGGCACCCCGGGAAACGCCTCCCGCGACCGCTGGCAGTAGGCGAGCGTGGCCCGGTCGGGCCGCCGGCCGATCGCCCCGTCCGGCGAGTAGGCGTCGTCGTTCCGCACCTTCCGGTTGGCGGTGTAGTGGTTGATCATCGAGTCCATGTTGCCGGCGGAGATCCCGAAGAAGAGCCGGGGTCGGCCGAACTGCCGCCAGGGCTCGCAGCTGGCCCAGTCGGGCTGCGCGAGCACGGCCACGCGGAAGCCCGCGGCCTCGAGCAACCGCGCGATCAGTCCGTTGGCGAAGCTCGGGTGGTCGACGTAGGCATCGCCGCTGACGAGCACCACGTCGACGAAGTCCCAGCCACGCATCGCCATCTCGGCCTGCGACGTGGGCAGCGGCGGACAGGGACGCGGCGGTGGAGTGATCGGAAGCGGCATGGACGTGCGCGAGCGAGTGACCAATCCTACCCCCCGGGCCGATCGCGTCCCGGGGCTGGTATATTCGGCACGAGCCGGAGGTTTCATGGCCCTGCGTCCGTCAGCCTGCCTGCTCGTGTGGGTCGCCCTGGCGGGAGCGCCAGGGTCGGGCGCGGCTGCCAGCCCGCCCCGCGCCGACGAGATCGACGCCTGGATCGGGCAGTTGTCGTCGCCGCAGTACGCCCGCCGCGAGGCGGCCGCCCGGGATCTCGTGGCCGCGGGAGCAGCCGCCCTGCCCGGGCTCGAGCGGGTGATCAGGGCGGACGACCCGGAAGCATCGGCCCGGGGCGTGGAGATCGTGACCGCGATGATCTCCGCCACCGACACCGTGACCGCGGCAGCCGCCGAGCGCTGCCTGGCCGCGCTCGCCGCCGCGGACGACGGCCACCACGCGGCGCGGCTGGCGGCCGACGCGTACGCGTTCCACTCCCTGGCCGTCGCCGCTGCCGCCCGGGAGCGACTGGAGGCGCTCGGGGCCGTGATCCGCGAACGGCACGCGATCGACGGCGGCGGCCTGGACGTGTCGATCGACGCCTCCTGGAAGGGGCGGCCGGAAGACTTCCGCGAGCTGGCGAGGGTGCGCGGAGTCGTCGTGGTGAGCGTGCGGGGAGTGCCCGTCGACGCCGGCATGCTCGACGTGCTCGGCGGCCTCGGCGGCCTTCAGCGGCTCGATCTGTTCGGCACGGGGGCCGGGCCGGAGCAGGCCCGGCAGCTCGCGGCGCGACTGCCCGCCGCCCGGCTCGACGTGCGCGTCGGTGGCCGCCTGGGCGTCACGTCGGTCGCCCTGGCCGGCCCCTGCGAAATCCGCACCGTCGAGCCGGGCTCCGCCGCCGATCAGGCGGGCCTGCGGAGCGGCGACGTCGTGGTCTCGATCGAGGACGACGCGGTGGCCGGGTTCGAGGAGCTGATGGAACGCATCGGTCGCCGCGCTCCCGGCGATGCCGTGCGGCTGGTCGTCGCGCGGCCGGGGGTCACGCCGGATGCCGATCCCGAGCGGATCGAGTTTCAGGTGCGGCTCGACGCCTGGTGACAAGCGGCCCGCCGCCGTAGGCCCGGAGGAAGCATGACCGAGCGAACATCCGACAGGCCGCAGGAAGTGGTCGACGTCCGCTGGCACGAGCATGCGGTGAGCCGCGCGGATCGCGAGCGGGCCGCCGGGCACCAGGGCTGCGTGCTGTGGTTCACCGGCCTCTCCGGCTGCGGCAAGAGCACGCTGGCCAACGCCGTCGATCGCCTGCTGCACCAGCGGGGCTGCCGCACCTTCGTCCTCGACGGCGACAACGTCCGCCATGGCCTCTCGGCCGCGCCGGCCCTCTTGGAGGAGCGACACGGCAAGGAGTTCGCCGCCCGCTTCGGCCTCGGCTTCGGCGCCGCCGACCGCGAGGAGAACATCCGGCGGATCGGCTCGGTGGCCGACCTCTTCGCCCAGGCCGGGGTCATCACCCTGACGGCCTTCATCAGCCCCTACCGCCGCGACCGCGACGCCGTCCGGCGGCTGCTCGCCCCCGGCGACTTCGTCGAGGTCTACGTGAAGGCGCCGCTCGCGGTCTGCGAGGGCCGCGATCCCAAGGGGCTCTACAAGAAGGCCAGGGCCGGCGAGATCAAGGGCTTCACCGGCATCGACGACCCCTACGAGGAGCCGCTCGCGGCCGAACTCACGGTCGATTCCGCCGCCCGGCGTCCGGACGAACTCGCCGCGGAGGTCGTCGCCTGGCTGGAGCGGAACGGCAAGATCCCGCAGCGCTGATCAGCGGCTGCTGCGCGGGCCGATCAGTTCTACGAGGTTGCCGTCGGGATCGCGGACGCACGTCAGGAACAGTCGCCCGCCGAGGCCGTCCGGCAGGGCGACCGGCGACTTGGCGATCGGCCGGACACCGATCGCCGCGAGCCGGGCCAACGCCGCGTCGGTGTCCGCCACCATGATCGTGAGGTAGCGGAATCCGGTGCGCGAGTGGATGAACTCGGTGTCCCCCGTCCGCGGCTCAGTGCCGGCCACCTGCATCAGCTTGAGCTTCGTGGCGTCTGCGCCTTCCCCGAGCACCAGCACGCGGACGGCGAGGGGCTTGGAGTCGGTGAGCCCCGCGTCGCGGGCCAGTTCGGCCGGCACCTCGAAGCCGGCAGCCTCCCGGAAGCCGACACCCTCCGTGTAGAAGCGGACCGCGGCGTCGAGGTCGGAGACGACACATCCCAGATCGATCGTGGTGCGCGGAAATGCCGGATCGGCGGCGCAGCAGGGCAGGGCGGTGCAGGCGAGAAGGGCCAGGGTGAGACGCTGCATGGCGAGGTGGCTCCGGGAGAGGGGTGTCAGGTTCAGATGATAGCGACGCGCGTGCCGCCCTTGCCCTTCGGAGCGCGGGTTTCCAACCCGCGGCGCATCCCCGCAGACCCCGCAGCGGAAGCCCCGATCGCGTACGCGATGGGGACTGAACCGCGCGTGACTCCCTTGGCAGCGGCCGCGCGCCGACTGCCCACGCGAAAATCGGCGGGAGGCCGATGTTTCGCGTGGAGTCAGTCAATAAAGCCGGAGAGTTCCTCGCTGCGGGCCGGAGCCTGCAGCTTGCGGACGGCCTTGGCCTCGATCTGCCGGATCCGCTCGCGGGTCACCTTGAAGATGTGGCCCACTTCCTCGAGCGTGTAGCTGTAGCCGTCGCCGAGGCCATAGCGGAGCTTGATGATCTCCCGCTCACGGTAGGAGAGGCTCTTGAGAACCTTCGCGATCCGGTTCCGCAGCATCTCCTGGGCGGCGCCCACCGCCGGATTCTCCGCTCCGGTGTCGGGCAGCAGGTCGCCGAAGTGGCTGTCCTCGCTGTTGCCCACCGGGCGATCGAGACTGATCGGATAGCGGCTCATCGCCGTCACCCGCCGCGTCTCGTCCACCGGCGTGCCGGCGCGGGCGGCGATCTCTTCGATCGTCGGCTCCCGGCCGTATTCCTGCAGCAGCTGCCGGGCCACGTTCCGCACCCGGCTCATCGTCTCCACCATGTGCACCGGGATCCGGATCGTGCGGCTCTGGTCGGCCACCGCACGGGTGATCGCCTGCCGGATCCACCAGGTGGCGTAGGTGCAGAACTTGAAGCCGCGGCGGTACTCGAACTTGTCGACCGCCCGCATCAGGCCGGCGTTGCCCTCCTGGATCAGGTCGAGGAACGACAGCCCGCGGTTGCGGTACTTCTTCGCGATCGACACCACGAGCCGGAGGTTGCCCTCGGACAGACCCCGCTTCGCCTGCTGGTAGCGGGCGAAGATGCCGCAGATTTCATCGACCCGCCGCCGCAGGCTGCGGGGCGTCTCCTGGCAGCCCTTGAGGATCTGGCGGTACTCCTCGACGAGCTTCTGCCGCCCGGACGGCGGCTGCTTCGACTTCTTGTGCGCCTCGATCCGCGCCCGCAGTTCCTTGACGCGGAGCAAAAACCGCTCCATGGTCGGGATCATCGCCTCGATGCGCTGCGTCCGCAGGCCGAGTTCCTCGATCAGCCTGACGCACAGCTTGCGCCGCCGGCCCAGTCGCGCCCAGGCTTCACGACGCTCCGCCATGCGGTGCTTCTTCGACAGCGCGATCCGGTAGTCGGCCTTGTTCTGCCGGATGAGCACATCGAGCGTCCGCAGGTTGTGCGGCAGGCGGCCGAGAATCTGTTCCTTCTCCAGGCGGTCGGTCACCGAAACCTGCACCGTGCGGTCGAAGGGCAGCTCCCCCTTGTGGACCCGGACGAGAACCCGATACGCCTGCTGGCAGACGTAGTCGCACTCCAGCAGCTTGGCGCGGAACTGGGCCCGCGTGGTCTCGATCTGCCGGGCGAGAAAGATCTCCTGCGCGCGGGTCAGCAGCGGGATCTCGCCCATCTGCGTCAGGTACATGCGAACCGGGTCGTCCGACCAGTTCTCCACCTGCTCGATCAGCGACTCCTCGGCCTCGCCCGCGGCATCCGCCTCCTGCTCGACTTCCGCCTCGATCTCCCTCTCGGGAATGCCGGCAACGTCCGCATCCTCCACGAGGAGCTCGGCATCGGCCTCTTCGGCGTCGACGACCTTCTCGGTCAATTCCTCGACTTCTTGAGGATTGGAGACGACGTCGTCCTCGAGTTCATCCAGCAGCGAGTCGTACAAGGCGAAACTCCTTCGCGAATCGTTCGATCAATCCATGGCCGGTGTCCTCCGGCCGCGGGTGCCTACCGCACCAAGGCATCTTTCGAAGCGGGGTCAGTCTGATTCAAGGGGACCGCAAGTCCAGTGCAGTGGCGGTCCGCCAGGCAACCGTCGGCACCCTTGCTGAAGAGGGCTCGCGGCCGGATTGACAACCCCTTGCAGAGAGGGGCGTGCCCCCGAGTTCCGGAACCTTGGGCAAACGAGGCAAGACGCACGGTCGATTTTTGCCATCGTCGTGGGTTCCGGGGGGACGCAATATTATGCCGTTGTGGGGTGCCGAGGGCCAGTTTTTTTTTCGCGGAATCGAGATTTTCCAGCCTTCCCGGGAGCCCGGATGGTAAAAAAATCCGGCCGGAGAATCTCTGCCGTGCATTCGCGTCTTGACAGCGTCCGGACCTCTTTCCCAATCCAGTTTCCCGAACTCGCCCACCTGGCCAGGCCCCGGACCGTTCGCGGGTACCGGCTGGAGCCTCGCCCGCCTTCCGCGCCCGACACCCCGCCTTCCGCGCCCGACACATGGTGACCACCGACCAACCGCTCTCCATCCCGTGCTCCTGCGGGGCCCGCGTGCGCGTGACCGCCGGACAAGCAGGCGGGCGGACGATCTGCTCCGCCTGCGGGCAGCCGCTCGACGTGCCACGGCTCCGTGACCTGACCGCCCATGCTGCCGACGATCGTGGAGCGCCCGCCCGCTCCGAGTGGGACTCGGGCCGGGGAATGATGTTCGCAGGGTGCGCGCTTGCGGCGCTGGCGGCGCTGGCGGCGCTGGTGGCCCAACCCCTGGGAGCCGCGATCATCGGTCGCCCTCCGGAGCCGCGGGCGATCCGTGAAGGTGTGGCGGCCGCACCGATCGCCGCCGTCCACGCGGCCTACACGCAGGCGTCGCACGAAGGTCTCGGTCGCCCGCCGTCGGCCGTGGAGGTCCGGCTGCAGCAATACTCGAGGCTGGCAAAGAGCGTCGCGGCCGTGCTCTGGGTGGTGGCCACCATCGGAGGACTCGTCGCCTGTGCAGGCTTCGCGCTGCGGTCGGCGGGCAGCTCCCGGGATCACGCGTGATGCGGGCGGCGTTCATCAACCGCACCGGGCCCCCCGAGGTCATCGTCGTGGGGGACCTGCCCGATCCGGTGCCGGGCCCCAGGGAGGTGCTCGTGCGCGTGCGGGCCAGCGCGGTCAATCCGATCGACACCTCCATTCGATCGGGTGCCGTGGCGATGCCGCTGCCGACGCCGTTCGTGGTGGGCTGCGATCTCGCAGGCGAAGTCGTGGCGGTCGGCGACGGGGTCGCGGCCCTGCGTCCGGGCATGCGGGTGTGGGGCTCCAATCAGGGGCTGCTCGGACGCCAAGGAACCTGCGCGGAACTCGCCGCCGTCGATGAGCGGTGGCTGTATCCGACTCCCGCCGGCATCAGCGACGTCGACGCTGCGGCTGCGGCGCTGGTGTCGATCACGGCGCACCTGGGCCTCGTCCGCGAGGCGGAGGTCAGGCCGGGCGAGACGGTGTTCGTCAACGGCGGCTCCGGGGGCGTGGGCTCGGCCGTCGTGCAGATCGCGAAGGCCCTCGGTGCCCGCGTGATCGCCACCGCGGGCACGCCCGCCAAGCGCGACGCCGTGGCCCGCTTCGGCGCGGATGTCGTGCTCGACTACCGCGACCGCGATCTCGCGGACCAGGTTCGGGCCGCTGCGCCCACGGGCGTCGACGTCTTTTGGGAGACACAGCGCGAACCCGACTTCGATCGCGCCGTGTCGATGCTGGCCGATCGCGGGCGGATCGTCGTGATGGCGGGCCGCGACGCGCGGCCGCCCTTTCCGGTGGGCCCGTTCTACGTCAAGGGCTGCCGGCTCCTGGGATTCGTGATGTTCAAGGCGGATGCCGCCACGCAGGCCGCTGCCGCCGCGGACATCAACCGCTGGCTCCAGTCGGGCCGGCTGCGGGTACCGGTGGACCGGTTGCTTCCGCTCGCGCGGACGGCGGAAGCGCATGCAGTTCAGGAGGCGGCCACCATCGCTCGGTCAACGGCGCTTGCCGGCAAGCTCGTGATCGAGCCCTGACGGCCGCCGAGCGGATCCGACGGCACGTCGCGGCACGTCGCGGGTCAGCGTCTGGCCGGGCTGCCGCCCTGCGGGCGGCCGGACGTCGAACCGGCGGCCTGCCACGGACTGGAGATCGCCTCGATGCCGGCGGCAAGCGCGGGAGGCATCCACCCGCGACGTGTGGACGACGTGCTCGGGTCTTTCGATGGGGGCGGCTGCGGGCGTGACCGTGGCGCCGGGCCGGACTGCTGCCGGGGCTGCGGGGCGGCCTGCGCGCCGCGGCGCGGCTCGGTCTGGCCGGAGGTTCTCGTCGGTGCGCGGGGTTTCGTCGCGGCCGACGGACGAGCGGTCGCGGGCGGGCCTGGCGGCTGCGGCCGCGGGGTCGTGAACGAGGTGTCGGCCTGGAGGGCGATTCGCTCGGGGACGACGAGATACCGTCCGGCGTCACCGGCCGGCGGCTGGCTGGGGGTGGTCGCGGCGACGGCCGGCTGCTTGATCACCGACGGCATGGTCGCCACATCGGTCGCCCCGTCGGTCGCCACGGCCTCCGACATCTCCGCCGAGGTGATCTCGTCGGCCGGCGTCGGCTGCGATGGGGTCGTGACCACGGTCGTGGCCGGAGACGGAGCGACCGGAGGATCGGCCGTCGGGCTCGTGGGTTCGACAGCCGCCACCATCGGTGCCTGCTCCGCGGGTTCGGACTCCGCGGGTGCGGACTTCGCGGCTTCGGACTCCGCGGCTTCGGACTCCGCGGGTTCGGACTCCGCGGGTTCGGACTCCGCGGGTTCGGACTCCGCGTCGGCGATCACCGCGGTCGGCTGCGGGGGGGATGGCTGATCCACCGGCAGCGGGTCGGGCGTGACGGTCTCCGCCGTCGGCTCCTGGGGACCGTCCGCGGTGACGTGGTCGGCCCCTGCGGCCAGATCAGCCACTGGCGCTGCGGATTGAGTGTCCATGGCGGCCGGAGTCCAGAGATCCCCGGTCGTCGTCGCCGCGGTCGGCGACGTCGTGGCACTCGCGGGGACCGCCGGCACGAACGTTTCGCCCCCCGAGGCTTCGTCGGCCCCGCTCTCGGAGCGGATCAGCTGCACGGCCAACAGCGGCTGACCTTCACGGATGGCGTGCCGCAGGACGAATCCCTCGAAGGAGTCTCCGGCCCGGAGGGCGGTGCTCGGCAGCATCGCCTTCGGCCAGTCCTTCAGGGCCACGTCCCACACCGTCACCGGCGAGCCCTGGGGCAGCGGTCGGAGGGCGACGAAGATGGGTTCGCACTCGACCTGCGGCCGGCGCTGGGCCAGGTGCACGTCGAGGACCCGGTTCACGCCCACGGCGGCCGCGGCGCCGGCGAGAAATGCCGCCGCAAACACGGTGTACGACTTCGGGCGGAGTCGGGAGGGGGACGAGTCGCTCGACGGGGCAGCCATACTTCGCTCGATCCTCGCAGGCACAAGGGTGCTCGTCCTGGAGAAGATCGGCCGTCACGCCCCCGCGCGGACACCTCAACACGCGAGGCCGTCCTGCGTCCGCCGGCGTCCCACGGACCCGCATTCGCCGCAGCATGCCAGGGCGTCAGGCTTCCCCTACCTTGCCAGGGCTCGCGCCCGCGATCGGCTCAGTCCGTGATCGAGGGAGCGACCGGAAGGGCAATCTCGGAATCGACGGGCTCGCTGCCGGCAAACACCGGATCGAGGCTCCTCCCCAACGGTCGGATCACCAGCAGCCTCACGGTGTTGCCCTCTCCCTGGTCCCGAAGCAGACCGTCGCCGACGCTCGACGAGGGCGCTCCGGCGGGACCGATCAGCAGCATGCCGTCGAGCGGGAGCGTGACCTCGACGCCCAGGTAGTCCAGGCGGTGCCGTCGCTGGCCCGTCTCCAGCCGGAACATCCCGTCCTCCCCGGCCCACGACTTCTCGACCGGGCCATGCCGGATCTCGGGCACCATCTCGAGCCGCACTCGGCCGTCCGCCGCCGGATGGGCGTCGAGGGCCAGTTGGGTCGTGGCGTCGTGGTAGGTTCCGCCGCGCACCGAACCATCCCGCTGCTCCAGGATCACGAGGCTCGGCAGGCGGGCGGCGGTGACCAGTTCGCTGCCACGGCCCGGAAGCAACTGCAGCCGCCGCCGCGCGCCCGGTGCATCGCCGCCCACCATGTCCGCGGCATCGGCCGAGGTCGCCAGCCGCTCCACGAAAGCCGGTGGCAGCCGGCCGCTGACGACGCCGACGCGGAGACCGTTGGCGTTGAGCGCCCGACGCCGTTCGGCATCGACGGCCTGCTCGTCGACGTGGGTCCAGATGTCGTCGTGCAGCAGGGGGTCGTCCGCGGCGCAGCGGAGAAACAGCACCTCCACGGGCACCGTCCGCTGGGCCGGTTTCGCCGCTGACGTGAGCCGTGGGTCGTCGGCATCGACCGTGTCGATTCGCGGGCTGGTCTCGCCGACGATCGCGCAGCCCCCCGCGGCGATCACGAGGAGCGGCAGCAGCCACGGGACGGTCGCCGGGGGCGGGCGCATCGGAGCAACAGCCGGAAGGCGGAGTGACGGGACATCGGGGAGGTAGTGGAAAGGCGGATGCGGGGTCAACGGGGATCAACGGTCGAGGGATCGCCCAGCCGGTCGGCCTTCCCCAGAGTGCCGCCGTGAGCCGAGGGCGGACGTGCCCGAACGCCGCGCTCGTGCTCCGTCACGTCTTGATTTTCGGATAAAGGAACTTGAGTTTTCCGCGGGCGTCTTTGACTCTCATCTGCCAGTCGACACCACGTTGCCTCGTATTGGCATCCGTGGACCAGGCAG
>VGYR01000034.1 GCA_016872925.1 Planctomycetota bacterium
GGGAAAGACCTCCACTGTGCAATGCCAGCCTCGGTCTCGTGCAGCTGCCTCCGGCTTCTGGTTGCCTCCAATCGGCCCCATAAAGGACTCTCACCTTCTGTCATTCATCCATGTCCAACGCACCGCTCGCCGGCCTCGGCATCGCAGCCACCGCCCTCGCTTTCGTCCGCTTGCGACGCCGCGAGACGATGCCGCCTTCGCCCGACCGCGTGGGGCACGGTACGATGATCTTGGCGGAATGACGAAAACGGGTTCCGAGGATCGAGGTGGTTGCGTGGCGGTCGAACTTCGCGATTTCTCATGGCAGAGGATGATCGAGGCCGTGCAAGCCGTCCGTGAACGTGCCCTGCGAGCCACCGCCGCCCTCGAACGGGCCGGCATCCCCTACGCCGTCGCCGGCGGCAATGCCGTGGCGGCCTGGGTATCGCGGGTCGACCGTGCCGCCGTACGAAACACGCAGGATGTCGACGTCCTGGTCCGCCGTGCGGATTTTGAGGCCGTCAAGGCGGCCCTCGAAGCGGCGGGCTTCGTGCAGGCGACCGTGATGGACGTGACCTGCTTCATCGACGGCCCCGGCGGCAGCCCGCGAGACGCCGTGCATCTCCTGTTTGCCGGCGAGAAGGTCCGCGAATCCTATCCACTGCCGACGGCCGACGTCACCGAGCGGGAGCTGGCCGACAACTACCACGTCGTGTCGCTCGAGCCCCTCGTGCGCATGAAGCTTACCTCGTTTCGTGACAAGGATCGCACGCATCTTCGCGACATGATCTCGCTTGGGCTCATCGACGCCTCGTGGCTGGCGAGGTGCATCCCCGAACACGCGGCCCGCCTCCAGCAACTGCTCGACGACCCGGACGGCTGAGCCGGTCAGCCGCGGAGGAATCCGCGGGCCACGAGCGTGGGCTCGTACGGGCTGCCGCGGAGCAGCCGCGCCGCCAGCGGCGTGGCCATCAGCGTGGTGCCGATCGCCATCAGCACGAGCATGCAGTAGACCGCCGGCGGGATCACGCCCAGGTCCATGCCGACGTTGATCACGATCAGCTCCATCAGCGCCCGCGTGTTCATGAACACGCCCACGGCCGACGCCTCGCCGGCCGGCATGCCCCCGATGCGGGCGGCCAGGCCGCAGCCGCCCCACTTGCCGAGCACCGCCACCGCGAACACGGCAGCGCACCAGCCCGCCGCCTCGGGCGTGCCCAGCGACCCGATGTTGGTCCGCAGGCCGGTGAAGGTGAAGAAGATCGGCAGGAAGAACACGGTCACGAAGTCGGTCAGGTGCGCCGCGAGCGCCCTACGGACCTTCGGCACGCCCGACAGGGACGCCCCCAGGAGGAAGCCGCCGAAGATCGCGAAGATGCCGATCCGGCTCGTGATCCAGGCGGCCACGAACAGCAGCGCCAGCACGACCGAGAGCATGCCGAGCGGCAGCCGCGGCCCGAGATCGCCCGCGGCATCGTCGCGAACCGACCGCTCGAGCACGGGCAGCAGCAGCGGCCGCACCACGAACAGGCAGGCCGCCGCGAAGCCGAGCGTGGCCGCCACCATGCCGGCGATCCGGCCCGCCTCGAAGCCCCCCGTCGCCAGCGCCGACACCGCCGCCAGGAGCGTCCAGCCCACGGCGTCGTCGCAGGCGGCCGAGGCGACGACCGTCGCCCCGAGCGGCGTGTGCTGCATGCCCATCTCGATGAGGATCCGGCCGAGGATCGGGATCGCGGTGATCGACATGGCCGTGCCCAGAAACAGCGCGAACGACCGGGGATCGATCGTGGACTCGCCGCCGAGCGCTCCCAGCCGCGGCGTCATCACCAGCGCCAGGCCGTAGCCGAGGACGAACGGCGCGGCAATCCCGGCCAGCGAGATGCCGGCGGCCAGGCGCCCCTGGTGGCGGACGTGCGAGAAGTCGAACTCGACCCCGATGAGAAACAACAGCAGGATCAGTCCAACCTGGCTGAAACTCGTGAGCGACGCCTCGAGGGCTCCGCCGGGAGCCGCCACGCCGCCGCGAAAGACCGCCGCGAACAGGTCGGGGAACCACGCCCCGAAGGCCGAGGGCCCCAGCAGCAGCCCGGCCACGATCTCCCCCACCACGCTCGGCTGCCGCAGCCAGCGGGCCACGACGCCGCCCCCCCGGGCGGCCAGGATGATGACGACCAGCTGCAGGAGCAGCGGCCGGAGGGCCTCCTCGCGGCCGGCGGCCAGGAGGATCGGAAGCGATGCCCAGCCCTCGATCGTCATCGGAATCCGTCTGGCAGCCGCGGGGAACGAAAACCTATAACGAGACGTAGAAACAGTAGCCGGCGTGCCCCTCGCGTGCGAGCCTGCCATGTTTTCTGCCCGTGACCCGTCCGACATCGATCGGTTCTTCCGGGGGCTGACGGAGTACGCGTTTCACGCGCGGCTCGGGGTCGTCGACCCGCCGCTGGTGGACTACGTGTCGCTGCTGTTGGTGAGATTCCTGCGAAACGACGCGGCCGGCAGGCCGGCGCCGACGCCGGAGGCGGCCGACGTGACGCGGCTGCTCGTCGCGGTGGCTGGGCACCCGAAGCCCGACGAGGCCCGCGAGGAATACCGTCACATCGGCGACGTGACCCTGTTCTGGAGCGGTCTCTATCCCGAGGCCCTTCGCCGCGCGGAGGCGCCCGGCCCGATCGACCGGCTGGCGGCCTATCGCTCGACGGGCAAGCGGGCCTACCACCTCGCGGCGACACTCGAGCCGGAGGACGCCGCCGCGGAGCGACTCCTCTTCGAGCGGCTCTCGGACGAGTACGACGTGTGCGTCGAGGGGCTGACGGAAGTGCGGCGGATCTGGGGCGAGGGCTGACGCCACGATCCGGCGGGGTTCGGCCGTACCGCTCACGCGGTGACGCTTCCCGAGGGCGGAGCCCACAGGCGTGCCCCGCGGATTGAAAACCCCCGCTTTGGATCGTGCGCCGTGCTGCGACTCCGCTCACGACAGCAACTGCGCCGGCCAGGGCGGATCGAAGCCCGCCGACTCCACGACGATCCCCGCCTGCGCGAGCCCGGCGACCACCGCGCCCAGCGAGGTCTGCCGCGGGTCGAGCGCGAACCGCACCCGATCGCCGTCCTCGACCTGGATCTCCGACACCCGCCCGCTGAGGGCCCGGGCCGCCGCTTCCGCCGCGTCGCGACAGACCGCCGCACACCGCCACGAGCGGCCGGCGGCGAACGCCCCGGGCACGGCCCGGCCGACTGCCCGCAACCGCCCGTCCTCGAGGACCGCCAGATGCGTGAAGCACGCGGGCACGTCCGCATCGTCGATCGCCGCGAGCACCGTGCGGTCGATCAGGTGGGCGTCGCCGATCAGCCGGGCCATGTCCCGCCGCTCGAGCGGGTCGAGGCCGCCGAAGGGGTCGTCGAGCAGGAGCACCGGCGGATCGTGCAGCAGCGCCCGGGCCACGAGCAGCCGCTTCCGCGGCCCGGCGGGCAGGTCGTCGAGCGGTGCGGCGCGCTCGGCCGCCAGTCCGGCCATGTCGAGGGCCCGCTCGACGGCCGAGCGGAGCCGGGCGGCCCGCAGGCCCGCCGCCGCGGCGAACACCTCGAGAAACTCCTCCGCCCGCAGTCCCGGCCAGGCCGGCAGCCGATCGGGCACGTAGCCGATCCGCCGCCGCACGTCCTCGGCCGCGCGGACCACCGATCGCCCGTCGACGAGGATCTCCCCGGCGTGCAGCGGCAGCGCGGTGGCCACCGCCGCCAGAAGCGAGCTCTTGCCCGCACCGCTGCGACCGACCACCGCCAGCGCCTCCCCGGCGGCGACCGCGAGGGTCAGCGACTCCACCACCACCCTGCCGGCCCGCTCGACCGTGGCACGCTCGCAGCGGATCATGCGTTGCCTCGCGGTCAGCCCGGACGCCCGGCCGCGAGCCGCTCGTTGGTCATCTCGATGGAGACGAGCAGTCCCTTGGCCTTGTTGAGCGTCTCCTCGAACTCCCGCTCGGGGACGCTGTCGGCGACCACGCCGGCGCCCGACTGCACGAAGGCCCTGCCCCCCGCGATCACGACCGTCCGCAGCGCGATGCAGGTGTCCATGGCCCCGTTGAAGTCCACGTAGCCCACGGCGCCCGCGTAGGGCCCGCGGCGGACCGGTTCGAGCTCGTCGATGATCTCCATCGCCCGGATCTTCGGCGCCCCCGACACCGTGCCCGCGGGCAGGCAGGCCCGGAGGGCGTCGAAGGCCGTCAGCCCGGGGGCGAGACGGCCGGTGACGTTGCTCGTGATGTGCATCACGTGGCTGTAGCGCTCGATCACCATCACGTCGGAGAGGGCGACCGATCCGATCGCCGCCACACGGCCGACGTCGTTGCGGCCGAGGTCGATGAGCATCACGTGCTCGGCCCGCTCCTTGGGGTCGGCGAGCAGTTCCTCGGCCAGTGCCCGATCCTCTTCGGGCGTCGCCCCGCGGCGCCGGGTGCCGGCCAGCGGCCGCACCGTGACCGTGCCGTCCACGCACCGCACCATGATCTCGGGCGAACTGCCCACGAGCGTGCACGACGGTGACCGCAGGAAGAACATGAACGGGCTCGGATTCACCACCCGCAGCGTCCGGTAGAGCTCCAGGGGGGGGGCGGCGAACGGCAGGTCGATCCGCCTGCTGAGCACCACCTGGAAGATGTCGCCGGCACGGATGTATTCGATCGACCGCTCGACCGCCGCGAGGAAGGACTCCCGGTCGAAGGACGACCGCGCCGTGCCGTCGCCCAGGCAGGCGGGCTCGCGCCGCGGCCCGATGTCGGCCGGCGGCGGCCAGCCGCTGGCCTCGAACAGGCTGGCGATCGTGGCGTCGATGCGGCCGCAGGCGCCGGCATAGCCGCGGACGAGGTCCGCATCGCTGCCGTCGCCGACGTCGGCCAGCACCACCACGTCGATCGCCTTGGTGACGTTGTCGAACACGACCATCCGGTCGTAGAAGCCGAACGACACGTCGGGCAGGCCGCGATCGTCGGCGGGGGCGTCGGGCAGATCCTCGACGTAGCGGACGGCGTCGTAGCCGGCGTAGCCGACCACGCCACTGGTGAAGGGCGGAAGCTCGGCCAGCCGGGCGGTGCGAAACATCGCCATCCGCCGCTCCAGCTCCGCGAGTGGGTCCGGGCAGTCGAACGACTCCTCCCCCGCGCTGCCCGTGACCCGGACCGCCGGGCCCTGCGCCTCGAACCGCAGGAACGGATCAGCCGCGAGAAAGCTGTAGCGGCCGACCCGCTCACCCCCCACGACGCTCTCGAATAGGCAGGCAGCCGCCCCGGCGTCGATCCTGGCGAACGCCGACAGGGGCGTGAGGCCGTCGGCGAACAGCCGGCGGTAGACCGGCACGAGCCGCCGCACGGCGGGCCCCGCGTCCGACAGCGACCGCGCCAGCTGGCCGAAACGCGACCTGTCCGGGAGATGGGGCATCGATGGGGCGAAGGGCGACGCGATGGGGCGGGAGCCGCGTGAGCCTACTCCCGCTCCCTCCGCCCAACAACACGCGGCGGCGGCGGCCCGAGGGCGACCGCAGCCGACCGGCCGGCTATGATTGGAGTCGTTCAGGAGCCTCCGGTCCGTGAAGTGCCAGCAGTGCGAAAAACAGGCGGTGTTCCATATCACGGAACTGGAGACCGGCGAGGTCCGCGAGGTGCATCTCTGCGAGGATCACGCCCGCGCCTACCTCAACCAGTCAGGGGCCGCCGAGGGGGGCGAAGGAACCTCGCAGCCGACGGGCGGGGCGCTCTCGGTCGGGCAAACCGCCGATGATCTCGCCACGCTCGACAGGAAGGCCTGCCCGATGTGCGGGATCACGTTCTTCGAGTTCCGCAACCAGGGCCGCCTCGGCTGCGCCCACGACTACGTTCACTTCGAGAAGGAGCTCGAGCCCTTGATCTCCAACATCCACGGCAGCACGCAGCACGCCGGCCGGACGCCCGTCCGCGAGGCGGATGCTGCCGGCGGCGCGTTGCCCGCGGCCACCGACCAGTTCACCGCCGTGATCGGCCTGCGGCGCGAGATGCAGGACGCGATCGCCTGCGAGGACTACGAGGGGGCCCGTGAGCACCGCGACGCCATCCGCGGAGTCGAGGAGCACTGGCTGGGAGGCAACGTCCGTGGGGCGAGCCAGCCGCGTCGCGACGGGGCCCGCGATGAGACTTGACACCCTCGCCGGCGACGTCGGCGAATGGCTCCGCGGCACCGGCCCGGAATCCGACATCGTGATGAGCAGCCGCGTGCGGCTCGCCCGGAACGTGGCCCACTACCCGTTCGTCAGCCGGATGTCGGAGACGGACCGGGGCGAGGTCGAGCGGTTTCTCCGCGAGCGGATCGCCACGTCTCCGGCGGGCAGCGACCTGGAATACATCGACGTCGGCCGCCTCGAGGAAATCGATCGTCAGTTCCTGGTGGAACGGCAGTTGATCAGCCGGGAACATGCCGAGGCCCAGGGGGCCCGGGGCGTCGCCATCGACGGCCGCGAGCAGGTCAGCCTGATGATCAACGAGGAGGACCACCTCCGCATCCAGTGCATGCACAGTGGGCTCGACCTGCGGGGAGCCTGGGAGCAGATCCGCTCGGTCGACGAGCAGATCGGCCGGGTCGTGCCCTACGCCTTCCACGACCGCTGGGGCTTCCTCACCGCCTGCCCCACCAACGTCGGCACCGGGATTCGCGTCAGCGTGATGCTGCACCTGCCCGCCCTGGTGATCACGCGGCAGATCGACAAGGTCTTCCGCAGCCTGCACAAGCTCTCGCTGGCCGTCCGCGGCCTGTACGGCGAGGGATCCCAGGCGATGGGCGACTTCTACCAGATCTCCAACCAGACGACCCTCGGCAGGACGGAGGAGGAGTTCGTGGAACAGGTGGGGGACGTGGTGCCGGTGCTGATCGACTACGAGCGCCGGGCCCGCAAGTTCCTGGTCCGCGAAACGCAGCAGAACGTGCACGACCAGGTGAGCCGCGCCTTCGGCATCCTCCGCACGGCCCAGACCATCACGGCCGAGGAGACGATGCAGCTCCTCTCCCGCGTGCGGATGGGGGTGCTCCTCGGCCTGATCGGCGACGTCAACCTCGCCGACCTGAACTCGCTGCTCGTCCGCACCCAGCCCGCGCACCTGCAGAAACTGCGGGGTGTCGAACTCGACACCAAGGATCGCAACATCGAGCGGGCCCGCTACCTGCGCCGCCACCTCGAAGGTGGACCGCCGCAAAACTAGAGCGCCTTCGTGATCCGTGGATGCGCCGGCTCGGGGGCGGCTTGGCTTGCGGTAGGGAAAGGTGAACTGGACGCCTGCACGTCAGCCGGTGGCGAGCTTCCGCCGCAGTGCCGCCACGACCGACGGCGGCACGAACCGCAGCAGCGCCTCGTCGTCGGCCAGCGGCGTGATCTGCTTGAGCAGCGACGACGAGATGTGGGAGTAGGCGGCGTCGGCCATCAGGAACACCGTCTCGACCGCGGGATCGAGCTTGCGATTGGCCAGTGTCATCGTGAACTCGGCCTCGATGTCGGTCAGCGACCGCACGCCCCGCAGCAGCACGTGGGCCTTCTGCGCCCGCACGAACGCGACCGACAACCCGCTGAACCGCTCGACCCGGACGTTGCCAAGGCCGGCCACGGCGGCCTTCACGAGGTCGACGCGCTCCTCCAGGGAAAACAGCGGCTGCTTGTCGGGATTGATGCCCACGCCGACCACGACGGCGTCGAAGATCCGGCTCGCCCGGCCGATCACGTCGAGGTGGCCGAGGGTGACGGGGTCGAACGAGCCCGTGTAGACGGCGATGCGACCTGCTGATTGGCCCACGGCTGCCGCTCCGGTTCCGGACGTACGATCCGCAGGCGATCCGGACGCCGCAGCCCGGCGGCGCCTCCCCGCGAACGCGAGGGTATGGTATGGAATTGGCGGTTGGAAATCACCTCCCGCCCCACCCGGAACCTCCCGCACGTGCTCTCGCTCGCCGGCCTGATCGTCTCGGGACTCGTCGTGATCCTGTTTCTCGCCGACCTGGTGGCGGCGTTCCCGTTCCAGCGGGTGAGCATCGCGGCCGACATCGGCTTCATCGTCGCCGGCGCGATCCTGGCCTACCTGAGTTGGTCGATCGGCTCGCGGAGCAGGGCCTGATACGGGTCCACCGGTGAGCCTCGCGCGTTCGCGAGGCTCGGGGCCGCCCGTGCCTGGTCGGAGCGCGGGTTTTCAACCCGCCGCTGAGTTCCTGCCCTTCGGAGCGCGGGTTTTCAACCCGTGCCTGAGAGTAGCGCGGCTTTTCAACCCGTGCCTGAGAGTAGCGCGGCTTTTCAACCCGTGCCTGAGAGTAGCGCGGCTTTTCAACCCGTGCCTGAGAGTAGCGCGGGTTTTCAACCCGCGGCGCACCCCCCCGGACCCCGCACCGGAAGCCCCAATCGCGTGAGCGATGGGGACTGCGCCACGAATGACCCGGATGAGCCGGCCGCGTCAGGCCGCCCGCAGCACCGAGCCCGCCATCGGCTGCCGGCCGGCGCCGCAGATCAGCGTGGGCAGGGCCGACAGGCCGACCACGTCCGCCGCGCCCCGCTCGCGCCGCTGCGCCGCCCACCCGACCCAGCGCTGCAGCCGCGGCGTGAGGTAGGACGCGCTCGACGATCCCGTGCCGCCGGCGTTGCTGCGGAGGACATGCAGGCCGCCGGGCCTGAGCCGCGGCGGACCGCTGAACCCGAGCCAGCCGGCGAGACCGCCGGGCCGGGCGGGGGAGACGAGCACTTCCCACAGCCCCCAGACCACGTTGCGGCACGCCCAGCCGCGCGGGGCCGGCCGGCGGCAGCCCCGCGACTCGTCGGCGAACTCGTCCACGATCGCGACGGAGATGCCCCACTCGACCAGCAGGCCGCGGTGCTCGACCGGCGTGGGCCCCCGCAGCACCACCGCCGCGATCGTGGGCGCCACATCGCGGGCGCGGGCCAGGAGATCGCGGAGCCGCTGCCGCGATCCGCAGGCCGCCGGGGGTACGTCGAGCGCGAGTTCGACCTCGGGGCCGACGTCGGCGGCCGCCAGGGCGTCGACGCCGACCAGCCACGTGACCGGCACGGGGAGCGATCGGGCGGTCGCCGGCCAGTCCGCGGCTCGGCCGTTCAGCGGCTGCCGCGGCGCCGCGGCGCAGATCACGAGTGTGGAGGGCGGTTGCGGACGACTCATGCGTTCTCCCCAGGCGCCCGCACCGACCGCAGGTCGCGCCGCAGGCTGCTCTGGCTATCGACCCCGGGGACGCCACGACTGCACCGCCGGGGGCCCCAGGTCAGCCGCGGGACGTCGGGGGAAGATGCGCCGCCATGGGCGACCCTGCCGGTGGGAGAACTCCTGCGGCGCCCTGGTCGTGCCGGCAGATGGCCTCCACGATGCCGGCGGCCGTGGCCCGGTCCGCCTCCACCGCCGGCCGCAGGCCATGCGGCTCGAGGGCCGCCGTGGTCACCGGGCTGATGCTCGCGATGCGCCAGTGCCGCATCCGCTCGCCGAACAGCTGCACCGCGGCCGTGGCGATCGACGGGCTCGTGAGCACGATCCAGTCCACGGGCAGCCGGACGACGGCCTCCGCTTCGTCGGCATCGAGCGCGGAGCGGGAGCGGCTCTCGTAGGCGACGACCTCGTCGACGTGATGGCCGAGGGCCTCCAGGCCCAGCCGCAACTCCTCCCGCCCCCGGCTCGCGCGGATGAGCAGGAATCGCCCCCTCCGGCACCCCGCGGCGAGTTCGGCTGCCAGGCCTTCCGACCGCGCCACGGCCGGGGTCAGGTCGCAGCGGTAGCCCGCCAGCTCGAGCTGCCTTCGGGTCGCCGGCCCGATCGCCGCCAGCCGCGCCGTGCCCAGGATCCGGCCGTCGAGCCGCAGCGCCGCCAGCCGCGCCCCGAAGGCCCTCACGCCGTTAACGCTGGCGAACACGATCCAGTCGTAGGTCGAGGCGGCGCGGATGGCCTCGTCGAGCGGCCGCCACGCCGGTGGCTCGCCGATCGCCACCAGCGGCACGTGCAGCGTCTGCCCGCCCGCGGCCCGGATCGCCGCCACGAGGTCGCCTTCCTGACCGGCGGGCCGCGTGACCACCACGAGCCGCCCGGCCAGTGGACCCGACGGCGGCGCGGAGGCTCCGACGATCACGACGGCGGGCGATCGCCAGCCGCCGCGTTCCACGTCGGCGGCGCACGTCCCCAGCGTGGTGGCTTCGATCCGCTCGTCGGGCCACGAGCAGCGGCTCACGATCGTCACCGGAGTCTCCGGGTCCTTGCCCGCCGCGAGCAGCCCTGCGGACCAGCGGGCCACCTGCTCCACGGCCATGTAGACGACGAGCGTGCCCTGGAGCTTCGCGAGGCGGGCGAAGTCGACGACGGAATCCTTGTCGTCCGCCTCGCGTCCCGTGAGGATGCTGACGATCGACGCGTCGGCGCGGCTCGTGAGGGGCACTCCCGCCGCCGCCGCCGCCGCCACCGCCGCGGTCACGCCCGGCACGAACTCCACCGCGAGCCCCGCCTGCCGCACCGGCTCGAGCTCCTCGGCCAGCCTGCCGAAGACCGTGGGGTCTCCCCCTTTCACGCGGACGACGTTCCTGCCCTCCATCGCCAGGCGGACCAGGAGCCGTCCCGTCGCCGACCCCGGATCCAGCCCCTGGTCACGGCACCGTTCCACGGGCACGCGCTCGGCGTGCGGGTTGACGTCGTCGAGCAGCCTGGCGGGCACGAGGGCGTCGTGCACGATCACGTCCGCGTCCCGCAACCGCTCGACGGCCCGCACGGTGAGCAGGTCCGCCGCGCCGGGCCCCGCGCCAACGAAGCACACTCTGCCCGGTCGTGTCGCAGCGGGATCTTGCATGGGCTTGGCAGAATACCTGCCGGGACGGCGGCGGTGTTCCTCGCCCCCCGGGGTCACACTACACTCGGGGTCCGCGGACGGCTCTTTTTCAATCGTCTCCCACCATGCCGAACGATTCCACCGCCGCCACGCCCCTCCCGGTCGACCCGGCCACCGTGCCCTCGACGGCGGCTCTGTCGCCGCCGGACCGGTCGCGGGTGATGCGCTGCTACCAGACGGGCATCCAGGCCCTGCAGAGCAACGTCGACTACGCCATCGACATGTTCGCCGCGTGCGTGGGGGGCGATCCCGGCAACGCCATCTTTCTCCAGGCCTTCCTGGGCGCCCTCCGCAAGAAGCACGGCGCCAAGAAGTCCGGCGGCCTGACCTCGCTGTTTTCCGCGGGTTCGCGGGCGGGCCTGAAGAAGTTGGCCGCCGGCGCCCAGTGGCGGGAGCTGATCAAGCACGGGGTCGAGATCGTCAAGGCGAACCCCGCCGATCACACCTGTCTCCTGGCCATGGCCGACGCGTGCGGCAACCTGATGTTCTTCGAGTCGCAGGCCGTCTACCTGCGGGCGGCCCTCGACGCCCTGCCGACTGACCCGGAAGTCAACCGGCAGTGTGCCAAGTTCGCAGCCAGCCAGGGCAACTTCGACCAGGCGATCGAGTGTTGGCGGAGGATCGGCCGCACCAAGAGCCTCGCCGAGGAGGCTGAGAAGGCGATCTCCGAACTGTCGGTCGACAAGACGATCGCCGCCGGGCAGGGCATGATCGGCCGAGGCACCGGTCGGCCGGCTGCCGGCAAGCCCGAGCAGGCCGCCCCGGCCGGGGGCCGAATCGCGGAACTGCGGCAGGCGATCGCCAAGAATCCCGCCGACGTCGACGCCTACCTCGAGCTCGCCGACGTCCTCGAGCGCGACGCCACGGTCGACGAGGCCGAGCAGGTGCTCCGCAAGGCCCTCGACGCGTCTGGCAACGACCTCAAGGTGCGGGAACACGTCGAGGATCGGCAGCTCCGCTGGGGCAAGCACAAGCTGATGTTCGCCGAGAAGCGGCTCACGACCGACGACACGCCGGAAAACCGCTCCGCCGTCGAGCGGCTCCGCCAGGCGCAGGTGCGGCACGAGATCGAGGTGTTCACCGCCCGCTGCGAGCGCTACCCGGAAAACCTCACCTGGAAATACGAACTCGCGATGCGGCTCAAGGCGGCCGGCAGCTATCCCGAGGCGATCCGCCAGTTCCAGGAGTCGATGAAGGACGCCCGCCGCCGCGGCGCGGTGTCGCTGGAGCTCGGCGAGTGCTTCCAGAAGATCAAGCAGTATCAGCTCGCGATGCAGAACTACCAGGCCGCGGTGGAGGCGCTCACCGACCGCGAACTCGAACTGCGGAAGCGGGCCCTGTACCGTGCGGGCGTGCTGGCCTCGGGCCTCGATGACGTCGATGCGGCCCGCAAATACCTGTCGCTGCTCGCCGGATTGGACTTCGGATACCGCGACGTCGCCCAGCGTCTGGACAAGTTGAGTCCGGCGAAGGATAACGGTGTCGAGGGCTGAACGGTCACGGGGCCGCCCTCCCCCGCCGGCAGGGATCGTGCCCGCCGCGTCGCTCCGTCCCCAAGCCTCCTCCACGAGTTAGGATCCTCGCATGCCCCATTCGGCCAGCGCCAAGAAGCGTCACCGTCAGAACCTCCGCAACCGCGATCGGAACCGCGCGGTCAAGTCGGAGATCAAGTCGAAGATCCGCAAGGTTCTCGACGCGATCTCGGCCGGCGACGTGGGAGCGGCCAAGGAGCAGTTCCGCGGCATGGCGAAGACGACCGACCGGGCGGCCGCATCGGGCACGATCCACCGCAACCGCGCCGCCCGCATCAAGTCCCGGGTCTCGGCGCGGTTGAAGAACGCCGAGAAGGGCACCGGCGCCACGAAGCCCCCCGCCAAGGGCCGCAAGGTTTCGGCGAAGACGAACGGCTGATACGGACTCCACGTGAGCCTCGCGCGTTCGCTTCGGCACCGCCGCCGGGTTCCATGATCCCCACGAACGCGGCTGCAGCGAGGGGGCACGGGCGACCCCGAGCCCGCGCCACGCGAGGCCCAGTCCCGATCGCTCACGCGATTGGGGCTTCCGGTGCGGGGTCTGCGGAGGTGCGCCGCGGGTTGAAAACCCGCGATCCTCTCAGCCGCGGGTAGCCCCGAGCCTCGCAAAAGCGCGAGGCTCACGTGTGACCCGTATGAGTCCGGGTCGGACCTCGGCGAAGAGATGTCTGCCGTCGCGGAAGCCGACGACGAACGATCGCGACGAGGTGCCTGGCGTCACCACACGACGCGGGTGGCGTCGAACACCGGACCCTCGACGCAGGTTCGCCGGTAGTCCCAGCCACCGTCGGCATCGCGGATCCGGGCGACGCAGGTGAAGCAGATGCCGATTCCGCAGGCCATCGGGGTCTCGAGCGAGACGGCGCAGGGAATGCCGCGGCCGGCGGCCCAGGCAGCCACCGCCTCCATCATCGGCTCTGGGCCGCAGCAGGCGACGCGGGTGTCGGCGGCCGCGATCCCGCCGGCAAACCGTTCCTCGAGCAGATCGACGACGGTGCCGCGGGTGCCCGTCGAGCCATCGAGGGTGGCCAGATGGACGTCGCAGCCCGCCTTGCGAAAGTCGTCGGTGCAGGCGAAGGCCGCAGCCGTTCGGGCGCCCCAGCAGAAGGTCACGCGAGTCGCGGGGTCCGCGGTGCGGGCAGGCAGGCCGTAGCGGGCGCGTCCGAGCCGCTCGCGGGCGAGGGCCAGGAGGGCCGTCTGACCGATGCCGCCGGCCACGAGCAGCAGGTGACCGGCCGACGGCAGCGCGAAGCCGTTGCCCAGCGGGCCCCAGACGAGCAGTTCGTCACCGGGCCGGACGTCCGCCAGGGCGCGGGTGAACTTGCCATGCACGACATACAGAAAATCGGCATACCTCGACTCGATGCCGTCGGAAAACACGTCGTAGACGGCCAGCGGCCGGGCCAGCAGCGGATCGCAGCGGTCGGCGAGCCGCAGCATGGCGAACTGCCCAGGCAGCGCGCGGGCCGCCAGCGGTGGGCAGTCCACGCGGATCCGGAAGGTCGCTTCGGCGACCTGGTCGTGCGTTACGACCCTGGACCGCAGCACGGCCGCGTGGTCGGCGTGGTGCGTCGTGGATGCCGTCGGCATCGCTCAGCCTCCCTGACCGCCCGGCCGCCCCCGCCACTGCGATGCCTTGCCGGGACGCTTGCGCCGCCGCTGCCCGCCGTCGCCCGCGGGCCTGCCAGAGCCTCCCGGTGGTTTCTTCGGACCGCCCGCCGATTTGCCGGGGCCCCCTCCCGGCTTGCCCGACGGTCGGCCGCGGGGAGCCGGTCCCTGGGGCCGTCCTCTGCCGCCAGGTCGACGCGGAGGGCCGCCGGGGCGACGGCCCTGCGCCGGTCCTCGGGGGCGGGCGGGCTCCCGCTCCGCATCCGGGCCGACCGCGGCGATCGCATCCTTTCGCAACTCCTCGATCTCGCTCCAGGAAAGCGGCCGCCACTGCCCCGGCAGCAGATTGCCCAGCGACAGGCCGCCGACCGCGACCCGCTTGAGCTGGTGAACCTTGTGCCCGAGGCTCGCGAGCATCCGGCGGATTTCCCGGTTCTTGCCTTCGTCGAGCACCATCTCGAGCACGGCGCTCTGCTTGTGCTGCGACCGGATCGACACCCGCTTGGCGTGCACCTCGGCCTCGGCGAGCCGGATGCCCCGCCGCAGACGCTCCAGCAGGTCCTCGGCAGGCACGCCCGCGACCTGCACGAGGTATTTCTTCTCGACGCCGTAGCGCGGATGGGCGAGCAGGTTCGCGAGCCCGCCGTCGTTGGTCACCAGGATCAGGCCCTCGCTCATCCGGTCGAGCCGGCCGATGGCGAACAGCCGCTGATCACCGGGCACGAGATCGACCACGCGGGGCCGCCCCGCCGGATCGACGTTGGTGGTGACGACGCCGACGGGCTTGTTGAGCATGTAGACGACCCGCTTCGGGTTCGGAAGCCGCTCGCCGTCGACACGGATCTCCTGCGCGTGCGGATCGACCCGCACGCCGAGCGTGGTCACCACCTGGCGATCGACCTCGACCCGCCCCGTCGTGATCAGTTCCTCGCAGGCGCGGCGGCTGCCGAGGCCCGCGGCGGCGAGCACCTTCTGCAGCCGCTCCCGGCCGTCGTCCGCGAGACCCGGGCCTTGCCGGGGGGGACGGCCCTCGCGCGGCGGCGCCGGCAGGCGGCCAGGACTGCCAGGACGGTCGGGACGGGCAGGCCGTGATCCACGGGCGGGATGGAACGGGCGGCCCGGCCGCGCGGGGCGGCGCGGAGGGCGGGAGTCGGGGGCGGGCATGAAGGGCCTACGGGGGAGGGGCCGCCCGATCATACACGCCGAGCTCGGGTCCGGCAGGTCAGCGGAGCGGCTGTGCCCACCACCGTGCCCGCTTCACCTCGACCACGGGCTCGGCATAGTCCCGCGGCCGCGTGCCGTCGAGCGTGGTGTACTGCCTGAGCAATCCGGGACCGATGTCGTTTTCCATGAAGGGGTCGAACCGCACGGCCCGCCGCTGCTGGTTCCTCACGGGCAGCGGCTCGAGCCACTTGGGCTTGCCGAGCGACGCGCAGCCCGTCGCCACGAGCGTCGTCAGGAGCAGCGGCGAAACGACGGCGACTGCCGACAGGCGAAGCGACGACCGCATGCGGGGTCTCCGGGGGGCGGGAGTGTAGGGATCCGATGGCGTTCCCCCAACCCCGGTTTGGCGGGCCGTCCCCCGGCAGCGGCGGCTCGTGCGGCACCAGGGCGGCCCGGCGTCACGGGAGGGCCACGTGCAGCAGCCGCGTGCCCGCCCGCGTGGCCGTCAGCAGCTGCCGGCCGAGTGACGCCGGCAGCAACGCGCAGTCGCCCACCCGCAGCGGCGGCAGGCTCCAGTGGTCCTCGAACGCGAGCTCGCCGGCGATCGTCGCCACGAAATGGCAGCCATCGTCGCCGCCGACGCTCCACGCATCGGCCGGCACGACCTCGTCGAACAGGAAGTAGTCGCAGGTGACGAGCCGACGGATGGCCGGATCGGCGGTCCGTGCCGGGTTCACCGGGGCCACCGGCCCGAGCCGCGACGCCGCCTCGAGCCCCTGCTCCACGTGCAGCTGCCGCGGCTTGCCGTCGGGGCCGACGCGGTTCCAGTCGTGAAGGCGATAGGTCACGTCGCTCGACTGCTGGATCTCGGCGACGAGCAGTCCGGCACCGATCGCGTGCACGGTGCCGGCGGGGATGAACACGCACTCCCCCGGCCGCGCGGGAAACGAATGGATCGCCTCATCGCAGCGGCCGGCCCGCAGCGCCGCCGCAAACGCCTCCCGCGTCACGCCCTCCCGCAGCCCCGCGTAGATCCGGGCTCCCGGAGCCGCGTCGATCACGTACCAGGCCTCGGTCTTGCCCAGGTCCGGCGTGCCCAGCCGCGCGGCACGGGCGTCGTCGGGGTGCACCTGCACCGACAGGTCCTGGCAGGCGTCGAGAAACTTGAACAGCAGCGGAAACGAGTCGCGCGGCGCGTGGCGGCCGAGCAGGTCGCCGCCCCGATCCCTCACCAGTCCGCCGAGGGTGGCGCCGGCGAACGGGCCGGCGGCGACCACGCTCTGATCGGCGCCCCGGTCGACGAGCTGCCACGATTCGGCATACACGCCGGCGTCGGGGAGACGACGCCCCAGCGCTGTCTCGAAGCGCCTGCCTCCCCAGAGGTAGGAGCGGTAGATGGGGGCGAGGATCAGCGGGGCGAGCACGGCGAACTCGGCGGCACGGCCGGGCGGTGCCGGCGGTCACGAGGCGGCGTATCCCTCGAGGATCCGCCCGATGACGAAGCAGCATATCGAAAACACGAGCATGCCGAGCATCGGGCCGGACGTGATCCGGCCGCTGAGTTCCATCACCACCGCCAGCGCCGGAATCGTCAGCCCGAGCAGTTGCCCGAACCGTCCGACACCCCTCATGGCATCGCCCCGCACCGCGGGCCGACGGCCGCCGAACGGGACTCGAAGTGGGGCAGTTCCTTGCCTGCCGCCGACGTCTGCAGCTGCCGCAGGTTCCCTTCCGAGAGGCCGCACATCCGGACGAGGCCGCCGTCGCCCCGGACATGCGTTCCCACGGTGGCGATCGCGTCGAGCAGGGCCGCGTCCATCGACTCGACCCGGTCGAGTTCGAGCACCACGCGATGCGCGCGGTTGGCACGGATCGTGCCGAGCAGCCGGTCCGAGAGCGAGCCGTCCCCGGCTCCGCCCGTGCCGCTCTCCAGCCTGAGGAAGAGCCAGTCGGGGCCCCTCTCGACGGCGACATCCCAACCCGGACGAGCGGCGGCTGCGCGGCGTCCGGTCGACGAACCCTCTGACTGAGCCTGGGCATGCATGGCAATCCCTCCGTGAACGTGGAGCGTGCGAGACATCCGTGTCACCCGTGCCGACGGCTCGTCGCCGTCGGTCCCCCGAACGCTCGCATGATCGCCCCACCCCCCCCGACTCGGCAAGCCCGGGCCGGGGCGGGGCGGGATTCGGCCCCGCCCCCGGCCCGGACACCTGGGCGGGCTTGCCGCCGACGACATGACAGCAATACTGCCACTCGTTCGTCCCCCATTCACCAGCAGGAGATTTCCGCCATGGGTCGTCACGGCGCCGTCACGTTCAAGGGCACCCCGCTCACCCTCGCCGGTGCCGAAGTGCACGTCGGTTCCGCCGCGCCGGACTTCTCGCTCGCGTACTTCGAAGGGGGCATGAAGCAGCTGACCAAGGGCGATCTCGCCGGCAAGCCCACGATCATCAGCGTGGTGCCGTCGCTCGACACCCCGGTCTGCCAGGTGCAGACGAGAACCTTCAACAAGCGGCTCGCCGCCCTGGGCGACAAGGTCAACGCCGTGACCGTGAGCCTCGACCTGCCCTTCGCGATGAACCGGTTCTGCGGCGCGGAGGAGATCAAGGCGATGCGGAGCGGCAGCGACTACATGGATCGGGCCTTCGGCCGCGACTACGGCGTGCTCATCGAGGAGCTCAAGATCCTGGCCCGCGCCGTGTTCGTGCTCGACGCGAAGGGCGTGGTTCACTACGCCCAGGTGGTCAAGGAAGTGGCCAGCGAGCCCGACTACGACGCCGCGATCTCGGCGCTCGAGAAACTCGCCGGCTGAGAAGACTCGTGCGGTGATGCGTCGCGCGGGTTTCCAACCCCCGTGCAAACGTCCGCACGCGTGGCGTAACGCCGCCCGCGTCGCGCGGGTTTCCAACCCGCGTGCAAACGTCCGCACGCGTGGTGTAACGCCGCCCGCGTCGCGCGGGTTTCCAACCCGCGTGACAATGCCGCACGCATGGCGTAACGCCGCCCGCGTCGCGCGGGTTTCCAACCCGCGTGACCGGCTCCGGAGGCTCCGATCGCTCGCCCCGGACTCGAGGCGCATCCGGGCCATGACCGGTCAGGCCCCGAGCAGCCTGCCGATCGACTGCCGGGCGGCCGCCAACGCGGCGGGCAGCTGGTCGACGAGCTTGCCGCCGGCCTGCGCGAGATCGGGGCGGCCGCCCCCCTTGCCTCCCACGATCGTGGCTGCCTCCCGGATCCAGGTGCCTGCCGAGAGGCCCCGCTCCTCGAGTTCGCGCGAGATCGCGGCCACGAGCGTCACCTTGTCGCCCTCGACGCTTCCCAACAGCACGGCGATCGGGCTGCCCTTGCGGCGGAGCAGGTCGATGCACTGCCGCATCGCGCCGGCGTCACTCCCCTTGGCATCGGCGACGATGATGCGCGTGCCGCCAACCGCGTCGGCGCGGGCGAGCAGGTCGTCGGCGGAGAGTGCCGACCCCGCCGCGGCCGGCTTCGCCTTCTTGAGTTCACGGAGCTCCTTGACGACGACGGCCAGGCGGTGCGGCAGTTCGCCGACGGGCACCTTGAGGGCGCCGGCGGCCTCGGCGAGCGTGTGCTCGGCCTGACGGAAGCGGTCGAGGGCCTTCGCCCCGGTGACGGCGGTGATCCGCCGCGTCCCGGCCGACACGCTCTCCTCCCCCACGATCCGCACCAGGCCGATCTGGCCGGTGCTGGTCACGTGGGTGCCGCCGCAGAGCTCGCGGCTGAGCCCCTCCATCGACACCATCCGCACCACGTCCGGATACTTCTCGCCGAAGAGCATCATCGCCCCGGCGTGCCGCGCCTCGGCGAGCGGGAGCAGCTGGGCCGTCACCGGCATGGCCGCGAGCACGCCCGCGTTGACCATGCTCTCGATCGACGCCAGCGTGCCGTGGTCGATCGAGCTGGTGTGCGAGAAGTCGAAGCGGAGCAGGTCGCCATCGACCTTGGAGCCCTGCTGCACGGCATGCGAGCCGAGGTGGTGCTGAAGCGCGGCGTGCAGCAGGTGCGTCGCCGAGTGCGCCCGCCGCAGGGCCGCCCGCCGGTCGGCGTCGACCGAGGCGGTCACGGTCGCCCCGAGCTCGAGCGGGCCCTTGCGGAGATGGCCCACGTGGAGCATGAAGCCGCCTTCCCGCTGCGTGTCGGCCACCTCGAACTCGCCGCCCGGCCACGTGATGCGGCCGGTGTCGCCGACCTGGCCGCCGGATTCGCCGTAGAACGGAGTCCGGTCGAGCACGATGGTCACCGGGCGGGCGTGACCGACCTCCTCCACGCGGTCGCAGAGCGCGTCCTGCGCGATGATCCCGATCACCGTGGCCGGCGACTCGATGGCGTCGTAGCCGACGAACTCCGATCCGTGCATCGTCTTCTTGAGGGCGTCCAGCGGCCCCGAGGTGAACACCTCCACGCGGCTGCCCGCTCCCGACTTCACGCCATGCTCGTCCATCGCGCGGCGGAAGCCTTCCCAGTCGAAGCTGCAGTTCCGTTCGGCCGCAAGCGTCTCGAGCAGTTCCGGCGGGAAGCCGTAGGTGGTATAGAGCTCCGCGGCGTCGCCGCCGGGCACCACCGCCTGGCCCGATGCGCCGAGCGCGGAGAACAGCCGCTCGATCCGGTCGAGGCCGCCGTCGATCGTGGCCAGGAACGACGCCTCCTCCCGCTCGATGACGCTGCCGACGCGGCCGGTCGTGTCGCCGAGCTCGGGATACGGCTTCCGCATCATGGCGGCCACCACCGGCGGCAGCTTGTGCAGGAACGGCTCCCGCATGCCCATCTGCCGGCCGTCGAGCACGGCCCGACGAAGGAGCCGCTTGACGACGTACTTCTCCTCGTTGTTGCCCGGCATCACGTTCTCGTGGATCGCAAACGTGCACGCCCGCACATGGTCGGCGATCCGCCGCATCCGCCGGCCGTCGTCGGTGGCCGGCTCGTACTTCCGGCCGCAGACCTCGGCCACCGCGTCGACGAGCGGCCGGAGGATGTCGATGTGGAAGTTGGAATCCACCCCCTGGAGCATGGCGCACGTCCGCTCCAGCCCCATCCCGGTGTCGATGTTGCGGCTGGGGAGCGGGTGGAGGTTATCCGGGGCAGGCCCCACGCGGTTGAACTGCGTGAACACGAGGTTCCAGATCTCCACGTCGCTGCCGTCGGGCATCCGGTAGAAGATCTCGCTGCACGGGCCGCAGACGCCGTCGGGCCCCTGGGTCGGGGCTCCGGCGGGCCAGAAGTTGTCGTCCTCGCCCATGCGCGTGATCTTCGCGGCTGGCACGCCGATCTCGTCGGCCCAGATCGCGAAGGCCTCGTTGTCGTCGTGGTAGACGGTCACCGAGAGCTTCTCGGGGGCGATGCTCAGCCAGTTCCGCGCCGTGAGGAACTCCCAGGCCCAGTGGATGGCCTCCCGCTTGAAGTAGTCCCCGAAGGAGAAGTTGCCGAGCATCTCGAAAAACGTGTGGTGCCGCGGCGTCCGCCCCACGTTGTCGATGTCTCCCGTCCGCAGGCACTTCTGGCAGGTGGTCGCCCGCGTGAAGTCGAGCTTGCACTTGCCCAGGAAGTGGTCCTTGAACTGGTTCATCCCGGCCGGCGTGAACAGCACCGAGGGATCCCACCGCGGCACGAGCACGTCGCTGGGGCGGCGGACGCAGCCCTTCGACTCGAAGAACGCGAGGTACGCTTCGCGGAGGTCGTCGGCCTTCATGGGTGGACACGGGCTCCCGGGGATCCGCCGGAATCCCCGGCGGGGCCGACACTATACCCGTGGCCGCGCCGCGGCCGCGACGCCGCTCGCGAAATGCAGCGGCCGCGAAACGAACCCGCCCGCGAGCGGCCGCTTGGGTCGGCCATCCGCGGGCGGTGGGGAGCGTCTTACGGGAAACTCGCCTGGACGGTCACTCGCCTCCGCCGCCGTCGCTCGCCATGGTGACCACCGCCTCCTTGGCGGCGAGGATCCGGTCGCGGAGCTCGATGGCGACGGTGGGATTGTCCTTGAGAAACTGCCGCGCCTTCTCGCGGCCCTGGCCGAGATGCATCTCGCCGTACCGCAGCCACGTGCCCGTCTTGTCGATCAGCTTGGCGGTGATCGCGAGATCGAGGATGTCGCCCTCGATGCTGATCCCGTCGGCGTGCATCATGTCGAACTCGGCGACCCTGAAGGGGGGCGCCACCTTGTTCTTCACGACCTTCACCTTCACCCGCTGGCCGACGACGTCCTCGCCATCCTTGAGGGTGCCGATCCGACGGACGTCGATCCGGCAGGAGGCGTAGAACTTCAGCGCCTTGCCGCCGGGCGTCGTCTCGGGGCTGCCGAACGTCACGCCGATCTTCTCGCGGAGCTGGTTGATGAAGATCACGGTCGTCTTCGACTTGGCGATCGCCCCGGTGAGCTTCCGCATGGCCTGACTCATGAGCCGAGCCTGCAGCCCCACCACGGAATCGCCCATCTCCCCCTCCAGCTCCTTCTGCGGCACGAGGGCCGCCACGGAGTCGACGACGATGATGTCGACGGCATTGCTCTTGATCAGCATCTCCGCGATGTGGAGCGCCTCCTCGCCCGTCGTGGGCTGGCTGACGAGCAGCTTCTCAAGGGAGATGCCGAGTTTCTTCGCCCAGCTCGGGTCGAGGGCGTGCTCGGCGTCGATGAAGGCCGCAATCCCCCCGGCCCGCTGGGCCGCCGCCACGGCATGCAGGGCGATCGTGGTCTTGCCGCTCGACTCCGGCCCATAGACCTCGATGATCCGCCCACGCGGAAAGCCCCTGCCACCGAGCGCGAGGTCGACCGACAGGCTGCCCGACGAGATGCCCTCGATCGGCTTCTGGGCATCGACGCCCAGCGGCATGATCGATCCCTCGCCGAACTCCTTCTCGATCTGCGCGAGCGTATTCCGCAGGTTGGGATTCTCGTCGAGGAACGACGCGCCTCCCTTGGCAACCTTCTTCTTGTCGCGCTCCTTGTCCTTTTCGTCCTTCTTGCCCATCCGACCGTTGACTCCGTCAGCTACCGTCACCATGGCGACCATCTCCCACGCTTCCCGGCACGCCGTCGGGGTGGTTGCTTCGCCACCATGAATCGAGCGATTTGCCGCGGAACCGTACACTGAACGCGGGTATACTATCGGCTGCGACCCATCGTGGCAAGCAGAATTTCTGGACGGCCGTACAGTGCCGGAAACGAGGCTTTTCTGCGATGCGGGCTCGGGACCGGCCAGGCCCCGAGCCGCGTTCGGCGGCTAGTGTAGCGTCTCACGCAGATGGGACTTTATCGAGAGCCTTCCTCGCCCGGGCGATTTTTTGAGGGTCTTCAGCAGAATTTGTGGGTAGAAAGCCTGTGTTTCTGCGCGGGGCTCTGCCCCGGACCCCGAGGTTTATGAGCCATGGCACAGGCATCAGCCTGAGTCTGTCGGCGTGAGGCTGATGCTTCCGGCAGCGATCGCACCAAGCCGCTGGCGGCATGGGTATGTGATGAGCCGCCG
>VGYR01000035.1 GCA_016872925.1 Planctomycetota bacterium
GAACGACGGACCGCCCAAAAATCTGCAAAACGGTTCTGACGTGCGTAACTTGGGCTATTTCTTCGCCACCTCACCCGCGAGCGATGCGGTCGAGCGGATGCTGCACAGCCTTCAACGGTCACCGGGGATCCCGGCCCGTGGGCTGATCCGCAAAGCGGTACGGGTCGTCGAGTCGCTCCATTTCGGCGCGCAACAGCCCCTCGAGTTCCTGCCGGATCACCGCCTGGGCCTGGTCGGCGGCGAGGTTCCGCTGCGCCGGCCGCGGGGCGGCCTTGGTCGCGGCGGTCACGTGACCCTCGTGATGCTCGGCGAGCAGCTCGTGCGGGTTGTCGGCGAGATCGAAGAGCTGCGTCACGGCGCCGCCGGCCGGCGACTCGTAGCGGATCAGCTTCCAGTCCCCGCGGCGGATGCTGCGGATGCCGGGCTTCGCCCCGCCGCAGGAGGCGCCGTAGAGCACCTCGCGGACGTGTGGCCGATCGCCCGAGAGCACCGGCAGGAAACTCGTTCCCTCGTTACTCGCCGGCGGATCGATGCCCGCGACGTCGCAGAGCGTCGCCAGAATGTCCGCCAGATAGACGTTGCCGGGAGCCCGTGCACCCGGCTTCACTCCGGGCCCTGCCACGATCAGCGGCACCCGCCAGGTGTGCTCGTAGAGATTCTGCTTGCCCATCAGGCCGTGCCGGCCGATCGCGATGCCGTGATCCGAGGTGTAGAGGATCCAGGTGTGCTCCAGTTCGCCGAGTGCCGCGAGCCGGTCGAGCACCCGGCCGATCTGGCGATCGATGTTCTGGCTGCACGCGAACTCACGGCCGAGCTCGTTGGCGATCGTGGCCTCGTCCCGGCGCCGCCCGACGCCACTCACCGCCACCTCGTCGCGGACCTCGAGGTCGGTCGTGTCGAACGGATGCCGAGGTAGCCAGTCGACCGGGAGCGGCGGCTGGAGCGGGTGCCGCGGCGGCGGCCGGTCGGGGTCGGCATGGTTGGTGGCCCCGTACCGGGCAAGCAGTTCGGGCGTGCCGTTGCGGGTGTCGTGCGGATGCGAGAAGCCCAGATGAATCAGAAAGGGGTCGGTGTCGCCGGCCACCGCCCGATCCGCGAGGAAGTCGAGGACGCGGTCGGCGTGCCAGCCGCTGCCCTCCTCGTGCGTGCCCGCCCGCTTCGTGGCATCGTGGCGGACGGCGAACCGCCGGTCGGCCCCCTCGTAGCAGTTGTCCTGCTTGCACGTCCGCATGGTGTCGTAGCCGGCGGCATTGAAGACGGCGGGCAGCACGTGGTCCTCGATGTCGGCCGGGCAGCGCCGGACCCAGGCGGCGCTCGCCTTGCCCCCGCCCTCCGGCCCGATCGGCAGGTGCCAGAGCGACCGGCCCGTCATGATCATGTGCCGCGACGGCGTGCAGACGGCCCCGGCAAAAGAGCCCATGTGGTAGGCGGCGTCGAGCACCGTGCCGCGGGCGGCGAGGCGGTCGAGCACCGGCGTCTCGAGCCGGGACCGGGGGTCGTAGGCCCTGAGATCGAACGGGGACTGATCGTCGGCGATGATCAGCAGAATATTGGGACGGCGCGGCCCGCTGACGCGCGCCGCCGCGTCGGCGAACGGCAGCGGCCAGTCCGGGTCCGGAACGTGCTCCCGATCGAGAATGGCGCCCATCCGACGGACGACGTCGGGCCGCACGGCGGCCACGTCGGCCGCTTCCGCCGGGTCGGCGGCGAGGTCGTAGAGTTCGGCCGGCCCCGGCTCCGTCGGCTGCCTCGGATCCGCCGCCCGGCGGACCACCTTCCAGCGTCCGTCCACCGCCGCCTGCCAGGCTCGCTCGGTCAGCTCCCGGTAGAGCGTCCGCGCCTCGGGGGCAACGCCCCGGCCGAGCAGCGCGGCTGCGAGATCGATGCCGTCGAGACCGGGGGGAATCCGGTCGGCGAGGCCCGCGAGGTCGAGCAGCGTCGGCAGCCAGTCCTCGAATCCGGTCGGCGCGTCGATGCGGGCCCCGGCGGTGATCCTGCCGGGCCAGACCGCCACGGCCGGCACCCGCAGGCCGCCTTCGTAGGGCGACGCCTTCCAGTCGCGGAGCGGGCCGTTGCTCTCCAGCCGCGCCGTGTCGATGCCCCCCGTGCCGGGTGCGGCGGCGCCGTTGTCGCTGGTGAACACGAAGATCGTGTCGTCCGTGAGACCAAGTTCGTCGAGGAGCGTCACCAGCCGGCCCACTTCCCGGTCCAGCCGGGTGATCATCGCGGCATGGGTCGCCAGCGGATGGGCGTTGGGCACGTAGCCCCGGCCACCGAGATACGGCTCCTCGGGGCCGAACTGCTCGCGGTAGCCCGCGAGCGACGGCTCATCGGCTGGCACCTGCAGCGCGAGGTGCGGCAAGGTCGTGGGCACGTAGAGAAAAAAGGGCCGGCCGGCATTGGTCCGCACGAAGGCCAGCTGCTGGTCGGCGATCAGGTCGACCGAATACCGCCGGCCCGCGAAGGCCGCAAACGCGGCATCGTCGGGGGGCGGCTCCGCGGGCAGGACGCCGCCGCGGGCCACCCTCGCAGCGCCCGCCAGGGAGGGGTTCTCGACCGCTATCCGATCCCGATTGTCCCACAGGTGATCGGGGTAATACGTGTGTGCCTCGCGCTGGCAGTTGTAGCCGTAGAAGCGGTCGAAACCGCAGGCCACGGGGTCCGACGGGCCGCCGGGAGCCCCGAGCCCCCACTTGCCGAATCCGCCGGTCGCGTAGCCGGCCGCCTGGAGGATCGAGGCGAGCGTGGCCGTCCCGGCCGGCAGCGGCGCCTGCCCTTCCGGCTGCACTTCGCGGTTGGAGCGGACGGCCGCATGACCGGGATGCTTCCCCGTGAACAGCACGCACCGGCTCGGGGCGCAGACCGCGCTGCCTGCCCAGTGCCGCGAGAGCCTGGTGCCCCGGGCGAAGAGGGCGTCGATGTGCGGCGTCTTGATCTCCCGCGAACCGAGGCACGAGACGTTGCCGATGCCGAGATCGTCGCAGAGGAAGAAGACGATGTTGGGGCGGCGGGCCGGCGGCACGGCGGGGGGCTCGGCAGGAGGCCCGGCCGAGCAGGCCGCGGCAGCGACCACCGCGGCGCACACGATCACCGCCGACCCGGCCCATCCACGCTCACGCATCACGATCCCCCGGCGCGACTGGAATCCGACTCCTCACCATCCCGTGGCCTCGCGGCAGCCAGCGCCTCACCGGCGTTCACCGAGCACGTCCCGCAGATAGTCTTTCACCGTCGCGTGCGGCGCGTCGGAACCCGGGTAGGCAAGCTCGCACGGCACGCCCACGTGGTCGAGCCGCTCCTTCAAGAGCACGCCGAAGGCAGCCGCATGCGTGGGATCCTTGACCGGCTGTCGGGCCGCCGGCGGGGCTGCGTACACCAGATAGACCGGCGGATCATCGGCCGACACGAGCGACACGGGCGACACCCGCTCGATGTCGGGCAGCAGCCGATCGCGGTCGGCGAGGAACGCCGCGAACGGGCTCGTGACGCCGTTCTCCCCCTTCACGATCCCGAAGGCGTGGCCCCCGTAGGTGCTGTTGGGAATCCATTCCTTCATCCGCACGGGATCGAGCGTCGTCTGGGCGCCGAGCACGGCGGCAGTCGTAAGCCGCGTCGACTGCCTGGCCACCGGGTCGGCACTCGCGGGATCCGCCAGGTCGTCGTGGAAGGCCAGCCAGAGGCTCGAGCAGGCGCCGGCGGAACTGCCGCACGCGGCGATCCGCACAGGATCGACGTGCCACTCCGCGGCGTGCTGCCGAACCGTCTGCAGCGCCCGGGCCGCATCGAGAAGCGGTCTCATCACCGGCGGCTTCACACCCTCGGCCATCGCCTCCTTGATGAACCGGTATTCGACCGACACCACCGACACGCCGGCCTCCCGCATCGACGGCAGCACCTCGTCGAGCTTCTTGAAGCGGTCGCCGGACTGCCAGCCGCCGCCGTGGATGAAGAGTACGAGCGGTGTCGGCCGTTCCGGCGCGGCTCGATCCGTGAGCCAGACGTGCATCCGCTGCTGCGGATGCGGCCCGTAGGCCACGTCGGCGTGCGTTGGCGGCGGAAACCTGGCCGCTGGATCCTCGTCCCGCTGCCGCCGGAAGGCGGACTTGAACGGGTTTTCGGGGGGGCCGTCCCGGTCCTCGTTGACGAGATCGGCCTGGACGCCTTCCCACCAGGCGTCGTAGGTCGCGGCAAGTCGCTGCACCACGTCGGGATGCGCGGCGGCGACGTCGTCCGCTTCGGCGGGGTCGCTCGCCAGGTCATGGAGTTCCCAGCCGTCGGGCTCGTTCTTCACGTTGACGAGACTCCAGCGGCCCTCGCGGATCCGGCACTGGCGATGCCGACTCGCGGCGGCCTGCCCGCGATCCCAGCGGCCCAGGTGCGTGACCAGCGGCCGGTCGGGCCAGGCCGCCTGCCGATCGTGCAGCAGCGGCACGAGGCTGCGGCCCTCCAGCCGCGCGGCGACGTCGCGAGGAATCGCCGCTCCGGCGATCTCGCAGAGCGTCGGCAGCACGTCGAGGTGGGCCGTCACCGCCGGCACGTCCACCCCCGCCGGCAGGACGCCCGGCCACCTCCAGAACGACGGCACGCGGGTGCCGCCCCGCCACACGCTGCCCTTCGCGCCGCGCATCCCGTCGTTGCACACGGCGGCACCGCGGGCGGTGCCGTTGTCGGTCGTGAACACGACGAGCGTCTCGCCCGCGATGCCCAGCCGGTCGAGCGTGGCGAGCAGCCGGCCGACGTTGGTGTCGATGTTCTCGATCATGCCGTAGAACCTGGCGAGCTGCTCCCGGCGGGCGGGCTCGGCGATGCCCGCAGCCTCGAGCGCCGCCTGGGGGGCGATCTCGGAGCCGTTCGGGCAGTCGAGCGGATCGTGAGGGGCGTTCGGGGTGAGCAGGCAGAAGAAGGGCTCACCGGCGCGGTGGCGGGCCTCGATCCACGCACAGGCTTCGCGGAAGAATACGTCGGTGCAGTAGCCCTGCGTCGTCACGAAGACGCCGTCGCTGCGGATCACGGGGTTGAGATACCGGTTGCCCTCCACGTCGCCGCAACTGCCCGGAAAGGTCTGCCCGATGCCCCCGCCGCCGTGGATGAAGGTCCGGTCGAATCCCCGGCGGCCGGGCTGGTAGTCGTCTTCGTCGCCGAGGTGCCACTTGCCGAAGATGCCCGTCGCATAGCCCGCGGGCTCGAGGAGCTCTGGCAGCGTGGTCGCGGAGAGGGCCAGCCGCTCCCGCTCGAAGATCGTGTGCGTCACCCCGGAGCGAAACTCATGGCGGCCGGTGAGCAGGGCCGCCCGCGTCGGAGCGCAGGTGGGGCTCGCATGAAACTCCGTCAGCCGCACGCTCTCCGCATGGAGGCGGTCGAGGTGCGGCGTCTTGATCACGGGATTGCCGTGCGCGGTGATGTCGCCATAGCCCTGGTCATCGGTCATCACGTAGACGATGTTGGGCAGTGAGCGAGCGGGCCGCGCCGCGGCCTTCTGCGGCTCCGGGCCCGACCCCGCGGCCAGCGTCCGGCACTCGGCGGCGATCCTGTTCCACTCGCTCTCGAGCGCCGCCACGCGGGCCGGATCGTGGCGGGCGAGATCCTTCGTCTCGCAGCGGTCGGCCGTGAGATCGTAGAGCTCCCAGGGTCCGTCCCGGACCGCCACGAGCTTCCAGTCGCCCACCCGGACGGCCCGGTTGCCCTCGTGGCACCACCAGAGCGAGTCGTGGGTGGGAGGAACGGCGGGGTCGGTGAGCGACGCGGCGAAGCTGCGGCCGTGCGGCGGCGGCACGGCCGCGCCGGCATGCTCGCGCGGAAAGGACAGGCCCGCGAGTTCCAGGAGTGTCGGCACGACGTCGACGGCGTGGACGGGCTGGTGTCGCAACTCGCCTCGGGCCGGAATGCCCCGCGGCCAGTGGACGATCCAGGGAGTCGCGATGCCCCCCTCGTGGACCCAGGTCTTGTGGCGGCGGAACGGGGCATTCGCGACGCTCGCCCAGCCCGGGCCCAGGCAGAGATACGACTTCCGCGATCCCGCCGGGGCGGCCGGGTCGTGCCCCTCCCCCCGGACCATGATCTCAGCCGAAGCCCCGTTGTCGCTCAGAAAGAGCACGAGCGTGTCGTCGATCGCATGCATGGCCTCGAGCTGGGAGACGATCCGGCCCACCTCGATATCCAGGGCCTCGACCAGCGCCGCATGGATCGCCATCTTCTCGGCTTGAAAGGCCTGCTGCCGCGCCGTGAGCGACGACCACTCCAGCGGCCTGTCCACCTCGCCGGGGCCGAGCATCGTCAGGGCCTCGGCAGACGGGTACGGGGGGCCGACATCCCGCTCGATCGCGGCCGGCGGTGTGGTGACGATCCCGAGACTCGCGACCCGGGCGAGCCGGGCCTCGCGCACGGCGTCCCAGCCGGCCGCGTAGCGACCGCGATACTTCGCGATCAGGTCCGGCGGGGCGTGGAGCGGAAAGTGCGGGGCGGTGAAGGCGACGTAGTGGAAAAACGGCTGGCCCGCATGATCGCGGGCATGCTCTGCCAGGCAGGCCACGGCATGGTCGCCGATCGACCGCGTGGCGTAGAAGTCGGCGGCGGGCCGCTGGGGTGGATCGCCGACGACGCCCGCGGAGTCGAAATAGTTGTTCTGCCCCGTCGCCGCGGCATCGAGCGAGCGGCAGAATCCCTGGTCGAGCGGGGCGCCGTCGACGTGCCATTTGCCGGAGTGGTAGGAGCGGTAGCCCGCCGGAGCGAGCAGCTCGGGCAGGATCCGGGCCCACGGCGGCCGCGACCCCTTCACCCCGCCGTCCACGCCGGTCATGCCGTCGCGACGGATGGCCTGGGCGTAGTAGCCGGTGAGCAGCGCCGCCCGCGTCGGCCAGCAGCGGGCGGTGTTGTACCCCTGCCAGTAGCGGATGCCGCCGGCCGCCAGCCGATCGAGATGCGGCGTGTCGATCTCGCCGCCGTGGCAGCCGAGGTCGGAAAACCCGAGATCGTCGGCGAGGATCACGACGACGTTCGGCGGCGCGGCGAGGGTCGCCGGGGCGACCGCCGCCAGCCCGATTGCGCCGACTACCGCCCCCCACCATGCTCGTCTCATAACAGCCTTCGTCACCCCGCTTGTTCCCGTGGCCAGGCTCGCTGACGCGGCAGCCGACCCGGACCCATCGGAGCGCTCGTTCACGGCTTCTCGACTTCGGCGATCACCCGGCCGTAGGCCGCGGCCCGGTCGTCGGGTTTCAGGCTCCTGATGTCGAGGAGCATCGGCCGCAGGCTCTCCGCCCAGGCCGCATCCTTGGCGATCCTCGCATTGGCCTTCGCCAGCAGGGTGTCGGCATCGGACTGCGTCGCCGCGGCGGCCGCCGCGACCACGCTCCGCACGTACTCCGCCGCCTGCACCGCGGGGTTGGGCGCCGCCGGCGCATCGAACCGGCCGAGGGCCCAGGCAATTCCCTCCGCCATGTGCTTCTGGAACATGGGGCTCTTCCAGGTGGCGTCGTTGTGGCCGAAGTTCGTGGCGAACACGCGGCCCTTGCCGTAGTCGCGCACCCAGGAGACCGGCACGTGCCACGGCTCCTTGGGGCTACTCGCCTGCATGTCGAGGCTCACCAGCACGCGGAGGTTGCCGGGCTGGTAACGGAGGTCGTACTGGTAGATCTCGTCCTGCCAGCGGAACCGCTCCGGAAACATCGCCGCCACGCGGTGCTCCGGCTCGTGCACCACGAAGGCATGCTCCCCGCCGGCATTCCACGGATGGCCGGCGAAGTGGCCGCCGATCATCTCGCAGTAGGCGTCGGAACTCTTGAAGGTGTCCGTCGCCGCGTGGAAGCCGATGAAGGCCTTGCCCGACTTGATCCAGTCGAGGAAGGCCGTCATCTCGGGCACGGGCAGTTCCCCGGTCGTGCTCAGGAAGATGACGCCGTCGAAGTCGCGGAGCGACTCGGCGGAAAACACCCTGACGAACTGCTCCGCGAGCTCCGCCTGCCACACCCTGTCGGCCTGGTGAAACGCCTCGAGCTGGGCCTTGAAGTCGGCCTCCTGCTGCGCCCACTCCTCGTCGGAGATGTCCTGCGCCCGCTTCGGGGCCTTCGGCTGCGGCAGGCGGCCGGGGGGCATCCGCAGGAAGTCACAGTGAAAGTGTCCGGTCGCGCGGCCGAGCTCCTCGAGCACCGGCTCCGCCGTGCCGATCGACGTGTGCCGAAATCCGGCGGTCACGCTGACCACCAGCAGCCGTGCCGGCGTCCCGGCATCGGCACCGGCCGCGGGCCACCCCCAGGACGCCACGACCGCCGCCACCACCAAAAACCGCATGTCTCGCATCACTTCGCTCCGATGCACCACAGGGAATCGTACGTCCGCAGAAAGATCCTGCCGTCCACGCAGACGGGCGTCGCCACGGTCATCTCCTCGACAACGCCTCCGCCGGGCACGGCGACGTCGCCGGCCGGGTCGGCGTCGGGCCAGGGCAGCAGGCTGGCCGCGCCGTCCTCGCGGACGACGATCACGTGGCCGTCGACGATCACGGGCGACGCGCTGTAGGCATGGCGGTTCCGGGGAAGCTCCCGCTTCCAGACGGTCTTCCCCGTCGCGGCCTCGAGGCTCTCGACGACGCCCTTGTCGGTGCAGACGACGACCCGACCGTCCTTCGCCGCCGGGGTGGGCACGTCCGCGCCGAGATCGGTGCGGACCCAGGCGACGTGGGTCTTCGTGACGTCACCGACTCCGCCGCGACGGATCGCGGTGATCGTGCCGCCGCGGGCATACGGGGCGATCACGAGGTCGCCGGCGAGCACGGGCGAGGAGATCGAGCGGAAGAAGCCATTGGCCTCCGGATTCAGTCCGCCGACCCGCCAGAGCTCCCTGCCGTCGGCGGCGTCGTGGGCCGTGACGTGATCGGCGCCGAGCACGAAGAGCACCTCGGCGGGCTCGCCCCACGCGGGATCACCCGCGGCCACGAGCGGCGTCGAGTAGCTCTGCGCCGCCTCCTCCGGGGCAGGCACGTCGCGGTCGTGCTTCCAGAGCAGGTCGCCGCTCTCGCGGTCGAAGGCGGCCAGATACGACGGACCGGTCTGCATCACCGCCACGACCACGGCCCGCGCCGTGAGCACCGGCGACGTTCCGAGATCCCACCACAGCGTGTCCGCGCCGAATCGCTGCTGGAGATTCGTCCGCCAGCGCTCCGCACCCGTGACGAGATCGAGGCAGGCGAGCTCACCGCTCTTGAAATACACCCACACCAGCTCGCCGTCGGTGCCGGGAGACGGATTCGCGCCGGTGGCCTTCTTGTGCTTGCCCGCCCGGGCGACGCCGAGCGCCTTTCGCCAGAGCTCCCTGCCGTCGCGATCGAGACAGACGACGGCATCTCTCTCGTCGCTCGTGCAGGTGACGACCACGCGGTCACCCCAGACGGCCGGCGTGCTCGCGCCCACCCCGGGCAGCGCGACCTTCCAGAGAACATTTTTCTCCGGGCTCCAGTCGGTGACATAGCCCGTGCCCGAAGCCGCGCCGGCCAGTGATGGCCCCCGCCAGTTCGGCCAGTCATCGGCCCCCGCGGGTGCCGCGAGGATCGCGACGACGAAGCCGCGGGCGGCGGCCAGAGCACGCCTCCGGGGGCCCTCTGCTGAAGGACCGATCGATGAATCCATGCGTCTGTGTCGTGAATCCATATGACCGCGATGACCACGATGACCACGGATGACCACGATTCCGGCGGATCCGACAGTCTACCGGCCCGCCGTCGCCGGCTGGCGGGTCGACGACACCCCGTCGGCACCGAAGGGTTCGACCGGGTGTGGATTCGGTGTCGGCATGCGGGCGTCGACGTCACGTCGCCAGACCTCCAGCCGACGGCGGAGCGCAGCGGCCCGTTCGGGACGCTCGGCGGCGAGATCATGCCGCTCCCCCTCGTCGGCGACGAGATCGAAGAGTTCCACGCGGCCATCCTCGTCGTGGAGCACGAGTTTCTCACGGCACCCCGCCGCCGAGTCACCCGCCAGGATGGCGCCGGCCGGCCGGCTCCCCTGGTTGGAATAGTGCGGGTAGTGCCAGCACACGTCTCGCGCCGGCAGCGTGCCCGCCCCGTCGAGCACAGGCCGCAGGCTTACGCCGTCGAGCGGTTCGGCGGCCGGCGCACTCCCGGCATCGAGGAGCGTGGCGGCGATGTCGAGCGTCGTGACCGGCAGGTCGCACGTGGTGCCCGGCCCGACGACGCCCGGCCAGCGGACGAGCAGCGGCACGCGGATGCCTCCCTCGTAGAGATACCCCTTGCCCGCCCGGAGGGGCAGGTTCGACGTGGGCGAGCCCTCGGCCGTCGACAGCCCGCCGTTGTCGCTGGTGAAGACGACGAGCGTGTCGTCGACGAGATCCTGCTCCTCGAGCGCGGCCAGCACGGTGGCGACCGCCTCGTCCATCTCCTCGACCATCGCCGCGTAGACGGGGTGATCCTGGACCGCCCGGGCGGTCCGATCGCCCTCGGGAATTTCCCGTGGACCCTCGTGCCGCACGGCCTGGACCCGCCGCTGCTGCTCGGCGATGAGTGCCGGCTGTGACTGGAGTGGCACGTGCACCGAGTGCAGCGGCACGTAGCAGAAGAACGGCCGCTCACGGTGGGCGGCGATGAAACCCGTGGCCCGACGGGCGATCGCACGGGCGTGGTGCGTGTCGTCGGCGGGACCTCCACCCGGGGCGACCTCGGTCGATCCGGCCTCGTCGAACCCATGGTGGACGACGTCGGCCGGCGGGCCCAGGTGCCACTTGCCGAAGATGCCGTTCACGTAGCCGACGGCCTTGAGCCGCTCGGCGATCGTCGTCTGCTCCACCGGCAGCGCGCGGAGATAGTCGGCCGGCAGCAGTGCCCCGCGCCGCTCACCGGCGATGAAGTTCGTGATGCCCACGCGGGCCGGGAAGCGGCCCGTCATCAACGCGGCCCGGGTCGGCGAGCAGACAGGTGCCGCCGCATAGGCCCGGGTGAACGTCATCCCGCCGGCCGCGAGGGAGTCGATCGCGGGCGTCCGATGGAAGGTGCTGCCGGTGCTCCCCAGATCATGCGCCCCGAGGTCGTCGGCCAGGAACACGAGCAGGTTCGGGGGACGGGGGCCGGTCGAGGTCGCAGCGGCCGGCCCGGCCGGGGGTTCGCCGGGCGTCCACCAGCCATCGAGATCCTGCCGGAGTCGCGCGACGACCTCGGGATGGGTGGCGGCCACGTCGGCCTGCTCGTCGGGGTCGGCGACGATGTCGAAGAGTTCGACCTCCCCGCGCTCCCACGTGATCCGGGAGACGTCGTCCACGTTTCGCCCCTGCCAGACCGGGAAGGTCCTTTTCCTGGCCACCGCCGCGGGCACGATCAACTTCCAACGGTCGGTCACAATCCACCGCCACAGCAGGCTCCGCGCAGGATCGTCGAGGTCGAGGAGCGTGTGCGTGAAGCACTCGCCGAACACGGCCCGACGGGCGGCGAGCGGCTTGTCGTCGAGCAGGTTCAGCCCCGGCAGCCCCGCCGGCGGGCTCACCCCGCAGGCCGCCAGGATCGTGGGCAGGATGTCGAGCGACGTGGCCAGCGCGGCGCTCGTCCGCGGCTCGATCGTGCCCGGCTGCCGGAGCATGATCGGCGTCCGCACGCCTCCGTCGTAGGGAGAGAGCTTCGATCGCGGACCAAACCGAGCCGCGGCCGGATCCTGGATCCAGCCGTTGTCGGTGACGTACACCACGAGCGTGTCGCGGGCGAGATCCTCGCGGTCGAGGTGGTCGAGGAGTTCACCGACGGTGCGGTCGAACCGTTCCACGTTGCCCCAGTAGCGGGCGACATGCGGGCTGTCGGTCTGCGAGGAGTAGTGGTCGACGAGCTCCTGGGGAGGATCGTGGGGATCGTGGGGCAGCATCGGCGCGTACCAGACCAGGAACGGCGTCCCGTCGTTGCGGCAGCGGCCGATGAAGTCGTAGACGGGCTGCATCGTGCCCCTGCCGATCGCGAGCCCCTCGTCGCCGTGCCGCGTGCCCTTGGTCATCCCCTCGTCGAAGCCGCCACGGGCGAAGTCCCCCTGCCACCACTTTCCCGTCTGCAGGCTGCGGTAGCCGGCCGAACCGAGCAGTGCGGGCAGCGTGGGCCACTGGTCGAGGTGGCGGTTCATCCGCTCGCGGCCCGCCGCGAACGCCTCCCTCCCCTGCGGGCTCTGCCGCGGACTGCCCGGCGTGTCAGGCGGGTCGTTGCCCACGATCCGGTGCTCGTGCGGGTAGCGTCCGGTGATGATCGACGCGAGGCTCGGGCAGCAGAGGCTGCTCGGCACATAGCCCCTGGGAAACACCAGGCTCTCGCGGGCGAGCCGATCGAGGTTCGGCGTCCGCAGCTGCGGGTGCCCCATGAAGCCATAGTCCCGCCAGTGCTGGTCGTCGGAGACCACGAGCACGACGTTCGGCCGCCGGGCCGCAGCCGACGACGGCTGCCCGCCGTGCACCGCCGCACTCGCCAGACAGGCGACGCACGCTCCCAGCCCGAACCAACTCGACGTCATCGGTGACCACCCTCGTTCCAAAGCCGCCGCCCACCGGCATGTCCGGTCATTTCATGGGGTGTTGGCGGAAGAAGTCCCACATCATGTCGTTGGCCGAGACCTCCCGCGTGGAGACGCCCAGTGCCCGCAGGCGGGGCGCCCTGCCCGGCCAGGTATGGCCGCCCCCTTCGATCACGACGAGCACGACTTCCGTGCCGTCGACGCCACCACCATACCGGATTTCCCGGACCGTCGTGCCATCATCCTCGCGATCGGGAAGCTGCGTGATGACCGGCGACGGATCGCATCCATTGGCCCGCACCCAGGCCTCGATGCCATGGTCAACCGGGTAGAAATCGGTGCCTGAGAGACCGCGGCCTCGGCCACCGTGAAACGGCGCGAACTCATCGGCGTCACCGTGGAAATGCATCACGGCAACCGCCCGGCCAGGGTGACACTCCTTCGTGCCCATCGGACCCGAGACCGACGCGATCGCCGCGATCCGATCCCAGAGTTCCGCCGCCAGCCGGTAGGCCATCATGCCGCCGTTCGACATCCCGGTGGCGTAGATCCTTCGGCGGTCCACGGTGACGGCCTCCTCGACGTCGTCGAGCATCCGGCGGGTGAAGGCGACGTCGTCGATCTGCTGGGCGACGGCGTAGGCGCAGCAGTTGCCCGCATTGAAGGTCAGCATGCGGTCAAACCGGCCGCTTCCCTCCGGATAGACGACGAGAAACCCCTCCTCGTCGGCTTTGTCGTTGAGGCCGCTGAATGGCACCATGGTGTCCGCGTTCGCACCGCCGCCGTGAAACGCGAGCACCAGCGGCCGCGGCGTGTCCGGATCGGATCCCGGCGGCACGTGCACCAGGTAGGTTCGTTGACGGCCGTCCACTTCCAGGGTCCGGCGATGATCACCGGGCTCAAGGGCGGCGCCCCGCGTCGCGGACAGCATCACCAGCACGGCGAGAACGAGCAGGATCATGACCTTCTCCCTCGGCACCGCATCGTAGTATGAATCCGGTTCGGCCGGCCTGCACCCTCCACCCTGCACCCCTGAGCGTGTCGGCATGATCACGAGCATCCACTTGATCGTTCTCGGGCTCGGCCTGCTGGGCGCAGCCTGCGCTTCCGCCGCCGATTCTCGGCCGAACGTGATCATCGTGCTCGTCGACGACATGGGCTGGAAGGATCTCTCCTGCCAGGGAAGCGATTTTTTCGAGACCCCGCACATCGACCGCCTCGCCGCCTCGGGCATGCGGTTCACGAGCGGCTACGCCGCGTGCACGGTCTGTTCGCCCACCCGCGGGGCGCTGCTCACGGGGATGTATCCGGCCCGACTGCACCTCACCGACTGGATCGCCGGCCACGAGCGACCGCACGCAAAGCTCCGGATCCCCGCGTGGACCAAGCACCTGGCACTGGAGGCGGTGACCGTTGCCGAGCGGCTCAAAGCGGCGGGCTATGCGACCGCGGCGATCGGCAAGTGGCACCTTGGCGGGGCGGAGTTCACACCGCAGCGGCAGGGTTTCGACGTCGGCCGCGGCGGCACCGACAAGGGCCAGCCCCCGAGCTACTTCTCACCCTACGGAATCGACACGCTGCCCGACGGGCCGCCGGGCGAGTACCTCACGGACCGGGAGGCCGCCGAGGCCGTCTCCTTCATCGAGGCGAATCGGGACCGGCCGTTTCTCCTCTATCTGCCCCACCATGGCGTTCACGCGCCGATCCAGGCGAAGCCGGGGGTGGCGGCGCGCTACGCCGCGAAGCGACCCGGCATTCCGCCGAAACTCGCCGCCTATGCGGCGATGGTCGAGAGCGTCGACGAGGCGGTCGGCTCGATCCTCGCGGTGCTCGACCGGCTCGGACTCCGCGAGCGGACGGCGATCTTCTTCACGAGCGACAACGGCGGCCAGGCATCGATCACCGACATGCGGCCGCTCCGCGCCGGCAAGGGCTCGGCCTACGAGGGGGGCATCCGTGTGCCGTTCATCGTGTCCTGGCCTGGGGTCACGAAGCCGGGCACGACGAGCGACGTGCCGGTGATCACACCCGACATCCCGGCGACGATCCTCGACCTCACGGCCGCCGGGAGCGATCCGGCCCAGCCGCTCGACGGCACGAGCCTCGCGGGCGTGCTCCGCGGCGGCGGCCTGGACCGCGACGCGATCTCTTGGCACTACCCGCACTATCATCCGGGCGGCGCCACCCCATATTCGGCGATCCGCTCGGGCCCGTGGCGGCTCGTCCACTTCTACGAAGACGACCGCGACGAACTCTACGACCTCGAGGCCGATCCCGGCGAGACGACCGACCTGGCAGGATCGCAGCCTGACACGACGGCGGATCTCCGCCGCACCCTCGCCGCCTGGCTCACCGCCGTCGGCGGCCAGGTGCCGACGCCGAACCCGGAGTTCGACCCCGCCCGCGACCGTCCGTGAGCGGCGGAAACGCCCGTCCCCGCCGCTGCGTCGGAGGTTGGAAACCCGCGCTACGTGCGGCTCCGTCCCCATCGCTTACGCGATCGGGGCTTCCGATGGGGCGGATGGCGGGTCGCGCGGTATCGATTCCGGGCAGGCCGACGCGGGTTAACCCCGCGCTCCGGGAGACCCCGAGCCGCCGCCTTGCGGTGCCACGCGCCGGTGTGTCGAATGAGCCCGCGATTCGTTCCCCGCCCCGGAGACCCACCCCATGGCCAAGAAGTCCGTCGCCGCCCTCGATCCCTCCGGCAAGACGATCCTCGTCCGCGTCGACTTCAACGTGCCGCAGGACGACAGCGGCGCGATCACCGACGACCGCCGGATCCGGATGGCACTGCCCACGATCACATCGATCGTCGACCGCGGTGGCAAGGTGATCCTGATGTCGCACCTCGGCCGCCCCGCGGGCAAGGGCTTCGAGCAGGAATTTTCACTCGCGCCGGTGGCCCGGCGGCTGGGCGAGCTTCTCGGCCGGCCGGTGGTGCTCGCCGCCGACACCGGCGGGCCGGACTCGCACGCGAAGGCGAAGGCCCTGCCTGCCGGCGGCGTCCTGGTGCTCGAGAACGTCCGCTTCAACAAGGGGGAGAAGAAGGGGGACGACGCGGCCTACGTCACCGGTCTTGCGGCCCTGGCCGACGCCTATGTCAACGATGCCTTCGGCACCTGCCACCGCACCGAGGCCAGCATGCACGCGGTGCCGGTGGCGATGAAGGCCGCGGGCAAGCCGGCATTGGTCGGCTTTCTGGTCGACAAGGAGATCCAATACCTCGCCGACGCCGTCGCCCGGCCGAAGCGTCCCTTCGTCGCGATCCTCGGCGGCAAGAAGGTGTCGGACAAGATCGCGGTGATCACGAACCTGCTCTCGATCTGTGACCACGTGCTGATCGGCGGGGCGATGGCCTACACCTTCTCGCTGGCCCAGGGGGGCCGCACGGGCACGTCGCTCGTGGAGCCCGACAAGCTGGAACTCGCCAGGGAGTTGCTCGCGCAGGCGGGCGGGAAGCTCGTGCTGCCGGTCGACACGCACTGTGCCGACGCCTTCTCCGCCTCGGCGAACAAGCAGGTGGTGAAGGCCGGGGAGATTCCCGAAGGCTTCGAGGGGCTCGACATCGGCCCGGAGACGGCGCGGCGGTACGCCGCCATCATCCGCTCCGCCGGCACGGTCGTCTGGAACGGCCCGATGGGGGTCTTCGAACTGCCGCCGTTCGACGCCGGTACGAAGGCCGTCGCCGACGCGGTGGCCGAGGCGACGGCGCAGGGCGCCGTGACGATCATCGGCGGCGGCGACTCGGCGGCGGCGGTGGAGCAGCTCGGCTACGCGGACCGGGTGAGCCACGTCTCGACCGGCGGCGGTGCGTCGCTCGAGATGCTCGAGGGGAAGGCCTTCGAGACCGTCGCCGTGCTCGACGAGGCGTGATCCTCGCGGCTGCGCGATCAGATCAGCGGCTGCGCGATCAGATCAGCGGCTGCGCGATCAGATCAGCGGCTGCGCGATCAGATCAGCGGCTGCGCGATCAGATCAGCGGGCAACCGTCTCGGAAACCGCAGGCTGCCCAGGGGCGGCCAGCCGCTTCGCAGCCTGCTCGGCGTAGTCGCGATCCCGACGCCGGAGCGCCGCGACCGGAATCTCGACGAGTCCGGCTCCGGTATCGAGGCGGCAGGTGCCATCCTGGCGGAGATCGACGAGCACACCCACCAGGGAATGCCGTCCCGTGGCGTCGATCCACAGCCTGGCAGGCTCGCCCGTTCGCCGCGTCGCCGCATCGAGCGGATTCACCGGCTCGGGCTGATCTTCGTTCGGTTCCTCGACCTCGTCGTCCACAACACCCTCGCGCTCCGCCGGAGCCCGATCGGTGGTCGGCTCGTCGGCCCCGCCGGAGGCCATATCTTCGGCGAGCGCCGCGTCGGCACGCGTGAACAGGTTCTCCTCGGCCTCGAGGGCGGGGGCCGCGACGACCGCCTCCTCCTGGGGTGCTGGAGTCGGGACGGGCTCGAGGGCGATCTCCGGTTCGGCGGCGAAGGCCTGCCGCACGTCGTCGGCCACCGGCTCGGGCACGGCGGCCCCGGGCGTCGAGGGCGTCACGACGCTGGAGGCCGGGGGCACGTCGGCGACCTCCGCAGATGCCGGTGCGGGGATCGGGTCGGCGAGTTCGATCACGGTCTCGGCGACGACGAACTCCGACTCGGTCAGCGCGAATGCCACGGACTCCTCGAGCGCCACCGAAACCTCCTCACAGCCGCAGGCCAGCGGTGCCGCGACAGGGATGCACGCCGTGGGCCACGGATCGCAGCTGGCAGCAGACGGGCAGGCCCGGATCTCCACCGGGCACGCGGCCACCGACCGCCGGCCCGATGGCCGGCACCGACTCAGGCGCCAGCAGCCCCGCGCTGAGTCCGCGGACATCGAGAACACGAGACAACCGACCAGGTACGCATGCAGGCAACGGCGCACGGGACACCTCGAGAGAGACGCACGACCCCTGCGTATGCTAATCGCCGCGAAAAGGCGGGGCAAAAAACCGCAGCGGCGTCAGGGCCGCGTCGCCGACCGCGCCCGACCAAAAAAAGCGGGGCCGGGGCGGCTCGTGCCGCCCCGGCCCCACGTGGATCGAACCCGCCTGCCGCCTGCGAACGGGGTAGAAAACTGCGAGACTGACGTGGATCGCGGCTGCGGGCGTCGCCGCCCGGGGCCTCAGGGGATCCAGGTCACCGCGTTGGGGTTGGCACCTCCGACGGAATACGGCCGCGGGTCGAATGTCGTGCCAGATTCTTCGACCTCCCGCCCGGCGGCCATGCAGCGGATTCCGGCCACTGCACGAACCGTCATGACCGTCACGACCCGCTCCCCGCTCCGGCTGGGCGTCAGGAGCATCCCATGCTGTTGCCGCAGTTGTGGCACAGGTAGCAGTTGCCATTGCGGACGGTGATCGACCCGCAGTTCTCACACGCCAACGCGTCGATCTGGAAGGTCGCAAACTGGCTCTGTCGGTCCACCGGGCTCGCCGTCGGGTCGACCGCCATCTTGACACCAGCCCGCTCGAGGAGGGCGGCCGACACGGGCTTGCCGCTCGCCTTCACCGCCGTGGCGGACGCATGGCCGTTGGTCCCGCCGGGGTGCTTGCCCCGGTTGCCGTGCACCTCGACCTTGGCCTTCCCCTGGCCATCTGCCAGCCCGCTCGCCGTCGTGGCGGCGGGCTTCCGCTCGGTTTCCGGATCGCTCCCGGCGGCGGCCTCCCCGCCGCCGCTGTCGCCGCCGTATCCGCCGGGCCTGTTCGCCTCGCGATAGCCGGGAATGAACTCGGTTCCCATCCACCGGAAGAGATAGTCCACCAGGCTCTTCGCCACCGGGATGTCGGCGTTCTTCGTATAGCCCCAGGGTTCGAACCGGGTGTGGGAGAACTTCTTCACGTACACCTCGAGCGGCACCCCGTATTGCAGGCTCATCGACACGGCGGTGCCGAAGGCATCCATCAGGCCGCCGATCGTGCTCCCCTCCTTGGCCATCGTGATGAACAGTTCACCCGGCCGGCCGTCGTCGTAGAGGCCCACGGTGATGTAGCCCTCGTGGCCGCCCACGTTGAACTTGTGCGTCACGCTCCGCCGCGTGTCGGGCAGCCGTTCCCGCCGCGGGGCAGCCGTGACCTTCGCGGCGGCCTTGTCCCCCTCGGAACTGGTGTTGAGGGGCTGGCTCTCCTTCGAGCCGTCGCGGTAGATCGCCAGGGCCTTGAGGCCCATCCGCCAGCCCTCCACGTACGCTCCGGCGATATCGGCCGGCGTCGTCTCCCGCGGCATGTTCACCGTCTTGGAGATGGCCCCGGAAATGAACGGCTGCGCGGCGGCCATCATCTTCACATGGGCCTCCCAGGCGATGCTCCGCTGGCCCAGTCGGGGCTTGAAGGCGCAGTCGAAGACCGACAGATGCTGCCCCTTGAGGCCGGGCGCCCCCTCGATCGTGTCCTGCTTGTCGACGTAGGCCAGGATGCCCTCGATGGTCGGCTCGTCGTAGCCGAGCGTCCGCAGGGCCAACGGCACCGTCTGGTTGACGATCTTGAGCATGCCGCCGCCGGCGAGCTGCTTGTACTTCACCAGGGCGATGTCGGGCTCGATGCCGGTGGTGTCGCAGTCCATCAGGAAGGAGATGGTGCCGGTCGGTGCGAGCACCGTGGCCTGGGCGTTGCGGTAGCCGTACTGCCGGCCGCCGGCGAGCACGTCGTCCCAGACCTTTCGGGCCGCATCGTGGAGATACTTCGGGCACGACGGGTCGATCTTCTCGACGGCGTCGCGGTGCATCTGCATCACGCCGAGCATCGGCTCGCGATTCGCCGCGAAGCCCTCGAACGGCCCGACCGCCGCCGCGAGCTCCGCGCTGGCCCGGTTGGCCGACCCGTGCAGGATGGCCGTCAGGGCGCCGCACAGGCCCCGACCGGCGTCGCTGTCGTAGGCGAGGCCGTCGGCCATCAGCAGGCTGCCGAGGTTCGAGTAGCCGAGGCCGAGCGGACGGTACATGTGGCTGTTGCGGGCGATCCGCTGCGTCGGGTAGCTCGCGTGGTCGACGAGGATCTCCTGGGCGATGAAGAAGATCCGGCAGGCGGCCGCGAATCGCTCGACGTCGAAGTGGCCGTCCGGGCGGCGGAACTTCATCAGGTTGATGCTCGCCAGATTGCAGGCCGTGTCGTCGAGGAACATGTACTCCGAGCAGGGATTGGAGGCGTTGATCCGGCCGGAGTTCGGGCAGGTGTGCCAGCGGTTGATCGTGGTGTCGTACTGGACGCCGGGATCACCGCACTGCCAGGCGCACTCGGCCATCCGGCTCATCACCTCGCGGGCCTTGTAGCTCGGGCCGGCCTTCGACGGATCGGTGATCCAACGGGTCGTCCAGGTGTCATCGCGGTCCACCGCCTGCATGAACTCGTCGGTGACGCGGACGGAGAGGTTCGCGTTCTGGAACAGGATCGAACTGTAGGCCTCACCGTTGAAGTTCGAGTCGTAACCCCCCTTCTCGATGAGGATCCGTGCCTTCTTCTCCTCCTTGCTCTTGCACTCGATGAACTCCAGGATGTCGGGGTGCGTCACCTTGAGTGACTGCATCTTCGCCGCCCGCCGCGTCTTGCCGCCGCTCTTCACGACCGCGGCCACCTGGTCGTAGACCCGCATGAACGACAGCGGCCCCGAGGGCTTGCCGCCGCCCGCGAGCTTCTCCCGCTGGCTGCGCAGCGTGGACAAATCGGTGCCCGTGCCGGAGCCGAACTTGAAGAGCATCGCCTCGCTCCGCGCGAGGTCCATGATGTCCTCCATGTTGTCCTTCACGCTCTGGATGAAGCAGGCGCTGCCCTGCGGATACTCGTACGGATTCTCCGGCATCACCACGTCGCGACGGGCGTGGTCCCAGCGCCAGTTGCACGGGGCTCCCTTGACGCCGTACTGATGGAAGAGCCCGACGTTGAACCAGACGGGCGAGTTGAACGCGCCGTGCTGGTGCACGCACAGCCAGGCGAGATCGCGGTAGAAGTTCTCGCCGTCCTGACGGTTCTTGAAGTAGCCGTCGGCGACCCCCCAGTCGGCGATCGTTCGCGCCACGCGGTGAACGAGCTGCTTGACCGAGTGCTCCCGCTCGGGAGTGTGGATTTCGCCGTAGAAGTACTTGCTCACGACCACGTTGGTGGCCAGCTGGCTCCAGGCCGCGGGAATCTCGCACGCCGGTTGCTCGAAGAGGACCTTGCCGTCCTCCCCCTTGATGGCCGCCGTCCGCAGTTCCCACTCCGTGGTGTCAAACGGGCTCTCCGCCTCGACGGGACAGAACGTCGGCTGGATTTCGAGCCCCGTGCGGCCAGCCAGCGGTCCGGGCGTGGACGAGGCGGAGGGCACGGCGGTTCCGGCGATCGCTGTCGAGGCGTCGAACGCTGTCATGGGGAACTGCTCCTGGGGGGTGTGCTCGAAGACGCGGGCCACGGGGCGGCGGAAAGGGGATTCGGGGAAGTGTCGCTCCGAGAAAGTATACTTCCGTATAGTCTTCCCGCCATCGGGTATCGGCCGCCCCTGGCATGGTGCATGAGCCGGCGGGACGCTCGTGCAGCCAGGCCGACCGATGGTCGGGAAAGCAGTTCCGTCTGCGTGCTATCGCAAGATGTTGTGGTGAGCGATCCGAAAAACCCTTCCTATGGGCCGGGGCGTGAATGTAGCGTGCGGCCCATGCCCGTCAAGCGGCATTTGGGGGCCCTGCAAATCCGCCCCGAAAACGATGGCCCGGCCACCGCCGGCAGAGTCTCGACCCATGCCAGCAAACCCGCCCATCATGGGGGGTATGCGGAATCCCGTTCTTCGGGGCGTGACCGGATCGCGAGAATGCCGGGCGGCCCACCCAAACGCCCTCCCCCGGAGTCCCTGCTCATGAGTCCGCAGCGTCCCCATCCGCTCGAAGGAATCCGCGTTCTTTCCCTCGTCGGCGACGACTATGAGGATCTCGAACTCTGGTATCCGAAACTCCGGCTCGAGGAGGCGGGCAGCCAGGTGACGGTCGCCGGCCAGATGGCGGGCCGGACCTATGCCGGAAAACACGGCTATCCCTGCACCAGCGACGCGGCGATCGCCGACATGGAGACTGCCGACTTCCACGGGATCGTGCTGCCCGGAGGTTGGATGCCCGACAAGCTCCGGCGGGATCCGAAGGTCCTCGGACTCGTCCGTGGCTTCGCCGCGCACGGCAAGCTGGTCGCGGCGATCTGCCACGGCGGCTGGATCGCGGCCTCCGCCGGGGTGTATCGCGGTGTCCGGGTGACGGGCAGCCCGGGAATCCGCGACGACCTGGTCAACGCCGGCGCCGTCTGGGAGGACGCCCCGGCGGTGGTGGACCGGCACTATGTCTCCAGCCGTCGACCCGCCGATCTGCCCGCATTCATGGCCGCCGCCATCGAAGTGCTCGCGGCCTCGGCGACGAGGTAGCCCAAGTTACGCACTTCGGAACCGTTTTCCAGATTTTTGGGCGGTCCATCGTTCGTAAGTGCTGACGTGGCAACGCGCGGTTCCGCGAACGGCCGTGTAGTGAAGACCTTGCCCTTATTGACGCTTGAAAAAAAGATTCATGGCCGATGGGCCGGGTGGCCGATACCCCATGCATGCCATACAGCGGAAAACGAAAAGACGCGGAAACGCGCAGGCTGAAAGCCATGGAGTTGCTGGACTCTGGGAAGTCCCAGAGCCAGGTGGCTGCCGAGTTGGGCGTGACCCAGTCGGCGGTGTCAAAGTGGGTAAGCGCTCGGCGGCAGGGCGGTCAAGATGCTTTGAAGGCCAAA
>VGYR01000036.1 GCA_016872925.1 Planctomycetota bacterium
TCTCCGCTTGCGTGCTTTCAGCTGCCGTCGTACCTTGGCGTTCACTCGAAACTCCTCATGGAGTGGCGAGTCGCTTGAAGTGGCGCCAACCGAAATCAAGCGATTCGTCGGGGATTTCGAGTTTTTTATGCGCTCAGCGCGAATCGCGCAAGTCCAAATTCGCTTGGATAAGGACTAGTGGACGGCGGTGGAACGCCGCGCCCTGCCGTGGTACAACCATGCCGCGGGCTGGCGATCCGCCGACAACGATGCACCCTTGCCCTGCCCCCCTTCGGAGCCCCTCTCGTGGCCAAACCCCATCGCGGCTTGAAGAAGGCGAATCACGGCGCCCGCCCCGCCAACAGCAAGGCCCGCAAGGCCAAGCGGCGGCACATCCGCACGTAGAGCCGATCGGCCGGTTTCCACCGCCCTTGCCGACGGAGGCGACGCCGACATGGCCCCGCGCGAGTACATCATCCATCCGAGCGAGTACGACCTCGACCGGGTGATCGCAGACATCCACGAGATCCGGCGCTGGAATCGGCAGCGGTTCGAGATGGAGCAGTTGACGGCGATCGTCCACGAGGACCAGTCGCGGGGCCTGTGCGTCGGCTACAAGGACACGACCGCGGATGAGTTCTGGGTGCGCGGCCACTTTCCGGGTGTGCCCCTCATGCCGGGCGTCGTGATGTGCGAGGCCGCCGCCCAGCTGTCGAGCTACTACACGCAGCGCTACAACCTGCTCGACGCCGAGGTGATCGGCTTCGGCGGCCTCGAGGAGGTGCGGTTCCGCGAGCCCGTCCGTCCGGGCGATCGGCTGGTCATCGCGGTGGAGCGGATTCGCGTCCGGCCGCGGGCGATGATCGTCTGCAGGTTCCAAGGAATCGTCCGCGACAACATCGTCGTCGACGGCGTGATCAAGGGTGTGCCACTGCCCATCGGCGTGCTCGAACCGGCCGATCGCGCCGCGGCGACCTGACCGATCGGCCGGCCTGCCCGGCGGCCGCGAACCCCTCCCGCCTCATGCCCCGCCGTCCGCCCCGCAAGCCGGCCGCTTCGCTCGATCTCTCGGGCCACCTGCTGTCGCTCGGCGACCTGCGGGAACCGCTCGACGTGCAGGGACTGTTTCCGGCATCCGCACCGGTGGAACTCGAAGTCGGGAGTGGCAAGGGACTGTTTCTGCTCACCGCGTCCGGGCGGGCTCCCGAGCGTAACTTCCTCGGCGTCGAACTCGCCGTCGGCTACGCCCGCCTCTGCGCCGGCAGGCTGGCCGCAGCCTCCCGACCAAACGCCCGCATCATCCAGGGCGATGCGACGTTCCTGGTCCGCAGCCTGCTGCCGGACGCCTGCCTCGGGGGCATGCACGTCTACTTCCCCGACCCCTGGTGGAAGGCCCGGCATCGCAAGCGCCGGGTGCTCTCGGCGGAGTTCCTGCGGCATGCCGGCCGCGTGCTCCCGTCCGGAGCGGCGCTCCACATCTGGACCGACGTCGAGGAGTACTTCGTCGAGTCGCTTGCCTTTGCCCGCGAGACGGGGCTGTTCGCCGCGCCGCGCGACGAGGAGGCGCCGCCGCCCGAGCACGACCTCGACTACCGCACGCACTTCGAGCGCCGGACGCGGCTTGCCGGCGAGCCGGTCTGGCGGGCGGTTCTGGATCGCAACGACCACCCGGCCGGGTGCGGTCGGATCGTGGCCCCGGCGTGAACGCTCGTCAGGCCAGCCGGCTCAGCGAACCGCCTCGTAGGTGCGGCCGGCACCGCCGTGCGAGCCCTGCGACACGGCGAGATCGTAGAGCCGCGCGCCGGCGGCCGTCGGATAGCGGCCGGTGATGCACGCCTGGCAGAGGCTGCCCGCATCGAGGCCGATCGACCGGGCAACGGCCTCGACCGGCAGATAGCGGAGCGAATCGGCCCCGAGCCGGGCCGCCATCTCGGCCTGCGCCCCCTCGGTGAGCGCGTTATCCGGCATGAACTCGGGAGCGAACAGTTCGTCGATCGTCGACATGTCGATGCCGTAGAAGCAGGGCGCCAGGATCGGCGGACAGGCGACGCGAACGTGGATCTCCCGAGCCAGCCCGAGCGACCGCATCCGCCCCAGCAGCACCTTCATCGTCGTGCTCCGCACGATCGAATCCTCGACGAGGATCACCCGGCGGCCCTCCAGCACCTCGCGGAGGGGCGTGTACTTGGTCTCCGCCTTCTGGCGGCGGCTCGCCGCTCCGTCGATGAACGTGCGGCCCGTGTACCGGTTGCGGATCAGGCCCTCCACACACGGGATCGCCAGCTGGTAGGCCATCGAGTCGGCCGCCGCCTTGCTCGTGTCGGGCACCGGGACCACCACCGTGTCGGCGTCGATCGGCACCGTTTCCGCCCGGGCCAGTTCCTCACCCAGACGCTTCCGGGAGAGGTAGACGCTCCGCTCGTCCATCGTGCTGGCGACGTTGGCGAAGTAGATCCATTCGAAAAAGCAGTGGGCCCGCTCGGCCGAGGCCGCGAACCGCTCGACGCTCGTCGTCGCCCCGTCCACCACCAGCGCGGTGCCCGGCTCGAGTGACCGGATCGAATCGGCGGGGAAACCGAGGTTGAGCAGGGCCACGCTCTCGCTCGCAGCGGCCACCAGCGGGCCGAGTCGCGCATACTCCAGCGGCCGGATGCCGAGCGGATCGCGGGCCACGATCATCCGGCCGCGGGCATCGAGGATGGCCAGGTTCCAGGCGCCGTCGAACCGGCGGGAGAGCGCGGCGAGCAGTTCGACCGGGCTGGGATCGGCGTCTCCCGCCAGTTCCCGACCGATGGCGTGCATGATCACCTCGGTGTCGTTGTCCCGGACGAGGTGGCTGTCTCCCTCGGCCAGGACTTCCGCCCGCAACTCCGGATAGTTCGCCAACTGGCCGTTGAATCCGAAGGCGAACCACTTGCGCTTGTGGACGTGCGGCCGCTCGAGCGGCTGGGCGTAGCCGCGGTCGTCGGCACCGCACGTCGCGTAGCGGACGTGACCGATGGCCGCCCGACCGGAGTGCTGCTCCATCAGGCTCTCGTACTTGCCACGATGGTTCATCCGGAAGACCTCGCTCACGCTGCCGACTTCCTTGTAGGTCGTGAGCAGCTGGCTCCGGGCCGGATTCCAGACGGTCATGCCGGCCGAGAGCTGCCCCCGGTTCTGGATGTCCAGCAGCATGCGGGGCACGAGCCGCGAGACCTCGTCAGGACCGTGCGACGTGCACAGCGGGCTGGGATCGCCCTCGACGAGGTGGTAGACGGCGGCCAGGCCGCATTCGTGGTGCAGGTCGCTCATCGCTGCAGGCTGCGGCGGGTCGGGGCGGGCTCCAGACCACGCTCATGATACGGTTCGTCCCACGACGGCCTCAACGCCCGGCGGTGACGGACGGGATTGGCAGGCGCCGCCACGTCCGTGACCTCGTCGCTGGTCCCGCACCCGCCGGTGCGGGTAGCATGGCGGGTTTTTCGCCCGTCGCGGCGGTCTTCCCTCGTGCGCGCCATGTCCGACCCGCTCCGCCAGCAGATCGCCGATGCCGCCGGGACGATCGTCGTGAAGGTGGGCACGCGCGTGCTGACGGGCGGCGACGGCCTGCTCGACGCCGCGCGGATCGACTCGCTCGGAAGGCAGATCGACGCCGTGGCGGCGGCCGGCCGCCGGGTGGTGCTGGTGAGCTCGGGCGCCGTCGGGGCGGGCATGGGACGCATCGGCCTGAGCCGGCGGCCGACGGAGCTGGCCCGGCTGCAGGCGGTCGCCGCCATCGGACAGAGTTGCCTGATCGAGGCCTACGAGCGGGCGCTCCGCGGCCGGGGCCGCCACGTGGCGCAGGTGCTGCTGATCGCCGACGACCTGCAGGATCGCACCCGCTACCTCAACATCCGCAATACCCTGCTCACGCTCCTCGATTACGGAGCGGTCCCCGTGATCAACGAGAACGACACGGTGAGCGTGGAGGAGCTGCGGACGTCCTTCGGCGACAACGACCGGCTCGCGGCCCTCGTGGCGACGCTCCTCGGCGCGCCCCTGCTCGTGCTCCTCTCCGACGTGGAGGGCCTGTTCGACCGGCACCCCTCCGAGCCCGGCGCCACGATCGTGCCGCACGTCCCCCGCATCGACGCGGCCGTCGCGGGGTTGGCCCACGACCGACTCGGCGGACTCTCGAAGGGGGGCATGGCCAGCAAGATTGCCGCGGCGCGGATGGTCACGGAAGCGGGGGGGAGTTGCATCGTGGCCTCCGGACGCGACGACGGGGTCTTGGCCCGAATCTGCGCGGGTGAGTCGGTCGGGACGCTGTTCACCGGCCGGGCGGAGACCATGCCCGCGTGGAAGCGGTGGCTCGGCTGGTCGGCGGAGGCGCGGGGCACCCTGCGGGTCGACGCGGGCGCCCGGGCCGCGGTGGTGGAGGGGGGCCGCAGTCTCCTCGCGGCCGGCGTGCGCGATGTGGAGGGGGAGTTCGCGGCGGGCGACGTCGTGGCCCTCACCGGCGACGAACGGCCGGCCTTCGCCCGGGGCCTCGTCAACTATGCTTCCGCCGAACTCCGCAGGATCGCCGGCCTGCGGACCGAGCAGATCGCCGCGGTGCTCGGCTCGATTCCCTACGACGAGGTCGTCCATCGGGACAATCTGGCGGTCATCGACCGGGGAACGCCGGCCGCCGGGCGGCCTTCCGGAGGTTGACGGCGCGACGGGCACCGAACCACAGCCATGCTCCAGGAAATCCTGATCGTCTTTGCGCTGATCCTCGCCAACGGGTTCTTCTCGGGGGCCGAGATGGCGATCGTCGCCAGCCGCAAGGGACGGCTCCGGTCCCTCGCCGAGGGAGGCGACCGTCGGGCACGCGCGGCCCTCGACCTGGCCTCGAGCCCTGATCGCTTCCTGCCGACGGTGCAGGTGGGCATCACGCTCGTCGGGACGCTGGCGGCCGCCTACGGGGGAGACCGCCTCGTCAGCAGCCTGACCGGCTGGATCGCCGCTCACGCCCCGCCGACGATCGCCGCCGCGGCCCGGCCGCTCGCCCTCACGACGTTCGTGATGCTGCTGTCGTTCACGACGCTGCTCGTGGGCGAGCTCGTGCCGAAACGGCTCGCCCTGCGGCGGGCCGAGGCCTTCGCGAGGTTCGCGGCGCCGCTGATGCAACGGCTCGCCTGGATCGCGCGGCCGCTCGTCTGGGGTCTGGCCGCCGCGACCACGGGGGTGCTGCGGTTCCTGGGCGCCGCGGCGCCGACCGAGCCGAGCGTGTCGGTGGAGGACATCCGGCACCTGCTGGAGACCGGCCGAGCCGAGGGTGTGCTCGAAGCCGTCGAGCAGGCCGTGGCGACCGAAGCCCTGAAGCTCGGCGACCGCACGGTTCGCGACATCATGCGGCCGCGGATCGACGTCGACGCGCTCGACATCGAGACACCGCAGGGCGAGATCCTCGGGGCGATCGCCATGGCCGGATATTCGCGGCTGCCGGTGTACGAAGGCTCCCTCGATCACATCATCGGATACGTCTCGATCAAGGACGTCCTCCGCAGCACGTGGATGGGCTGGCCGATCGAACTGCGGAAGATGCTTCATCGGGCGATCTTCGTTCCCGAGACGATGCCGTTGAACAGGCTTCTCGAACTCTTCCAGAAGGAGCGCAACCAGCTCGCCATCGTGCTCGACGAGTACGGCGGAACCGAGGGGCTGGTGACGCTCGAGGACGTGCTCGAGGAACTCGTCGGGGAGATTCACGACGAGCATCGCGGCGGCCAGGACAGCGCCTTCGTGCAACGTGAGGACGGATCATGGCTCGTGGACGGCAGTGCGGCCGTCGACGACCTGGCCGAGAGGTTCGGGGTCAAGCTCGAGCCCCCTCCGCGCGACTATTCGACCGTCTCGGGACTCGTGCTCGCCGAACTGGAGCGGATACCCGCGGTCGGCGACACGCTCGAGTGGCGCGGCCTGACGGTCGAAGTCGTCGACATGGACGGCCGCCGCATCGACAAGCTGCTCGTCTCGAGGCCCCGATCGTGACGCCGCCGCCCGGTCAGGGCTGCGGGCCGACGCGGTCGAGCACGTCCTGGAGCACGAACGAGCTCGGGAACGGCTCGTCGAGCTGCTCGAGCAGCTTGCGGTACCGATCGACGACCTCGGCGAGATCATCCGCGGTGAGGGCATCCTCCCGCAGAATCGTCGACGCGTCGAGCACCTGGCGCCAGGCGGCGAAGGCCTCCTCGTAGGCCTTCTTCGCCGCCTGGAGGCGGGCGGCCTGGAACTCGCGGTCGGCGGCCCACGTCCGCTCGTGCGCTCGCAGGCACGGCTCGGTGACCTCCGATTCGCACGTGGCCCGCCAGAAATCGAAGTTCACGATGTCCCGGTAGCGGTCGATCATCTCCGCTCGTTCGGAGGCCTCCGTGTACTCGCGGGCGAGCTCCTCGGCTCGCGACCGGACGTCGGCCGGGGCCTGCCGGGCCACCATCTTCCAGGTGACCTTCGTGGCCGCCTCCGCCGCCGCCGCCGCCTGCTGCTGGGCTTCGGTCCGATCCATGATCGGAACCGCGATCGCCTCGCGCTGCTCGGCCGTCAGTCCGGCCCGCCGGCTCTCCTCCAGGGCGGCGAACTGGCCCGGCAGCAGCTTCTCGAGTTCTTCGGCACGCTGCGCGGCCCGCTTCTGCTCGGCTTCACGGAGCCGCAGCTGGATCGGCACGCCCCAGCTCGTCGAGATGTCACGCTCCGCGAACCGCTCGAGTTCGTCCTTCGCGAGGTTCCAGGCGGCACTGCCGGGCGGCCCGAACTCCCCTTCGTCTTGGAGCGCCCGGGCGTAGTTGATCGCCGACATCATCGGCTCGCTGTGAAAGATCAGGGGCGTCGTCCGCAGCGGCGCCCCCCCGTCGACGAGCGACTGACCGGCACGATACTTGCCCCGTGACACGAGCCAGTTGTCCCGTTCCGGCAGCGTGCGCTCCGGGTCGTCCCGGTCGTGGAAATCGTCGTCGGCCTTGAACAGCCGCCGGTACTGCTTCTTCTCGTCCGACTTGCCGACTTTCTGGCCGATGAACCAGCCCATCCGGCCGAGGAGCCGCGGCTCGCGGGCGTTGTAGCCGATCCCCTGGCGGAGGAACTCGATGCCCTTGATGACCCAGCCATAGCGGTCTCGATAGTCGTCGAACTCGACGGAGATGTTGTAGGAGAGATTGTGGGCCTGGAAGTCCCAGATCGAATAGAAGTTCGGCTGGAGCTTCGTCATCTGCTCCAGAGTCGCCGAGAGATTGGCCCAGTCCTCGACCTTCTTGTAGTGGTTGGCGCGGTCCCAGAGCAGCGTCACGGCGACGTTCTTCAGCCCCAGCGTGGCGAACCGCATGGTCTCGCTCGTCGGGTCGACGTCACCGAGGTTCGCCTGCGACAAGCCGAATCGGGAACGCAGCCGCGCGAGGAGCCCACCGGGGCCGGCCGAGTCGGCGGGCTGACTCAGCGCCGACAGCGGCACCAGCAGGACGGCGATCGCGACCAACAGCAGCAGGGTGGTGGGCCGCAGTCCCAGCCACGACTGCTGGCCCGCGGCCGACGGCCGACGCGACGCTTGACTCATGAGGCCACCTCCCGTGCCTTCAGGCAGAACACGCCGGCCACGACGAAGGCCGCCACGTAGCCCAGCGTCTCGGCCGCATGGGCGGCGAGCAGGTTGGCCGGGATGTCGAAGCCCCCGGCCACGAAATCACTGGTGCCCAGCGTCGAGAGCGAGGGAAACAGTCCGGCCGCCAGCCGCAGCGGCGCCAGCAGCAGCGTGTCGGCGGTCTTCATCGCCTGCACGGCGGGCGTGGGGTCGAGTTCCAGGGTGATGCTCGTCTGCGTCACGATCCGATACAGCGACTCGATCGGGCCGCCTCCCGGGACGAGCGAGGAATCGCCCGTGACCTGGCTGGTGAACAGGCGGGCGATGAACTCCCGGAACTGGCCGACGAGCAGCATCGCCATGGTGGCGAGCAGGGCCACCGGGCCCGAGAGGAAGGTGCTGAACATCACCCCGAGCGCCGTGCAGACGAGCATCGAGAACCAGATGCCCAGGCAACTCTTCGCGTAGTTCAAGGCGAACGACCCTTCGCCGGCGCGCAGGTAGAAGTCGGCCTGAGCCACGCCGAAGTACTGGGCGGGCTCGAGGCACTGCAGCCAGACCTCGACGCGGCCGTCGGAGACGAGTTCCGCGAACAGGTCCACCTCCCGCAGTTCGCCGGAGGCGAGCACCGTGTTGATCCTCCGCGGAATGAACAGCGAGTCGATCGTGTGCTCACGGGCCACGATGGGCAGCGACTCGCTCCGCAGGCTCGTGGTGGGGTTCCGCAGCTGAATCGTGCCGTGGATGCCCTCCTCGATCCGCCCGATGTAGGTGCGAAAGACGCGGATGATCATCTCCAGCGGGAGCCCGTTCGGAAACTCCTCCGGGGTGATGCCGTCGAACGTCCAGATGGCGGCGCCGGCCGTACCCCCCTCGATGTATTGGCGGTAGGCCCACTCGTTGCCCACGCTGATCCCCTTCGCCGCAGGTCGACCCTCGCGATCGAGAAATCGGAGGCTGCCGCGCAGCGGACGACGGGCCTCGAGAATCCCGAGCGGCCCCCCCACGGCGTACCGCCGCCCCCCGTCTCCTGCGGTGCCCGTCACCGACACCGCGTGCCGGTGGCCGTGGGCCGTCTCGGCGACGCCGTTTCCGGACCCGTCCACCACCACGCGGTGGCGGTGGCCGCGAACCAGGCTCGTGCGTCCCTCGCTGCCCGCCTGAGGGGAGGCGAACACGTCGGCATCCTCGAGGGCGTGGACGTGCGAGACGCTGCGGACGATGAACGCCCAGCCGGCGAACGCCATCAGGGCCAGCAGGCACGTGCCCACCAGCGCGAAGCCGAGCGTCCTGCCGAGCACGATCTCCGACGTCCTGACCGGCTTGGTCACCACCGTCTGGATGGCCTTCGACTTGACGTCCGCCGGCAGGCTGAAGGCGGCCAGCACCAGGGCCACCATGCAGACCAGGAAGTTCGTAGCGCCGAGGATGAAGCCGATGTAGAGCCGGCCCGGATCGACGCTCGCCGGATCGAGGAACCAGCCGGCGAAGGTCAGGATCACCGCGAACAGGGCCAGCGCCACCAGCACGTTCCGGCGGAGCGACTCCTGGATCGCCAGCCGGGCGAGCGCCCAGACGCGGCGGGGCGAGGGCAGCGCGAGATCGGCAAGGCCGGCGAGAATGCCGCGGTAGACGCGGTCACCGGAGGCGAGCGGGCCGTAGGCGACCGCCTGCGCCAGCCAGGCGCACAATCCGGCGGCGACGGCCGCGGCCCCCGCGGTGGCGGCGTACCGCAGCACCGCCGGACCGATCCACGACGCGAACCGCGGGATTTCCTCCTCGAGCACCATGGCGGCCGCTTACTCCGATCGGCCGGTTTCTGGGCGGCGGGCGCGGCGCCCGGGGCGGGCCTCCGTGTCCCGCACCACCTCGAGGAACAAGTCCTCGAGCGTGGTTCGCGGATTGCCGACCTCGACGTCGGCGGCACCGTGCTTCTCCAGCACGCGCTCGATGTCGGCCACCGCCGCCGGAGACAGGCCCGTCGCCCGGAACTGGGTGACGCCCGTGACCCGCAGCAGGTCCTCGACCCGCCCGAGTTCCTTGAGCTCCCCGAGGTGCAGCACGGCGATCCGGTCGCAGACGTCCTCCACGTCCGCCAACAGGTGGGAGCACATGATCACCGTCTTGCCCCGGGACTTGAGGTCGATGATCAGATCCTTCATCTCCCGGGTGCCGATCGGGTCGAGCCCGCTGGTCGGCTCGTCGAGGATCACCAGTTCCGGGTCGTTGATCAGCGCCTGGGCGACGCCGATCCGCCGCGTCATGCCCTTGGAATACTCCCGCAGCTGCCGTTTGCGATCCCGCGTCAGCCCCACCATCTCGATCAAGGCCTCGGATCGGCGGCGGCGTTCCTCCGGCGGCATGTCGAACAGCCTGCCGTAAAAGTCCAGCGTCTCCTCGGCGTCGAGAAACTTGTAGAGGTACGACTCTTCGGGCAGGTAGCCGATCCGCTCGTTCTTGGAGACGTCGGTGGCGGGCTTGCCGAACACGAGCGCCTCGCCGGACGTGGGGAAGATCAGGCCCAGCAGCAGCTTGAGCGTCGTCGTCTTGCCGGCGCCGTTGGGCCCGAGCAGCCCGAAGATCTCCCCCCGACGGATGTCGAGATCGAGCGGCTTGAGCGCCGTCTTTTTGCTCCGCCCCCAGAAGTCGCGATAGACCTTCGACAGGTTTCGGGTCTCGACGATCACGTCGCCCGGGGATGGCCTCGCCGCCGTAGCCGCGCCGTTGGTTGCTTGCTGGATCACGCCTGCCTGTCCCTCTCTCGATTCGAGTCCGGAATCATCGGGGCGCCCGATTCGGGGTGCCCCGGACGCCGTCACCGAGCGTTGTATCGCATCTCGCCTCGTTGTCGACCGCGACGCCCCGCGGCCGCGGGGCGGCCAACCGCACCCGGCTGATCGGCCGGCACACCGCCGCTTCCCACCCGTATTTTACTGGGAGCGTGCGTCTCACAATCTCCGGGCAGCCTGTTTTGTAGCACAGCTGCTGCCGGGGGGAATTTCAGGTTTTCCCGCCGATCCTGCCGGGTTCAGCCGAGCGCCGCAGCTGCTTTCCGCAGGCTGCAGGACGCCGGCGGCACGTCACGTGCCGGCGAGGCGTGGTTCGACGACCGCCCCGGCCCGGCGACGGCTCACTGTCCCGGCGAGGATGCCGAGGAGACCGATTCGACCGGATGCCGGCTCGTCGCCGCGTCGACGAACCGCTTGGCCATGGCCAGTTCGAGCGGCGAGAACACCGGCACGTCCGGGTCGGCGCCCCCGGCCATCTCGATCACCTCGGCCGCGAGCTGCTCCCACGTCCGACCACTGGAGAGATGCCAGGAAACGGCTTGGGCGACTTTCTGGGAGACCATTCCCCGCGACAGGGACTCGAGGATCTCGGCCACCCGCGGATCGGATGTGCAGGCATCGAGCCGCACCATCCGGTACGGGACCTTCGCGTTGGGCTCGCGCTTGCCATGCTCGAGGCACACCGTCGGCACCCGGACCACGCGGCTCTTCCCCGGATAGACCACGAACGACGCGGGCACGGCGGCTGCCGACACGGACAGGTGGGCCCCCGCATCCGCCTCGACCTCGCGGCCGGCGATTGCCTGGTCGAGGAGCGAACGGGTCACCTGCTTCGCCAGCGGGCGAGTCCGCAGCCAGTCGGACAGATCCTCGCCGTGCATCGCATAGCCGCACTGCAGGGCGAGTGGGGCGTCGTGTTCCAGCCAGTCACGGAACAGGATCCACCGGGGATCGTGCACGCCGTACACCTCGCGGGCGACCCAGCACATCCCCATGCCGCCGCCCATCCCCATGCCGCCGCCCATGCCGCCCATGCCGCCCATGCCCATCCCGCCACCACCCATGCTCTGCATCCCGCCGCCCATGCCGCCGCCCATCCCCATGCCACCACCCATGCCACCCATGCCACCCATGCCGCCGCCCATGCCCATCTGGGCCAAGACCGGCACGGCCCCGAAGGCCGCGGGCAGGCGGAGGGTGAGCGGCTTGGCGCCACGGTTGGCCACGACGACCTGCGCGGACCGCGAGTCGTTGGGAATGAATCGCACGCCTACGAGTCCGGCATCCTCCGCCGTCAGCACGTCGTCGATCACCGCCGGCGCTACGGAGGAACGGGAGGCCTCCGCGGCCAGCGCACAGGCGGCCGAGGCGGCGGGCAGCGCGAGCAGCAGGCCACAGGCGAGATGAGCGATCCGCGGCATGGGCAATCTCTCTGGTGACCGGAGCAGGCCGACGACGACGGCGGCGGTCCCCCGCCGCCCGGCGATCGACTCTACTATGGTTTCGGCCCGCGGGACCGCAAATAAGTCCCCGCCATGGCAGTCCTGCGGGTCCTGCCGGTCCTGCCGGCTACACCGCCTGTGACCACCGGCAGATGGCCGGTGGGATTCCCGGTCGGGATGTCCTGCGGGTCACCGCTTCGAGAACTGCGTGCCGCGACGGGCACCTCGCAGGCCGTACTTCTTCCGCTCCTTCATGCGGCCATCGCGGGTGAGCAGTCCACCCTGCCGCAGCGGTTCGGCCAACTCGGCCTCGAAGGCCTTCAGCGCACGGGCGATGCCGAGCCGGCAGGCACCGGCCTGCCCCGTCGGTCCGCCACCGTCCACCGTGATCGACACGTTCACCGATCCGAGTTTGCCGACCTGCTCCAGCGTTCCGGCCACGAGAGCGCGGTCTTTGATCGCGGGGAAGTAGGCGTCGAGTTCACGGCCATTGACCTTGATCTCGCCCTTGCCGGCACGGAGCCGGACGCGGGCGACGGCGGTCTTCCGCCGCCCCGTCGCCACGATCTCATCGCCACGTCGCGGCGACTTCACCCCTTGTTCGACCGTCATCATCGTCTCCTCTGTTCCGTGTGCCGAATGGCTGTTCGCTGCCCGTGTCCGATCGCCGCGATCCCTTCGCGGCTCAGCAGCCGAGGTCGATCGGTCGGGGTTGCTGCGGCTGATGCGGGTGCTCGCCGCCGGCATAGACCTTGAGTTTGTCCAGCATCTTGCGGCCCAGCCGCGTCTTCGGGAGCATCCGTCGCACGGCCTCCTCGACGATCAGTTCGGGCCGGCGATCCCGCCGGTGCTCGGCGGTCTCCGTCTTCAGGCCCTGGTAGCCCGTGTACCACCGGTACAGCTTCTGCTGCCACTTCTTTCCCGTGAACTCGACCTTGTCGGCGTTGATCACCACCACGTGGTCCCCGGTGTCGACGTGCGGGGTGTACGTGGGCCGGTGCTTCCCCATCAGGACCGTGGCGACGGCGGAGGCGAGGCGACCGACGCGACGCCCGCTGGCGTCCACCACCCACCAACGCTGCTCAACTTCGCCCGGCTTCGCCATGAAGGTCTTCATCGGTCGCTCGATCGTCTCGGGACAACGGGGGTCATCGGACTCCGCCGTCACCGCGGCGAAGCGAATCCGCGAGACTAGCAATGCGGTCCCGGGCGGGCAAGCCGCGCTCCCGGCAGGGGGCAAAAAGCGTGTTCGCCGCAGGGAAACCCAGCCACGCTCCCGGGCCTGATGGACGAACAACCACCGCGAGGCGAGAATCCCAGCTCCACTCGTTCCGCGTCCGGGCCACCCCCGATCCCCCATCCCGATCCCCCATGAAGATCGCCGCACTCAAGGAGGTTTTCCCCGGCGAGCAGCGGGTGTCGCTCGTCCCCACCGGCGCGTCGGCGCTCGTCAAGGCAGGGCTGCAGGTGTTGGTCGAGGCCGGTGCGGGGACGGCCGCGGGCTTCCGTGACGACGACTACATCGCCGCCGGGGCCACGGTGGTACCCCGCGAGGAGGCCCTCGCTGCCGACGTCGTGCTCGCGATCAGGGCCTGCGGCGCCGCCGGCGAGCAGTGGGCCGCGGATCGCGATCGCCTGCGATCCGGCTGCGTGGTCGTGGGACTCTGCGATCCACTCTCGGCACCGCTGGCCTGCCGCGAGGCGGCGGATCGCGGACTGACGCTTTTTGCCCTCGAACTCGTGCCCCGCACCACCCGCGCCCAGAGCATGGACGTCCTCTCGAGCCAGGCCAACATCGCCGGGTACCGGGCCGTGATCGTGGCGGCCGCGGCCCTGCCGCGGATCCTGCCGATGATGACCACCGCCGCCGGCACGCTGACGCCGGCCAAGGTGCTCGTGCTCGGAGCAGGGGTTGCCGGCCTGCAGGCGATCGCGACCGCCAAGCGGCTCGGCGCCCAGGTGAGCGGCTACGACGTGCGGCCGGCCGTCAAGGAACAGGTGCAGAGCCTCGGCGCCAAGTTCGTCGAGCTGCCCCTTGAGGCCGCTGCCTGCGAGGCCGCCGGCGGCTACGCCAAGGCGATGGGGGAAGACTTCTACGCCCGGCAGCGGGATCTGCTCGGCCGGGTGGTCGCCGACTCCGACGTGGTGATCTGCACGGCTCTCGTTCCGGGGCAGAAGGCGCCGGTGCTGGTCACCGCCGACATGGTGCGGCGGATGCGGCCGGGCAGCGTGGTCGTCGATCTCGCCGCCGAGCGGGGGGGCAACTGCGCGGGCTCGAAGCCCGACGAGACCGTGGTCGTCGACGGCGTCACGATCGTCGGCCCCACGAACCTCGCCGCCGACGTGGCCTGCCACACCAGCCAGCTGTATTCGAAGAACGTCGTCACCTTCCTGACCCATCTCGTGAAGGCGGGCCTGCCCGAGGTGGATCCGCTCGACGAGATCGGCCGCGAGACGCTCGTGGCCCGGGCGGGCACGCTGGTGCACCCGCGGGTCCGCGAGCGAGCGGGGCTGCCGCCCCTGGAACCGGCCGCGGCGGCCACCGCATCCTGACTCCCACGCCCGGAGCGACCTCATGCCCATGCTGGTGCTCGCCCCCCTGCTCGCCACGGCCGCCGGCGAGGATCCGGCATCCCGGTTCATCCGCCTGCTGACGGTGTTCCTGCTGGCGATGTGGGTCGGATTCGAGGTCATCACCAAGGTGCCGCAGCGGCTGCACACGCCGCTGACCAGCGGTTCCAACGCGATCTCCGGCATCACGGCCGTGGGAGCGATCGTCGTGGCCGGGGCGATGGTCACGGGGATGGGCACGGTCTTCGGCTTCCTGGCCTTGGTGCTCGCGATGATCAACGTGGTCGGTGGCTTCGTGGTCACGCACCGGATGCTCGCGATGTTCAACCCCAAGAAGAAGTGAGCCACGAGGCACCGATGTCGCCCCAGGCCTGGATCAACCTCGCGTACCTCGCCGCCTCGATGCTGTTCATCGTGGCCTTCAAGCTCATGACCGGCCCGCGCACGGCCGTGAAGGGCAACTACCTCGGCGGCGCGGGAATGGCGCTCGCGCTGGCGGCCGCCTCGGCCGCCTGCTTCGAGAAGGACGTCGTGGCGAGTGTCGCCCGCAGCGGCGCCACGCCGCTGGTGCTGCTGGGTGTCGCGGCCGTGATCGGCGGCGTCATCGGGGCGGTCATGGCGGTCAGATATCCGATGACCGGCATGCCGCAGATGGTGGCCCTGCTCAACGGCTTCGGCGGAGCCGCTTCGGCCCTCGTGGCGGGAGCCGAACTCTGGAACATGACGCGGCGGGCGGTCGAGACCGGCAGCGAGCGGGCCGACGCGGCTGCCTGGGCCGCCTCCCAACTCGCCCCGTGGACGCAGTTCGCGATCGCCACCGCGCTGACCGGGCTGATCGGTGCCGTCACCTTCTGGGGCAGCTTCGTGGCCTTCGCCAAGCTCGAGGAACTGCCGGCCTTCAAGAAGGCCTGGACGGACCCGAAGCGGCACTGGGTCAACCTCGGCCTGGCGATCGCGACCGCGCTGGTGATCTGGGGGCTGTGCGCGAATCCCGGGTCCGTGGCCCTCTACATCCTGCTGGTGCTCCTCGGCAGCGGGCTCGGCTGCACGCTCACCCTGCCGATCGGTGGGGCTGACATGCCGGTGGTGATCTGCCTGCTCAACAGCTATTCGGGCCTGGCCGCGGCGGCTGCCGGGTTCGTGATCGACAACTCCGTGCTGGTGATCGCCGGCTCGCTCGTGGGCGCGTCGGGCCTGATCCTCACCGCGATCATGTGCCGGGCGATGAATCGCTCGCTCGTGGGCGTGCTGTTCGGGGGCCTGGGCACCACGTCGGCCGCGAACGCCGACGATGTCTACGCCGGCAAGGTGAAGAGCGCCAGCGCCGAGGAGATCGCGATGGTGCTCGAGGGTGCGGACCGCGTCGTGATCGTGCCCGGCTACGGCCTGGCCGTCGCCCAGGCCCAGCACGCGGTGCGGGAGCTCGCCACCGCCCTCGAGAAGCGCGGCACGACGGTCGAATACGCGATCCACCCGGTCGCCGGCCGGATGCCCGGACACATGAACGTGCTGCTGGCGGAGGCCGACATTCCCTACGAGAAGCTCCGCGAAATGGACGACATCAACCCCACGTTCCCCGAGACCGACGTGGCGATCGTGATCGGCGCCAACGACGTGGTGAATCCGGCGGCCCGCACCGACCCCCAGAGCCCGATCGCGGGCATGCCGATCCTCGACGTCGACAAGGCCAAGACGGTGGTTGTGGTGAAGCGCTCGCTCTCCCCGGGCTTTGCCGGGATCCCCAACCCGCTGTTCGCCGCCGACAACACGCTGATGTACTTCGCCGACGGCAAGAAGGCGATCCTCGACCTGACGGCCGCGCTGCACGGGGCCTGATACGCGTCAGGCCGCGGCCCGACCGAGCCACGCCCGGTGCAGCCGTCCGACGACGCCGAGCGGGCCGGCCTCGGGGACATAGCCCCAGCGGCTCATCCAGGAGCCGCACGCATCCTCGATATCGCGGATCTCGGCGGGCTTGAGCACGTCGCGGAACACGCCCACCTCGCCCGACGCGATGTGGTTGTAATGCAGCTGGGAGTGGTCGTCGTACTTCGCGGCCAATTCCCGTCGCGCCTTGCGGGCCTGGACGTCGGAGACCCGCCGCCGCTGGCGGTCGAACGAATACTCGGCGCCGATCTCCGCGGCGAGCCGCGGCGGCACCTCCAGGCCCAGGTGGCGGCCGATTCGGCCGGCCTCGGCGTCGAGGGCCCCGATCATGGTGTCGTAGCGCGACACGAGGGCCCCCGGCAGGCCCGCCCACTCCTCGAACCGGCTCGTCCAGCGGTCCAGCAGACCGTGCTTCCAGATGTGCCGAAACGTCCAGTCGTTCTTGCGGATGGCCGACGCCACGACGTCGCGAATGTCCCGATGCACCGTGATCACGTGGCCACCCCGGCTCTCGAGCTCGTCCCGGATCGGCGCGGATACGCCGTGCGACTTGAAGATCAGGAGACCGCCCGCGTTGGCATACGCCCGCCGCGCCTCGTCAAACTCGTCGGGGGCGAAGCGGGGCACCCGTCGCCCCTGACCACCATGCTCGACGAGATGGCTGGTGATCTGGTATTGGACCGTCGAGCCCGAACGGAACATGCCGCCGCAGAAGACCCACATGATTCAGCCTCGTCCTGCGTGGATCGGAAGGCCGCTGGCCAAGCGGAGTGCCCGAAAGCGGTGCATGAGCGTCGTCAGCCGGGAGGGGCGGCGGCCGATGACCAGCGTCGTGCCGTCGACCTCGAACCCGGGGGGAACGCCCCGCCCCCGGCGCATGCTGGCGGCGCAGTTGGCCGTGAGCCTGCCACGGGTGGTGCTCTCGCCGAACACCACCGCGTTGCGATCGAGGACGTAGAGCCGCTGGTCGTCGGGCAGGCTCGCCGCCCGGTGGAGGGCATCCATCTGCTTCGCCGAGTCGAGGCGGTCTGGAAAGCCCCCGAACAGCGTCCGCAGCACTCTGGCCCGGAGCAGTTGGTGCAGCCAGATCTGCCGGTAGTCGCGCCGCCGGTCGAACGACACGCCGCCGCACGAGAAGCGCTCCCGGTCGCCCCCCGGCGGCGGGTCGAGATGACGGGCCCGAGCGAAGCTGAGTCCGGCCACCCGGGGGTCGGTGATGCTCCCGACCAAGTCCACGACGGCTCGCGCGATCGGCCGGTCGAGCCAGGCCACGTACTTGTCGTCGATGCACCAGTAGACCCATGCGTCGTCGGGAATCCCCGAGAGCAGGCCGAACACGGCCGCCCGAAACCGGCCGCGGCCCTCCCCCTCGTCGGTGGGCACGAGTTCCAGGCGGCCGCCGTGGGTTCGCGCCAGGTCGCGGGCCGCTCGGCCGTCGGGGAGCCGGAAGCGGAACGGATGGTCCGGCCAGTGGGCGGCGTAGCGATCGATCATGTGGCCCGCGATCGGCATGTACCGCTGGCAGGTCATCACGATGGCCGGCAGCGTGGCCTTCATGCGGCCTCCCGCGATCGCGATGGGCACCAGCCGATCAGCGACTCGAGCCGCCGCTCGTGGGGGGCGAAGTGCGCCTCCAGCATGCCGCGAAGCGGCTCGGGCACGGGCTGGTCGTACCCGCCGGCGTTGTGTGGCGGCAGGGCGGCCGGCTGCCAGGGTTCGAGGCCGAGAAACTCGGTCACTGCGGCCAGCGTCGCCCGCGGGTGGGCGAACAGTCGGCCGGCGTCGAGCACCAGCATCTGCCGTTCGGGATAGTGATCCCGCCACCGCGCGAGCTGCTCGGCATAGTGACCGCGGCGGCGGTAGGAGTAGTGCTGGTGCAACGGGCTGACGTAGGCGGGATCGGCCAGCAACCGCTCCTCCTCGCCGGCCAGCCGTTCGTCCTCCGCCGCCAGGGCCTCGGCGAAGTCCAACGGCTCCCGTCCATCCCGCCGATTCTTCCGGTAGTGCGAGAACGCCCGGTCCACCGGATCCCGGAGCAGAAACACCACGCGGGCGTCGGGGACGACCGCCCGCATGCGGGCCGGAGCCCGCGGCTCGAACATGTAGTAGGGAGTCGACTCGAAGCGCGGCAGCCGGAGGTCCCGCTGCCGGCGAAACTGCCAGCGATACCAGCCCGCGCCCCGGCCGTGCTCGAGGTCGAAGAAGTGAACCTCCTTGCGGCGCGAGGGCACGATCTGAGGATGCTGCGCGAGGTATTCGAACAGCGACGTCGTGCCCCCGCGCATCGTGCCCGCCAGGATCACCGCCGGCAGCGGCCGGCTGGCCGACAACGCCCCGCTCCCGGGCAGGGCCGCCCAGGCGTCGCAGATCACCCGGCGCGGCGACCGCCGACGCCGGGGAAGACCGGCGAGCACGCGGCGGGCTTCGGACTGCCGGTCGGTCGCTGCGGTCATGGCGGCTGCCTCACGCGGCCCTGCCGCGGCGCCAACGCTCGTTGGCGACCCGCACGGCAAGCCGGAGGATCGGCCGCCCGAGCTCGTGGGCGGCCTTGCGAACCAGCGGCATGCGCTTCCGCTGCACGGTGGTGCCGCCCAGCGCGAAGTCGATCTCACGGATCACCACCGGGCGGGCGGAGAGCACGCGAGCCCCGTGCAGCCACTGCATCTGCACGAGGCTGTCGACGGGGCGATCGAAGATCTCGCTGGCCGCGAGCAGGAGCCGGGCGGCATCGCGACCGACGAGCTGCATCTGCATGCCGAGGCCGGGCAGCCGCGGCTCGATGAGCGCGGCCTCGACCGGGGTGCCGACGTGCCCCTCACCCCGCTCGTGGAGCGGGAAGCGGATGAAGTCGCCGGGCTCGAGCGCGGCGATGGCATGATCGAGCACCTGGCGGAACAGCGGGCTCGAGACCGCCACGTCGTCCTCGACGATCAGTCCGGCGTCGAGGCGTCCGTCGAGGATCGCCTGCCAGGCCAGGCGGTGCGACAGAAAGCAGCCGATCTCAGTGTCGAGCAGCCGGAAGGGATATGCGGGAGCGTGAAGCCGCGGGCGGACGAGCCGTGGCCGCACGGAAGCGTCGAGCCGCCGTCCGTCGACGGCTGGAAGGACCCGGGTCGGCAGCGGGATCGACCGCGCGATCTCGTCGACCTGCGGCCGGCGTGCCGCGGCCTGCTCGAGATGGACGATGATGGCTTCGACCCGCATCGGACAGACCGCCGGCGCCGCGTGACCTTGGGAGACCGGTTGTCTATCGGCAAGCCATGCGGCCTGCGGTGAGCCTGCGGGCGGAGGGTTTCCCGGGCTCGCACGCCAGCCCCTTCGACCGCCCCTGCCCAGCCTCCGGCGGCTCCGCCTCCACCGCCGACGGCCGTCAATCCCGCAGCGAATCGAGGCGGCTCGCCAGCCGCTCCGGCGACGCCCCCCCGGCAAGGGCATGCAGCAGCGCGGCGATCCGGTAGTCGGCTCCCGGCACGACGCGGCTGCGATGCATCATGTCCAGCCGGCGGTCGGCGAGCGGCCTGCCGACGAACCGCTCCAGCCTGCGGAACTCGGCGTCTCCGTCCATCAGCCGCGAGTAGTGCACCACGATCGCCGGCGCCGCGGCCCGCTCGACCGCGGCGATGATGGCGGCATTGTGCTCGCACCAGGCCGGCAGGCAGCGGACGAGGACGTCGAGGCTCCGCGACACGTTGCCGCGGGCCGCCGATCGGTAATGGGCGAAGCACTCCTCCGGCCGGCGGTAGACCACCACCAGGCGGTGTTCGGGGAGTTCGCCGGCCCAGAGATCGTAGGTCAGGCAGGTTCGCGGGTCCTTGAATCCCCAGTCGCCGTGCCGCGCCGAGAGTTCGGCCACGACCTCGCGAATCCGGCCGAGGCATTCCGGGTCGGGCGGCCGGTAGCCGCGGCGGGTCGTCCGCAGGCTGTGCGCTCCGGCCGAACCGAGGATCCCGTGGTTGACCGCCTTGGTGCTCTCGCGCTCCCACGTGTTCCCCTCGTCGTAGCCGCCGGCGGCCCCGTCGGCCTCGAGCATGTCGATCCCCGAGTGGTGGAGCATCTCCGACACGAGCGTCGTGCCCGACTTGTGCATCCCCAGCACCACGTAGATCATGCCGCGTCCCTCACCGCGTGTGGACTCGTGGGAGAGCACTCGTCCAGCCCCCGGAACCAGCCCGGCTGCCCGACGCGTGCCCGCCAAAATCCCTCTGTTCGCCGATCGTGGCATCACGGTAGCGTTTTGACCATGCCTGGTCCCCTGCCTCGCCCGTTCGACGTCGTCACGGTGCCCGACTTCACCGAGGGCGACACCGCGGTCTTCGAAGCCCGCACGCTCGTGTTTCTGGCCAGTTGGGCGGAGTGCGGGGCCGCCGCCCGCGGCTTCCCGCTCCACGTGGCCTGCATCGGCGAACCCCCGGCGAGCATCCGCCGGCTGGCCGGCCGGATCGGGGCGAGCGTCACGGTGCACGAGCCGATTCGGCTGCGGCACGACCATCACGTCGGCAACAAGCTCCGCGGGCTGGAGGTCGAGCCCCGCACCGATCGCTTCCTCCTGCTCGACGTGGACATCGCGATCCTCTCCGGCCTGGACCGCATCGCCGCCTTCGAACGCTGCAGCGCGGCCTGTCCGGAGGACGCGCCCAACGTCCGCCTCGAAGACTGGCGCGTGATCTACGCCGGCTTCGACCTTCCCCTGCCCGCCACGATCCCTCCCCTGGCGGTCGAACTCGACCTGCCGCGGTTCCCACGGCGGATGATGGGCTACGAGGCGGGCGACGCGCAGCTCGAGGCGATGCTGCCCTACTACAACGGCGGCGTCGTGTTCGCCCCCTGGGACTGCGGCCTGCGGGGGCTCTGGGAACAGTCGATCCGGCGGATCGCCGGCCTGTTTCCGGAGACGCCGGGCCCGCGGAAGTGGATCCATCACAGCGATCAGGCCGCCTTGGCCGTGTCGATCGCGCTGCTGCAGCGGGACGGGCTCGCGTTCCGGCGGCTGCCCGACGGGTTCAACGCCCGCTGGCAGCACCTCTACGCCGGGTCGCCACCCCCCGAGGCGATCTCCGTGATGCACTGCTGCTGGAACTTCCTCTCCACGATCAAACCCGGCCTGGTCGACACCGCCGGGATCTGTCGGGCGCTCGACGAGTTCTTCCTGGTCAAGGTCGACCACCGGTTCCAGAAACTCTGCCTCGGCGACCTGCTGCGGCTGCGGCCGCTGCGGGCCGCCCGGCTCTTCGGCGGCCGCCGCCGGGCACTCACGGTATGCCACCGGCTGCAGGATGCCTGCCGGCGGCACCTGGCCGATGCCTGATACGGACTCCACGTGAGCCTCGCGCGTTCGCTTCAGCACCACCGCCGGGTTCCATGATCCCAGGAACGACGCTGCCGCGAGGGGTTGCCTGTGCCCTCGAGCGGGCTGGGGGAGCAAGCGCAGCCCCGAGTCCGCGCCACGCGTGGCTCAGTCCCCATCGCTCACGCGATTGGGGCTTCCGGTGCGAGGTCTGCGGAGGTGCGCCGCGGGTTGAAAACCCGCGCTCCTCTCAGGCACGGGCAGTCCCGAGCCTCGCAAACGCGCGAGGATCACGTGTGACCCGTATGACTCCCTGCGCCGCGTTGTTCACGCCGCCCGCCGCCCGGCGACCCTGCCCACGACCTCGTGGCAGGGCGATTACGCGATAATGGGTAATATGGCATGCTTGGGCAACCGCAGTCTGTGCGGCTTCAAACAGGACTCGGAGCGCTACGAACTGCGATCTTCATGGCTCTTCGGGGATTTCCGTGGCTGCAGAGTGTCGACGGGCGTACAGGTTCAAGAATGGGGAAGTGCATGGCGGACGGCGTGATCAGTGGGGCCGAAACCCACTGCATTCACCTTCAAAGGCTGCCT
>VGYR01000037.1 GCA_016872925.1 Planctomycetota bacterium
GTCGTTGAAACAATCACAAGTCGTCCTCCATGACAAAGGCCAGGTGGCGTGCGGCCACCGCCGCCCGCTTGCCTTTCGACGACTCACCGCAATACTTGTGCCGCTCTCAGAAGATGCGATTGCCCTGGCCCGACGAGTAGTCGACGACGAACAGGTTGCCCAGCCCGTCTTCGGCGAAGGTCGGGATGCTCGGCAGCGACTGGCCTGGCAGGAGGCTCGCACGCACCTCGTCGGTCCGGTTCCGCAGGTCGGTGATCGAGTTGGTCAGCGGATCCACGCGGAAGGAGCCGATCTGGCGGCTCCCGAAGCCGAAGTCGGCGAACAGGAACGTGCCGGCGAGGTCGCCGCCATGATCGGGAAACGCGGATCCGCGGTAGACGTAGCCCGCCGCCACGGAGTTGCCGAAGAACGGCAGTTGGCCGCTCGTGCCCGACCTGGCGTACTTGAAGATCGGGTTGACGTTGTCGTTGCGGAGCTCCTCGCTGCCCACGCCCGGCGTCGCGATCATGCCCTCACGCAGCCGCCAGCCGAAGTTGATGCCGTTGAGCGAGCCGGGAGACTGATCCAGGACGGAGGCGTTCTGTCGCCGGGCGGAATGAAGTTGATCTCCTCCCGCGCCCTCTGCCCGACGTCGCCGATGTACAGGTCGCCGGAAGTGCGGTCGAAGCTCGCCCGCCACGGGTTTCGCAGCCCGTAGGCGTAGATCTCCGGCCGCACCACCAGGCTCGGCGGGGCGGGCGACTGCAGGTTGCCGTTGGGATTCACGGTCATGGTGACCGCGGAAATCGAATAGGTGGATGCGGGATTCCCGAAATCCAGTCCTGGCCCCACGTCGACCCGCAGCAGCTTCCCCAGGAGGGTGCTCGTGTTCTGTGCGTTGTTCTCCGGATCACCGCCGTCGCTCGTCAGCACGTACGGTCCATCGCCGACGGCGGCGTGCAGGATCGTGCCTCCGGTCGGGTTGAATCCGATCCAGCCGCCCGCGTGCTTGAGGTTGGTGACCGTCGGAGTCAGGACGGTGATCACGTTCTTGCGGACGCCGTTCTGCACGACGCCGCCCAACGCCGAAAACTGATCGACGCGAAACTCGGTGCCGTTGTTCGCGGTGTAATACGCGTAGAACAGGCCGTTCGAGGCGTAGGCGGGATGAAACGCGAGCCCCAGCAACCCCGTCTCGTTGACGACACTCAGATCGGAGCCGGGGACGGCCGTGTTGTCGAGCGTCATGAACGGCTGGGGCGTGGCCGTCGGCGAGCCCGTGTCGATGGACCGAATCTGGCCGGCCTGCTGGACCACGTACAGCGTCGTCGGCAGACCGGGGGCGACGGCCGTCGAAACGGGACTCACGAAGCCGGTCGAGCCGGTGGTCACCCGCTGGAGGCCGATCTGACCGACGGCAACCCGCCCCGGAACGGAGGCGATTGCCAGCGTCAGGAGCACTCCTCGAATCATGCCGGGCATGTCGTCACCTCCCCTCTCGTGAACGGCCGAATCGTACGGGTCGGCCGCGGGAATGCCAGCACGCGGCACGGTTCGGAGCATCCGTGCGGCACGCGACACCCCGCCCCCGCGGCTGCAGGCCGGCACCCGGGGACACGGCGGCAAGCCGTCACTCGATCCCGAGGACGTCGCGCATCGAGTACAGGGCGGCGGGCTTGCCCACCAGGAACCGCGCTGCGGCCAGCGCGCCGCGGGCGTAGCAGTCGCGGTTGGTGGCCCGCACGTTCACCGAGAACGATTCGCCGTCCATGCCGAACAGGATCGTGTGCTCGCCCGGATTGTCGCCGGCGCGGACGGCGTGGTAGCCGATCTCGTCGGCGGGCCGCGCCCCCGGCCGTCCCTCGCGGCCGTGGGCCGCTCGCGCCTGCCCCATCGCCTGCTGCACGATCGCTCCGAACTTCAGCGCCGTGCCGCTTGGGGAATCCTCCTTGTGGCGGTGGTGGCACTCGATGATCTCGACGTCGGTCCGCCCGCCGACCCGGGTGAGCAGTTCGCCGGCCCGGCCCACCATGTCCATGGCGATGTTCACCGCCAGGCTCATGCTCGGCGACTGGAGGATCGGGATCGTCTTCGCGGCGGCAGCGATCGCGTGCCGCTCGGGATCCTCGAGGCCGGTCGTGGCCACGACCAACGGCACCCGCTGCGCCGCGCAGGCCGCCACGATCCCGCACACGGCCTCGGGCAGCGAGAAGTCGATCGCGACGTCGGCCGGGCAGTCCCAGGCCGAGCCGATCGCGACGCCCGCCGGGGGCAGTCCCGCCAGCGTGCCCGCGTCGGCGCCTGCGCGGGGATGACCCTGCCGTTCGATCGCGGCCACCAGCCTCCAGGGCACCGTGTCGGCCGCGGCGCAGGCCACGATCCGCTGGCCCATCCGGCCGGCCGCCCCGTGCACGACGAGCCGGAGCGGAGCGGTCATGAGTAGAGGTCGATGGCCTGCACGATCTCGTCGAGCCGGTTGCCGACGCTCACGGCGCGGTTGGCGAAGTTGGCCCGGCTCACGCCGCGGCTGCCGAGAACCTCGTCGAACAGCTTCTGGTCGGTCGTGTGGTAGGCGACGGTGGCCGTCGGGTCCTTGAGCTGATGCCCGGTGAGGATGCAGACCACCCGCTCGTCGCGGCCGATCACCCCTTCGGCCACCAGCTGCCGCGCGCCGGCCACGCTGGCGGCGCTGGCCGGCTCGCAGCCCAGTCCACCGGCGCCCACCTGCGCCTTGGCGTCGAGGATCTCCTGCTCGCTCACCTCGCGAACCACGCCGTCGCAGACCTCCAGGGCCCGCAGGCACTTGTTGAGATTCACCGGCCGGTTGATCTCGATGGCGCTGGCGATCGTGTGGGCCCGCTTCTGGTCGCGGTCGAGCTCGTCGTAGTAGTGGCAGGCCGGAGCGAGGTCGGCCCTCCCCCCGTCCCAGCGGAGGCCGCGGCGGTGGTAGAGCTCGTAGAGCGTGTTGGCGCCGGCCGCGTTGATGATCGCCAGCCGCGGCACCCGGTCGATGAGGCCGAGCTTCCGCAGCTCGGCGAAGGCCTTGCCGAAGGCGCTGGAGTTGCCGAGGTTGCCGCCGGGCACCACGATCCAGTCGGGCACCTCCCAGCCGAGCGACTCCAGCACCCGCAGCATGATCGTCTTCTGGCCCTCGAGCCGGAACGGGTTCACGCTGTTGACGAGGTAGATCCCCATCTTGCCCGACACTTCCTTGACGCGGGCCATCGCGTCGTCGAAGTCGCCGGCGATCTGGATGGTCAGGGCCCCGTAGTCGAGGGCCTGGGAGAGCTTGCCGTAGGAGATCTTCCCGGAGCCGATGAAGATGATCGCCTTCATCAGGCGGGTGACGGCGCAGTAGACGGCGAGCGAGGCGCTGGTGTTCCCGGTGGAGGCACAGGCCGCCCGCCGCGCGCCGATCATCCGGGCGTGCGTGAAGGCGGCCGACATCCCGTTGTCCTTGAAGGAGCCCGACGGGTTGAGGCCCTCGTACTGCAGGAACAGCCGGCCCGCGTTGACGCCCACGTAGTTCGCCACGCCGTCGGACGGCGGACACTGCGTCTGCCCCTCGCCGATCGTGACCACGCTCTCGCGGGGCGCGAAGGGGAGCAGTTCGTGGAACCTCCACACGCCGCTGAACGCCAGCGGGTCGCTGCGCCGCATCCACTTCCGCTCGAAGAACTCGAACGACGTCGGGGGCCGCAGCCGGTCCCAGTCGTATTCCACGTCGAGCAGGTTGCCGCACGAGGGGCAGGCGGTGAGCACCTCGTCGACCGAGAAGGTCGCCCTGCAGGCCGGGTCGATGCACTGCTGGAAGGCAAGATCGGTGCGGGCGGCGACGGCCACGAAAGCGGACTCCACGACCAGCGGACGGAAGCCCACGGCGGTGCTCACGCCGCGGACCGGGAAGGTATCGACCACCGGACAGCGTCAAAGGTAGGTCATCAAAACCGGGCCAGCAAGCACGCTCGAACCCACCGCGCCGGCACGAACGATTGCCATCGGCGACCGTAAGGCCTGCCAGTTTGACAGTCCGCGCTGGGCCGGTTACGAATGAGGGGCTCGAGAGTTGAGGTCGGGGAGGTCCCGCGTCGGCTCCTGCGGCAGGCGCACCAACGGGTCGATCCATCATGTTGAAGGCAGCGGAACTCAAGTCGTTTCGAATGATCCTCGAGTCGCTGCGGGCGCGGCTGCGCGGCGACGTGACCACCATGGCCGATGCGGCCCTGCGGAACTCGGGCACCACCGCCAGCGGTGACCTCTCGAGGATGCCCATCCACATGGCGGACATCGGCTCGGACGCCTACGAGCAGGAGTTCACGCTCAGCCTGATGGCCAACGAAGAGGAGACTCTCGAACTCGTCGAACAGGCCCTGAAGCGAATCAAGGCCCGCAAGTTCGGCGTCTGCGAGGAGTGCGGGGGTGCGATCGCCAAGAAGCGACTGGAAGCGATTCCGTTCGCCGCACACTGCATCCGCTGCGCCGAGAAACTGGAGACCGGCGGTCAGTTCCGGCCGCGTCAGCCCCGCTGACGGCCTGCCGACCACGAAGGACACCATGGATTCGACGGCCAAAGGCTGGCCTCTGTTCCTCGTGGTGACGGCCGCCGCCGCCGCCGGAGACCTCGCGTCGAAGTCGTGGGTGTTCGGCGTTCAGGGCATGCCGGGCGAGTCCGCCGCGATCCCGATCGTCCCGCCGCTGCTGGCCGTGGAGACGAACCTCAACGAGGGAGCGCTGTTTGGCATGGGGCAGGGGATGGGCGCGGTGTTCGCTACGGTGTCGGTGGCCGCGATCCTGGGCATCCTGGCCCTCGTCGCGCGGCCCTCCACGCGGGCCGACCGCTGGGTGCTGACGGCCCTCGGGCTGATCGTCGGCGGGATCATCGGCAACCTCTTCGACCGGCTCGGGCTCGCGGGCCTGCGCTGGCACGCGCCCGCCGAGCGGATCGGGAAGCCCGTGTTGGCCGTTCGCGACTGGATCCACTTCGAGATTCCCGGAGTGCTCGACTGGCCGATCTTCAACCTCGCCGATTCCTGGCTCGTGATCGGGGCCGCGATGCTGCTGTACTCGTCGTTCGCGTACCGCGAGCCGGTCGACACGGAGCCGCTCGTCCGGCCATGACGCCCTCCGGCCCCGTCGCCGCGGCCGTCGCCGACCGGCTTGCCGCGGCCCTGGCTGCAGCCCGGGCCGCGGCCGCCGACACCCTCGGCTGGTTCCAGCGGGGTGGGCTCGTCGTCGACACCAAGTCCGACGCCTCGCCGGTCACGCAGGCCGACCGCGCGGCCGAGGCGATCCTGCGTCGCGAACTGCTCGGAGCCTTTCCCGACGACGCCTTCCTCGGGGAGGAGACCGGAGCCACGCCCGGCCACTCGGGCTGGGAATGGGTGGTCGACCCGATCGACGGCACGAAGTCGTTCATCCGCGGCGTGCCGCTCTACGCCACGCTCGTCGGCTGCCGGTACGGTGGCCGCGGCATGCTCGGTGTGATCGCGATCCCGGCGCTCGACGAGGTGGCCTACGCGGCCCGGGGCGGCGGCGCCTGGCACGCGCGGGGCTTGGCAGCCCCGGTGCCGGCCGGCGTGTCGACGAAGCGGTCGCTGGGCGAGTCGCTGGTCTGCTCGAGCGACTTCACCTCCTTCGCCCGCTGGTCGGGAGGCGCCACCGCGGGCTCGAACGCTCGGGAGCGGCTGGAGTCGGCCTGCGGCGTGGTCCGCACCTGGGGCGACGGCTACGGCTACCTGCTCGTGGCCACGGGCCGCGCGGAAATCATGGTCGACCCGCTGCTCAACGCCTGGGACGCGGCGGCGGTCGACGTCGTCGTCACCGAGGCCGGTGGCCGGTTCAGCGACTGGCGGGGCGGCGACAGCATCGAGTCCGGGGACGGGATCGCGACCAACGGACTCGTGCACGACGCCGCCCTCGCCCACCTCCGCGGAGCATGACCATGACGCCACGACTCTCCCTGGCCGCGGGCCTGGCCCTTGGCTGCCTCGCCCTCGCGGCGGCTGCCGCCGAGCCGACCCGGCCGCGAAACGTGCTGTTCATCATCGCCGACGACCTCAACAACTCGCTCGGCTGCTACGGCGACGGGCTCGCGAAGACGCCGCACATCGACCGGCTGGCCGCCCGCGGCGTGCGGTTCGACCGCGCCTACTGCACCTTTCCACTCTGCGGCCCGAGCCGCAACTCCTTCCTCACGGGGCTGCACCCCAACGCCACCGGCATCCTCGCCAACGCCCAGGTCTTCCGGCAGACCATCCCCGGCCATCCGAGCCTGCCCGAGCTCTTCCGGCGGCAGGGCGGTTTCGCGGCCCGCGTCGGCAAGCTCTACCACTACAACGTGCCGGCGAGCATCGGCACCGCCGGCCACGACGACCCCGCTTCCTGGGAGGCCGCGTTCAACCCCGCCGGCGTCGATCACCTCGAGGAGGAGCCGCGGATCTTTTCGCTCGAGCCCGGGCACTTCGGCGGCACGCTGAGTTGGTATGCCTCGCCGGCTCCCGATGCCGCGCACACCGACGGCCTGATCGCGGATCGGGCCGAGCGGCTGCTCGCGGAGCGTGCCGCCGACCGGTCGCGGCCGTTCTTTCTCGCGGTCGGGTTCTACCGGCCGCACACGCCGTACGTGGCACCCCGCCCGTACTTCGACCTCCATCCGGCCGCGGAGATGCCCGTCGTGACCGGCATCGCCGAGGATCGCGACGACATTCCCTCCGCCGCCCTCGAGAGCGGCCATCGCGAACAGGATGAGATGACGGACGACCTCCGCCGAGAGGCGCAGCAGGCCTACCGGGCGAGCATCGGCTTCCTCGACGCCCAGGTCGGCCGCGTGATCGCCGCGCTGGATGCGCACGGCCTCGCCGACGACACCGTCGTGGTCTTCACCAGTGATCACGGCTACCACCTCGGGGAGCACGGGCTCTGGCAGAAGACGAGCCTCTTCGAGGAGAGCTGCCGGGTGCCGCTCCTGGTGGTGTGGCCCGGCCGGACACGGCCGGGCGGGGTGGCCCGCGCACCGGTCAGCCAGATCGATCTTTATCCCACGCTCGCTGCCGGCTGCGGCCTGGCCGCGCCGAGCCTGCCGGGCCAGGATCTGGCACCGCTCCTCGCCGATCCGCAGGCCGCGGGACGGAACTGGGCGTTGACGCAGGTGGTGCGGCCCGGCCGGAAGAAGGCGGGCGGCGACCGCGAGCCGTTCTCGGGCTACTCGCTGCGCACACCGCGCTGGCGCTACACCGAGTGGGACGAGGGACGCCGTGGCCGCGAACTCTACGACCACGACGCCGACCCGCGGGAACTCACGAATCTCGCCGACGCCCCCGACCACGCGACTGACGTCGCCGCCCTCTCCACCCATCTCCGCGGCGCGGTGGCCGCGTCGTTCCCGGCGTCGGGCAGCGTGCCGCCGCTCCGCGACGGCACGTGGCCCCCGGCCCTCGTCGTCCCCGGCGGCGGCCGCTGACCCGTGTCGCCGGCCGCTGCGGCGGAAGCTGCTGCACGCGGGTTGGAAAACCCGCGCTCCGGGCAGGCAGTGTCGGCGCAGCTGCACGCGGGTTGGAAAACCCGCGCTCCGGGCAGGCAGTGTCGGCGCAGCTGCACGCGGGTTGGAAACCGCGCTACGAGGGGCAGGGCCGGCGCAGCAGCTGCGCGGGCTGGAAAGCCGGGCGACGTGTGGGCGGCCACGTCACTCGTAGAGCAGCGCCCCGCGCCGGCGGTCGGCGAAGGCCCGCTCCTCGGGCTCCCATGCCGCGGCGATCTCCCGCCAGCCGGCCCCCGCCTCGATGGCCAACCGCTCGCGATCCGAGCCGAACAGCAGGTCGATCGCGATCGGATCGTCCACGAACTCGTAGGTTTCCGTCCGCCACGCGAATCGCCCCGGATCCTGCCGGCGCATTTCGAGCAGGATCGCCAGGCCCGTCCGCACCGGCAGGAACGTCTCGCGGTCGGTCACGTGCACCTGCACGCCGCCGCAGTCGCGGCCCGCGTGCTTTTGAAAGGTCGGGCGGTACGTCACCGGCCGGAAGAAAACTCCCGGCAATCCCTCGGCCGTCAGCCGCCGCGCCAGGGCCACGCCGTCGACCCAGGGAGCCCCACAGATCTCGAACGGACGCGTCGTGCCGCGACCCTCGCTGAGGTTCGTGCCCTCGAACAGGCACTGGCCGGGGTAGACGACCGCGGTGTCGACCGTCGGCATGTTGGGGGAGGGCAGCACCCAGGGCATGCCGCACTCGTCGCCATACGCGTTGCGTCGCCAGCCCTCGCAGCGCACCACCTCGACCGCGTCGCGCGGCAGGCCGAGGTCGTGGGCGTAGAGCAGTGCGAGCTCCCCCATCGTGAGCCCGTGACGGCTGGCGATGTCGTGCGCCCCGACGAAGCTCTCGTAGCCGGGGCGGAGGGCCGGCCCCTCGACGGCGACCCCGGCGATGGGGTTCGGCCGGTCGAGCACGACCAGCGGGATGCCCAGCGGGGCGGCGGCCTCGAGGCAGTACTTCATGGTCGCCTGGAAGGTGTAGTAGCGGCTGCCGATGTCGACGAGATCGACGAGCAGAACGTCGATGCCCTGCAGCTGGGCTGCGGTCGGCCGCAGGCTCGCGGCGGTGCCGTCGTAGAGGCTCACCAGGCGCGGCGCGGAGCCGGCCGGCTCCTCCCCGGCGATGCCTTTGAGGTCTTGCGCCTGGCCGTGGTAGCCGTGCTCCGGACCGAACACGGCCACGAGGCGCACCCCCGGCACCGCCGCCACCACGTCGACCGCGGACCGCAGCCGGCCGTCGACGGCCGGGGCATGGGTGACCAGCCCCAGGCGGCGGCCCGCCAGTCGCGGATGCCCGTCGCGGCCCAGCACATCGAGTCCCGTCGCCAGCATGAAGCACCTCCACCGGACGGCATCGGGCCGCCATGGCGGCTCATCATCTGCTTTTTTCTTGCTCCGAGGCAGGCTCAGTCCGATACTTTATTCAGGAGATGCACCTTTTACAGGGCTCCCGTTGGTGTCCGGACCGCGGCTGGCGGTTGGCCGGGGAGTACCACCGCGGGAGCGGGAGTTGTCGTGCCAACCCGCCGTCCAACCCGCCGTCGAGGGGCTTCGGGCCCGCTGTGGCTCGAATCGCTCGAGCCGCGGCTGGCGATGTCGGCCGCCCAGGGACTGGTGGCCGTGGGCAGCCAGCCGCAGGGAACGCTGGCGGGCAAGATCGTCTACACGTCGGCCGGCCACGGCTGGCAGTGGAGCGACGTCCTCAACCGCTACGCCACCGACCGGGGCAACCTGCTCTCGATCGTGGAGGACTTCGGCAACCAGGACCAGCTGACGAGTTACGCCGACTACCTGTTCCGCGCAGGAGCCACGGTGGTGCCGATGCGGCCGGTGGGCCGGCAGCCGAACGAGGTCGTGGTGGACAATGACTCGGCCGACGTCGTCTGGAGCGGCTTCTGGACCACGAGCACCTCCGGCACCCGGTGGTACGACGAGGACTACGGCGCGGTCGCCGACTCGGCCCGCTACCGCTATGCGAATGTCAGCAGCTCGAGCGAGACGGCCACGGCCACGTACGCGCCGACGATTCCCGCCGCCGGCTTCTATCCCGTCTATGCCTGGTCGTCGGCAGGCTCCAACCGCACCGATCAGCTCTACCGCGTGAACCATACCGGCGGCAGCACGCAGGTCCGCATCGACCACCGCGAGGTGGGCAACGGCTGGGTTTACCTGGGTACCTACCACTTCGCCGCCGGCCGCTCCCCCGCCGACGGCTCGGTCACGATCAGCAACCTCTCGACGGCCGGCGGCTCGGTGGTGATCGCCGACGCGATCCGGTTCGGCAACGGCATGGGCGACGTCCCCTCCGGCCCCAACGGCATCGGCACCGGCAGCGTGTCGGGCTATCCCCGCGAGGACGAGAACTCGCTGCACTGGCTGTGGCGGGCCGTCGGGCAGTCAACCACGTTTACCAGTCCCTCCACGATCATCGGCACCGACAACGTCTCGGCCCCGATCCGGATGGCGGAGGAGATGAACGTCGACACCAACCCCTACGGCATGAGCGTGTACGTCGGCTTCCACTCCAACGCCACGACTGGCGATCCGGCCACCGCCTCGGGCCGCGGCGCGATCGGACTGGTGCACTCGTCGAATCCCACCCCCAACCAGACCAGCCTCGCGACGGTGCTCGCCAAGCAGATCAACGTCGACATGCGGGCGCTCGACGGCCGCTTCGAATACACCTGGAGCACGCGGACAAGCTACTCGCTCGCCGGCTCGTACGGCGAGATCTCGAACCTCCGCGCCGCGGGGGAGTTCGACGCCACGATCATCGAGGTGGCCTTCCACGACAACACCGCCGACGCCGCGCTGCTGCGCGACGCCGGGGCCCGCGACCAGATCGCCCGCAGCACCTACGAGGGCACGCTCGAGCACCTGATCGCCGCTCCCGGCACGACGACCGCCCCGGCCAACGTCACGCTGCCGTCCCCCCCCGCGCAGGTTTCCGTCACCTGCACGGCCGACGGCACGGCCACGATCTCGTGGGTGCCGGGATCGAGTTCCGCCAACGGCACCAGCGGCGTGTACGGCAACGCGGCGACGGGCTTTCGCGTCTACGGCTCCAGCGACGGCCTCGGCTTCGACGGCGGCACCGTCGCGGCCGGCGGTTCGACCCGCGCGCTGACGATCACGGGCCTCGATTCCACGCAGCCCTACCAGTTCCGCGTGGCGGCCACGAACGCGGGGGGCGAGTCGCTGCCCTCGGAGGTGGTGAGCGTGCTGCCTGCCGTGGGCCCGCGGCAGGTGCTGATCGTCAACGGCTTCGACCGCATCGACAAGAGCCAGAACTACAGGCTCACCTACCTCACGGGGGGCACGACCGAGCGGGTCTGGGCCCGCTACGGCAACAGCCGCGACTACGCGGCGCCGGTCCACGCCGCGATCCAGGCGGCCCGGCCGGGCGTGCGGGTCGATTCCGCGAGCAACGAGGCGGTGATCCAGGGGGCCGTGTCGCTGGCCGCCTACGACGCCGTGGTCTGGATCCTGGGCACCGAATCGACCGCGAACCGCACGGTCGACGCCACCGAGCAGACCCTGGTGGAGTCGTTCGTGGCGGGGGGCGGCCACCTGTTCGCCAGCGGCGCCGAGGTGGGCTGGGACCTCGACAGCCAGAACAACGGGCGGACCTTCTTCCGCACCACGCTCGGCGCGGGCTTTTCCGCCGACGACGCGGGCACCTACCAGGTGACGGCGGCGGCCGGCGGCATCTTCGCGGGCCTGACGGGCTTCGGCTTCTCCAACGGCAGCACGTTCACCGGGCTCGACGGCCAGACCTACAACGTCGCCTTTCCGGACGTGCTCACGCCGCAGACGGGCTCGGCCGTGGCGCTCTCCTACTCCGGCGGCACGGGGGGCGCCGCCGCGGTCCAGCGGGCCGGCACCGGCGGCCGGGGCAACGTGGTGGTCGCCGGCTTCCCGTTCGAGACGATCACCCAGCAGGCGTCGCGAACGGCCGTCATGGACCGCATGCTCGGATTCTTCGCCGTGGTGCCCGACGTGCCGATCACGGTGGCGGCCGGCCAGACCGCGACCGACGCCGTGACGCGGGCGGGCGAGATGCGGCTCGTGAAGCGGGGCGCCGGGCGGCTGATTCTCGATCGGGCCAACACGTTTACGGGAGGCACCGTGATCGAGCAGGGCGAACTCGTCGTCCGCAGCCTGCTCGCGCTGGGGACGGGGGGCGTCGAGGTGCGATCCGGTGGGCGGCTCACGATCGATTGCGGCTTCGGCCGGTTGGACCTGCCGACCCTCGTGCTCGCCGCCGGCGGCCGGATCGACGTCGGCACGGGCGGCTTCGTGCTCGCCGCGGGTGCCTCGGCGGCGGCGATCCGGCAGCAGCTCGTGACCGGCCGCGGCGACGGCGACTGGGCGGCTCCGTCCGGAATCGGCTCGTCAGCGGCAGGGCAGGGGACCAGCCGCGCCGTGGGCATGGTCGTTCAGGGTGACGGCCGCGTGCTCGTCGGCTACGCGGCCCCCGGCGACCTCGATCTCGACGGCATCGTCGACATCATCGACATGGCCGCCTTCACGGGGTCGGGCTACTACCAGTCGGGCAGCGGCGCCGGCTGGGAGGATGGCGACACCAACTACGACGGCGTCGTCGACCTGCTCGACGTGAGCGAGGTGATCGCCGCCGGGCTGTTCAACCAGCCGCCCTACCACCCCTGAGCCGCTGCGGGGCACGCGAACGGCCGCATGCGACCGCGGATTCCACGCTGCGCAACCCGGGGTTTCGCAACTTACGCCGCTGAGCATACGCTATTCCCAGGCGGGAATGGTGTCGGACTCTCTTGTGATCGTCGTGGGGAGCCGCGTCATGTCGGCCATGTGTCGCCATTCGTCTCGATTGAAAACCGGTTTCACGTTGGTGGAACTCTTGGTGGTGATCGCGATCATCGCCACGCTGATCGGCCTCCTGCTGCCGGCGGTGCAGAGCGCCCGCGAGGCGGCGCGGCGCACGCAGTGCAAGAACCACCTCAAGCAGCTCGGCCTCGGCTGCATGAACCACCTCGACGCCCGCAAGCACCTGCCCTCGGGCGGCTGGGGATCCTCGTTCACTGCCGACCCGAACGAGGGCACCGGTCCCGACCAGCCCGGCAGCTGGTACTACGCGATCCTGGCCTACATCGAGCAGAAGACGCTCGCCGAGCTGGGCGCCGGGATGTCCGTCACCTCGGCGGGATTCCGCACCGCCAGCACGCAGCTCCATCAGTCTCCCGTGGCGACCTTCAACTGCCCGAGCCGCCGCGCGGCAAAGACCTACCCGCACCAGTGGGGAACCCTTCGCGCTCAACAGTGGGTTTCGAGCCTGGGCGCCGTAGTGAAGGGAGACTACGCCGCCAACTCGGGCGACTCGCTGACGCACGCGGGCGTGGGATTCGGCTCCGACCAATACTGGCTGCCCGCCGTGGCATCGTACACGTCGACCTCGTGGACCAACACGAACGACCCAAGCCCTCCGAACTCTCGCTTCTACCAGACCGGAGTGATCCACTACCGCAGCAAGATCGGGATCAAGGACCTCAAGGATGGCACGTCGAAGACGTACCTGATCGGAGAGAAGTTCCTCAGCCCCGACGGCTATGAGAAGATACTGCCCGGCGGCTCGGGCTTGTACGGCGACAATCAGGGCACCTGGTCGGGCTTCGAGTGGGACAACCACCGGGTCGCCTGGAACCCATCGAGCAGTTACCAGCAGGCCGACTACCAGCCCCGCCAAGATCGGGCCGGGGTGGACAATCCCGGCTGGCTGGCCTTTGGCAGCGCCCATGCCGGCGGGCTCAACATGGTGATGTGCGACGGGGCGGTCACGACCGTGGGTTACGACATCGACCCGATCGTCCACCGCTACCAGGCCAACCGGCTCGACGGCCAAGCGATCAACGGCAACTGAACCGCGAAGGCGGTGCCCGGGGCAGACGCGGGTTGAAAACCCGCGCTCCTCCACCCCCGTAGCGCGGGTTTTCAACCCGCGTCCCCGCTTCCCAGCGCCACCGTAGCGCGGGTTTTCAACCCGCGAACACCACCCCCGGCACGCCAGTTCAACCCGTAGCGCGGGTTTTCAACCCGCGTCCCCGCTTCCCAGCGCCACCGTAGCGCGGGTTTCCAACCCGCGTGCACCACCCGCGGCCCCGCCTCACTCCGCGGTCGTGAGCTTGAACGCCAGGTTGTTGTCACGGATGCCCGGCTCGTCGTACGACACCTCGAGCCCGAGTCCCGGCTTCGCGGCGTACCGCGCCGGCAGCAGTTCCTTGCCGCCGGCCTGCTTCGAAATCGTCACCGTGTAGAGCCCGAAGTGCACGCCGCCGGGCAGGCTCGAGTCGGGCTTGTCGGCATCCGCCACGGTCGGCGCCACATCGCCAAACTGGTTCGACTGGGCGGTCGCCCGCTTCACGTGGTCGCCCAGGAACGGCTCTGGTTCGAGTGTCACGGTGGCGCCCGAGAGCGGCTTGCCGTCGAGCGTGAGGTGGCAGCGGATCGAGGCGAGGCCCGTCCGCATCGCCTTCCACGCATTCACTCGCGCGGCGATCTCGTCGGCCGACACGCCGCCGTCGTGGTTCGCGTCGAGCCGCTCGAGCGCCGACTTCAGCGCGGGCGAGGCGTCGAGTTCGCCCCCGGCGATCGTGCCATCGCGGTTGGTGTCGTAGGCCTCCAGAGCCCTCGCCCCGGAAGCGGCGGCGTCGATCGTCGGCTGCTGAACCCGGGCCGGGCCCCGGCTACAGCCCAGGATGGCACATCCCGTCAGCAGGGCGAAACACGGTATGGAAATGAGTTTTCTCATGGCCGCCGCCCTCCGGTGGATGGAGTGGATCGCCGCCGACCGTTATACCCACCCAGCGGGGGCTTGGAGGCGCCGGGCTCCAGGTATAAGTTATTCCGCGGTGGGAGGCGGACGGTCCGCTGGTCACAATCGAGGCCCACGAGGAGATTTCTTTCCATGCACACCGCATCACTCCGGCTTGGCTTTGGCTTGATGTCCGTGATGTCCTTGGTCGCCACCGTGGCGCACGCTGCGCCGATCACGTTCGACGTCAACAGTTCCTCCGCCTGGACGACCGGCACGGGCGCCGGCGCGAACTCGTCGGTGACCTACGGCTTCGACTACAGCACCGTCGGCATCCCGCAGGCTCCGGGATCCTCGAACACCCTCGCCATGGCGCTGCGGGCGAATACCAACTCTTCGAGTGGCACCGTCCAGGGCATCACGGTGTCGCCAAACGGCCTCTCGCTCACGGGCGATTACATCATCCGCGCGAAAATCTGGGCCAACACGGTCGGCGGCTGGACGACCGGCGGGGCACTGTCGACCGGCACCGGCACGAGCCAGATGATCGGCCTCGGTGTCGGCTACACCGGTGGCACGCTGTGGAGGGGTGGCAGTTCCGGCACAGCGCCCGGTGGCGGCAGCGGCGTGTGGTTTGCCGCAGCGGGTGACGGTGGCTTCGGCGGCACGAGCAACACGATCCGAGACTATTCCGCCTTCACGGGCAGCGGGGCCCTCCTCGCGAACTTCGTCACGAGCACCTCGGCCTACTTTGCGAGCGGCAGCGGCGCCAACCCGCAGGACAACAACAACGCCTACTACCAGACGGCCTTCCCGGGTCCGCTCGTCAACAGCATCAACAGCGGCACCTGGGCCTCCGTGCAGGGTCAGACGCTGACCACCGGCACCATCACCAACGGGATCGCGGGCTTGGCATGGCGGGATTTCACGATCGAGCGCACCGGTTCGACGGTCACGTGGTCGATCGACACCACGCCGATCGCCACGCTCTCGGGCACGAGCCTGGCCCTCGACGGGGCGACTTCGCTGACGTACTTCGACCCGACGAACAGCGTGGCGAACCCCGCCAGCCTCGTCTTCGGCCTCGTTTCGAGCTACGTCGTGGAAGCGGTGCCCGAGCCCGCCACGTTCGGCCTGCTCGCGGCCGCGGCCGCCGGGGCCATGCCGCTCGTGCGCCGGCTGCGGAGGCGGTCCGCCGACGACTGACCCGCCTCGGCCCACCGAGGAAACTACTCCATCCACCTTTCGGATCGGTTGCACGGATTTCCCAGGAGGCCCGCCATGAGAGCCCGGTCGCTCGTTTCCTTTGTCGCCGCGGCGTGTGCCGCCATCGGAGCCTGCGGGGTCGGCTCGGCCCAGGTCCTGTTCTCCGAGAACTTCAACGACGGCAACGCCGCGAGTCGCTGGACGGTGTCGCAAACTGGCGGCACGAATCTGTCGGACTTCGCCTACGACTATTCGACCGTCAGCATTCCCTCGGCGCCCAACGGCACGGGGTCGACCGGCCTGCGCTATGACGTGAACATCGGTCCCACGGGCGCTCCCAGCGCGATCATAGCCTTCCCGAATGGCCAGAGTTTCACTCCCAGTTACACACTCGCCTTCGATCTCTGGCTCAATGTCGGTGGCGAATACGCGACCTCCACGGAGTTCGGCATTTTCGGCGGAGGTCACACATCGACCTCGATCCAAGCGCCTACGAGCGCTAACCCCGGCGTCGGCCCAAGCGCCAGCGGTATCGATTTTGCGCTGACTGGTGACGAAGGCGCCGGCCGGGACGTGCGGGCTTACGTCGATGGCATCGAGCGGACGGGATCCGCGGGGACACCGACCGCGGGCGGTTACGCTCGGTCGACGACTGCGACGCAGCCGCAGGACGCGTACATGGGGCCGTACTTCTTCGGGTACACAGGGACCGCACCTGAGAACCAGTGGCTCCAGATGGCCGTCACGATCACAGCGACACAGTCCACATGGATGGTCAATGGCAACACGTGGGCTAGGACGACTGCCACGACCGGCGTCGGCAACATCATGCTAGGCTACATGGACTTGTTCGCATCGATTGCCCCCTCGGATGTCTTCGCCGTCTACGACAATGTCCGCGTGACGGCGCCCCTGGTAGCCCCGACGGAGCAGCTTTGGGCCGGGAACGGCCTGACGGCCGGCGGCGCCGGAACGTGGACGAACATGGGCCGGTCGTGGCTCGTCACCTCCGGATCAGCGCCGTGGAACTGGGCGTTGCCAACCGTGTTCGAGGGCCCGGGCGACACGGTGACGATCGACGGCGCCGTGACCGCCGGGGGTGGACTCGATTTCCGGACCAACGGCTACACGATTACGAGCGGCTCGCTGTTTCTTGGCGCGACCACGCCGACCGACGTCCGTCGCGATTCACAGATCTTCGATCCCAATGCCAGCACCCAGGTCAACGTCGCCAGCGGCGTGACGGCCACGATCGCTTCCGAAGTGCGCGGCAGGATGGGGCTCACGAAGACCGGCCCCGGCAAACTGGTGCTCGCCGGGCCGAATCCCGTTTCGGGCGCCACGACCGTGCAGGCCGGCACGATCCGTCTCGGCAACCAGTACTCGCTGCTCAACAGTCCGGTGAGCGTGGGCTCCGGGGGCAGTCTGGAGCTCGATCCCTCCCTGGGCACAGGCATCATCACCCCGCAACTCACCGTCAACGGAGGAACCGTCTCGGCGCCCGGCGTCACCCTCACGGTCGACCGCGACTTCGGCATCCGAAATCTGGTCATCAACTCGGGACTCATTTCGGGGAATCCCGGGTTGGATGTGGGCGTGTCAGGCACCGTGGTGATGTCGGGCTCCGCGATCAACGCGGTCGACGTCTCGACGCTCACCGTCCAGGAGACCGGTACCGACGGGGGCCGCATCGACCTCGGCATCGGGCGGATCAACGTGGCCGCCGGTGGGATCACGGCGGAAGCCCTGGTGGCCGACATCGTCGCGGGTCGCGGCGACGGCAGTTGGACGGGAGCCACGGGGATCACGTCGAGCAAGGCGGCGAGCGAAGTCGCCGCCAGCAACCTGCGGGCGGTCGGCTGGATCGACGACGGGGCAGGCGCCCTGTCGGTGGCCTACGCCGCGCCCGGCGACACCAACATCGACTGGGTGGTCGACATCCTCGACGTCTCGAACCTCGTGGCGGCAGGGAAGTTCGGCACCGTCGATCCGGCGACGTGGGCCGAGGGCGACTTCAACTACGACGGCATCGTGGACATTCAGGACATCGCCGACTTTTCCGCCACCGGACTCTACGGCGGCCCGAGTTACAACGCCCCCGCAGGCTCCGCCGTGGCGGCGGTGCCGGAGCCGGCGACGGCGGCCGGTGCTGGCCTGGGACTCGTGGCCGCGGCCTTGTTCGCGCGGCGGCGGGCCGCCCGCCCTGGGCTCCGCGGCAGCGCTCCGTGATTCCGGTTCCGGTCGCCCGCTTGGCCGTCTGCGCCCGCTTGGCGGTCTTCCTCAGCGTGGCGGCCTACGCCGTCGTGGCGGTCGAATCGGTGACCGCGGACGACGCGGCGTGGCTGACGCCGCCTGCTCTCCAGCGCGGCGACACCGTGGCCCTCGTCGCCCCCTGCGGGATCTCGGAGGAGGCCGACGTCCGCCGGTTCGCCGACTCGTTCACAGCGGCCGGCTTCCGCGTCACCCTCGACCCGGCCGTCCCGGCGCGGCGGCACCGCTACCTCGCCGGCACCGACGACGAGCGGGCCGACGAACTCAACCGGGCGATCCGCGATCCGGCGGTGCGGGGGATCTTCGTGCTCCGCGGCGGCTACGGCCTCACGCGGATCATCGACCGGCTTGACTACGACGCCCTCCGGCGGGATCCGAAGGTGATCGCAGGCTATTCCGACGTGACGGCCCTGCACCTGGCCGTCGGCCGCCAAGCCCGCGTGATCACCTTTCACTCGCCGATGGCCAGTTCCGTGCGGGTGACGGGGGACGATCCCACGTTCGCCGAGCGGTCGTTCCGCGACGTGCTGTTCCTGGACCCTGCGGCGACGCGGCGGACGATCCCGAGGCCCGCGAGCCCTCCGGTGCTCACCGTCACCGGCGGCCGCTGCGAGGGGCGGCTGGTCGGCGGCAACCTCTCGCTGATCTGCGCCACGCTCGGCACGCCCTACGCGATCGACGCCGCCGGCAGCGTGCTCCTGCTCGAGGACGTCGACGAGAAGCCGTACCGCGTCGACCGGATGATGTCGCACCTCCGGCTGGCGGGCGTGCTCGACGCGGCGGCCGGCGTCGTGCTCGGCCGGTTCACCTGCAAGGATCCCGACGAGCAGGCGCTGCAGCGGGAGGTGGTGATCGAATACTGCCGGGCGCTCGGCACGCCGGTCGTCGCCGACTTTCCCTGCGGCCACGTCGCCGACAACGCGACCCTGCCGCTCGGGGCCCACGTCGCCCTCGACGCCGACACAGGCGCGCTCGAGGTGCTCGAGCCATCGTGCCGCGCGACACCCGAGCAATCCCGGGATCCGGAGTAGCACGGGTTTTTCAACCCGTGCCGACAACCCGGCGGCGCGCCGCTACTCCGCGCCGCAGGGCATTGCCCGGCCCACCGGCGTTCACGCGGGTTGGAAACCCGCGCTACTCTTGTCCACCCGCGCTACTCTTGTCCACCCGCGCTCCCGAGGAGCACGGGTTTTTCAACCCGTGCCGACAGCCCTGCCCACCGGCGTTCACGCGGGTTGGAAACCCGCGCTACTCTTGTCCACCCGCGCTACTCTTGTCCACCCGCGCTACTCTTGTCCACCCGCGCTACTTCATCGAGACCCGCTTCCCGAGGAGCACGGGTTTTTCAACCCGTGCCGACTGCCCAGCCCGCCGGCGTTCACGCGGGTTGGAAACCCGCACTACTCTTGTCCACCCGCGCTACTCTTGTCCACCCGCGATCCCGAGGAGCACGGGTTTTTCAACCCGTGCCGACAACGCTATATCGCGTTACTACCCCGCGCCCCGTCATCGCACCCGGAACACCGCCAGGACCGGCCGGTGGTCCGACGCCACCGGCTCGTCGAGCACGCGGCACTCGACGGCCTCGAGCACCCCGGCGGGGCAGTGGAGCACGTAGTCGAGCTGCCGCACGGGCGCGCCGGCGGGAAACGTGGGCAGCGGACCGGCCCCCGTGGAGCTCCACGTCGCGAGCAGTTCCCGCACCGGGTCGCTCTCCGGCAGCGCGTTGAGGTCGCCGCCGAGCACGGCAGGCCCCGTGCCGAGATCGAGCGCCACGATCGCGCGAGCCTGCTCGAGCCGGGCGGCTGGGTCGAGGTGGTGGAGGTGCGTGCCCACGACGACGAGTTCCCGGCCCGCCACCGTCGTCCGCGCCGAGAACGCGATCCGGGTTTCGCGGTCCGGGTCTCCGGGCAGCACGTGCACGATTGGCTCCAGCAGCGGCGTCCGGGAGAGGATCGCCTGGCCGAAGCGCCCGCCCTGGTAGTCGATCTGGCGGCCGAACTCCACGTGCAGCCCCGTGAGGCGAGCCAGTTCGGCGGGCTGGTCGACGTGGCCCGTCCGCACGGTCTGGTCGTCGACCTCCTGCAACAGGGCGACGTCCGCATCGCAGCCCCGGATGACGGTGGCGATTCTCTCGAGATCGACCACGCCGTCGGTGCCCCGGCCGTGATGGATGTTGTACGACAGGATCCGCAGCGTGCCTTCGGCCGCGGCGGGCCCGCCGCAGGCGGCGGCGAGAATGCACGCGATCGCGGCGGCGAAACGTCCCATGCGGCGGCTCCCGGGCGGGCGACGGCCCGCACTCCTCGCTGCGAGCATAAGCGACCGCCTGGCAAACGGCTTACACTCGCCGCATCCCGTCCTGCTCGCGTGCCGCATGCCACCGCCGCCGACCACCGTCGTCCCACTGAGCCCCAGGGCCCGAGCGGCCGTGCTCGCGGCGGCATTCCTCGGCCTGCTCTTCGACGGCGTCGAACTCGGCCTGATGCCGGTGGCATCGCTCTCGGTCTCGAAGAGCCTCCTCGGCGACGCCTTCACGCCGGCGGCCGGCGGCGAGTGGTTCGCCCGGTTCACGGCGGCGCTGATGCTGGGAGCGGCCGTCGGCGGCATCGCGCTGGGAAGCCTGGGAGACCGGATCGGCCGCACCCGGGCGATGGGCGTGAGCATCCTCTTCTATTCGGTCTGCGCCGCCCTCGGCGGTTTCGTGACCAGCCAGGAACAGATGCTCGTGCTGCGGTTTCTGGTCGGCCTCGGCGTCGGGGGGATGTGGCCCAACGGGATCGCCTTGGTCGCCGAGAGTTGGCCTGCTGCGTCGAAGGCCACCGTGTCGGGCGTGACGGCCGCCGGGCTCAACGCCGGCATCCTGCTGCTCGCGCAGCTCGCACAGGCGTGGCCCATCACCCCCGAGTCGTGGCGCTGGATCTTCCAACTGGCCGGCGTGCCGGCCGTCCTCGGGCTGGTCGTCCTCGCCGCACTCCCCGAATCGCCGCAGTGGCTGGCGAGTCGGGCGGGGCAGGGGAGCAAGGCCGGCGCGAAGCCACGCCCCCTCGCGGCACTGTTCGGGCCCGGGCTGCTCCGGACCACGCTCACCGCGGTGCTCGTCAGCGCGATCCCGATGGTGGGCGCCTGGTCGGCGAGCAAGTGGATGGTGCCCTGGGCCGACAGCGTGGCGGGCGCGAGCCGGGCTTCGTACAAGGCCGTCACGCAGGGCTGGTGGGCGGCCGGCTCCGTGGCCGGGAGCTTCGTCGGGGCCCAGCTCGTCGGCTGGCTCGGCCGCCGCTGGAGCTACTTCCTGATCAGCGTCGGCGCGACCGCGGCGACGGCCGCGATGTTCTGGCTCACCGCACCGCTCGAGCCGGCCTTCCTGCCGGTCGTCTGCCTGCAGGGGTTCGTATCGACCTTGTTCTTCGGCTGGATGGCGGTCTACCTGCCGGCGCTGTTTCCCGTCGACGTGCGGGCCACCGGGAGCGGGCTGGCCTACAACTCCGGCCGGTTCCTCACCGCCGCCGGCGTGCTGGCGTCGGGCTGGCTGTTCACGTCGCTCGGCGGCGACTATGCCCGCGTCGGCAGCCTGCTGAGCCTCGTCTACGCGCTCGGCCTGGTGGCCATCTGGCTCGCCCCGGACCAGCCGCCCCGCGACTGACCTCGACATCGGCCGCTACGCCGTGCCGCGGTCGAGCACGAGATCGAAGGCCCGAACGACTCCGTGATGGGCGGCGTCAGTGTCGTCCAGAAAGGCGATGTCGGGCCCGTATCCAGCAGCCACGTCTCCATCGCCCCAAGCCTCAGCCCCGCCAGTTCCGCTCGCGGAGCGCCTCGGACCAGGGATCACCGCCAGCAGCAACGCGGTGGCCGCGGGTCGCCGCCCCCAGGACCCCGGCGAGATGCCTGAGCCGCCCGCCAGCCGATTCCGCGGCCGCCTCATGGCCCGCTGCGCAGGGGGCTGTGGTGCGTTGCGTCTGACAGCCCCCCAAGAGTTCGCACGTGTGATACGGACTCCACGAGAGCCTCGCGCGTTCGCTTCAGCGCGGCCGCCGGGTTCCATGATCCCGGGAACGAGGCTGCAGCGAGGGGGCACGGGCGGCCCCGAGCCCGCGCCACGTGTGACCTATTGACGCTTGAAAAAAAGATTCATGGCCGATGGGCCGGGTGGCCGATACCCCATGCATGCCATACAGCGGAAAACGAAAAGACGCGGAAACGCGCAGGCTGAAAGCCATGGAGTTGCTGGACTCTGGGAAGTCCCAGAGCCAGGTGGCTGCCGAGTTGGGCGTGACCCAGTCGGCGGTGTCAAAGTGGGTAAGCGCTCGGCGGCAGGGCGGTCAAGATGCTTTGAAGGCCAAA
>VGYR01000038.1 GCA_016872925.1 Planctomycetota bacterium
GGCCATTCTGGAGAGTGCTTTTCGGGGCCGGGAGACGAAAACACGAAACACGCGGCTCACGAGCCGCTCATCAGCCGGGGAGCCCCTTGCGGACGTCCCATTGGCCGGGCAATCCATCATATCCATCGGCGATCAACTCGCGGTCGCTGCGTCGAGGATACGGAAAAGGCACCATGGCTGCACTCGCTGCACGATGTCGACGATGACTCAAGTCTACCATCGTCGATCGCGGTCGTCCGCTACCCGCACCGCGGCAGCGCGCGGGCGATCCTCGCGAGGGACTGCTCGCGGCCGAGGATCGCCAGGCAGTCGTAGAGGCCGGGGCCGACCGTCTTGCCCGTCACCGCCACGCGGACGGCATGCACGAGGTCGCCCACCTTCACGCCCGCCGCCTCCACCACTCCCTTGAGCGCCGCCTCGAGCGCGGCCGGCTCGAAGGGCTCGGCCGTCTCGAGCGCGCGTGCATACGCCCGCAGCAGGTCGCCGGCGCCGGGCTTCGCCAGCCGCTGCTTCACCGCCCCCTCGTCGAGCACCGGCTCCTCCACGAGGAAGAAGTCGGCGTAGGCGAGGATGTCGCCCGCCACCTTCAGCCGGTCGCCCGAGGCCTCGATCACCTTCCGCACCGTCGCCACCGCGGCGGCCGGCGGCGGATCGGCCACGAGCTTCGCCTTCACGAGGAAGGGCAGCATCAGGGCGAGCTTTTCGTCGGTGGAGAGCGCCGTCATGGAGTGGTCCTGCACGGCCCAGAGCTTCTTGGGATCGAAGCTCGCCGGCGAGGAGTTGATCCGCTCGAGCGTGAAGTGCCTCACGAGCTCGTCGCGGCTGAAAAACTCCGTCTTGTCGTCGTACGACCAGCCGAGCAGCGCCATGTAGTTGTCGATCGCCCACGGCAGGTAGCCGACCTCGCGGTAGAAGTCGACGATCACAGGATTGAAGGTGTCGGCGTCGGCGGTCACCCCCACCCGCTCGGCGATCCGCTGGCCGTGCTCCATGATCTGCTTGAAGTCGGCGTTCTTGAGGTACTGCGCGAGCTTCCGCTTGGAGAGCTTCGTGCGGCTGCCAGGCTCGGCCACCAGCGGCAGGTGGGCGTAGGTGGGAAGCTCGTAGCCGAGCGAGAGGGCGATGAACGCCTGCCGCGGCGTGTTGGAGAGGTGCTCCTCGGCCCGGATCACGTGCGTGATCGCGAGGTCGTGGTCGTCGACGACGCTGGCGAGGTGGTAGAGACAGGAGCCGTCGGCCCGCTGGATCACGTGGTCCTGCTCCCGCTCCCAGGCGAACTCCACCCGGCCGCGGACCTTGTCGTCGATCACGAGCGACCCCTCGCGGGGCATCTTCAGGCGGACCACGCTCTGCCGCCCCTCGGCCTCGAACCGCCGCGCGGTCTCGTCGTCGAAGGCCGCGAACCGGCGGCTGTAGAGAAACGGCTTGCCCGCCGCCTGGGCCGCCTTCCGCTCCTCGTCGAGCTCCTCCGGCCGGGCGAAATCGCGGTAGGCATGCCCCGAGGCGAGCAGCGTGGCGGCAGCTGCCTTGTGCCCCGCCGCCCGCTGCGACTGGTGGTAGGGGGCGTGCGGGCCGCCCACGCCCGGCCCCTCGTCCCAGTCGATGCCGAGCCACGTCAGGCCGTCGAGGATCGGCTGCAGCGCGCTGTCGATGTTCCGCTCGGCGTCGGTGTCGTCGATCCGGAGGATGAACTGCCCGCCGTGCTGCCGGGCAAAGAGCCAGTTGAACAGCGCCGTGCGGACGCCGCCGATGTGGAGGTAGCCCGTGGGGCTGGGCGCGAAGCGGGTGCGGACGGTCATCGAGTCGGCTCCGGGGGCGTGGCAGACGCCGATAGCCTACTCACGCCGCGGCGCCGTTCATCCGGGCGAGCTTCCGGAGCCGCTTCCGCTCGGCCTTGGAGAGATGGCGGTGCTCCTGCTCGGAGCCGTCGGTGTATTCGGTTTCCGAATCGTCGCCCGAAGCCCGACCCGTCAAGGGCTGGAAGTCGGGCGCGTCGGCCTCGTCCTCGTCCGTCGCCTGGAGAGTCGGCTTCGCGACGTCGGCCTTCACGGGCTTGGCGGGCTTCTCTGCCTTCGGCTTCCTCACGCCGCATTGCCCCCGCACCTCGCGGATCACCGACCGCGCCGCGGCGAGCATCGCCACCAGCGCGAAGCCCGCCGCCAGCGACCAGGCCGCCGCCCCCGCCACCACGACCCGCTCGCGGCCGTCGGCAAGCCACGTCGCGGCCGCCGACGTGCCCCAGCCGCCGAGGGCCAGCCCGAGCAAGAAGGCCGTCGCCAGCCGCTCGTGGAGCGGCAGCACGGCCCACAGCGCCACGGCCAGCACGACGGCCGACGAGATCACGATCCACCAGCCGATGCCCCCCGGCCCGAGCACGACGCCGGTCGAGTCGGCGAGCACCGCGGCCACGAGCCGGCCCACGGGCACCGCTCCCGCCAGCGCCACGGCCGCGAGCACCGCCGCCATCCAGCCCCACGCGCGGAAGCGGCCCTTGAAGTCGTCGCGGCGGTGCCGCCGCATCAGCCGCACGATCAGGGCGACGCCGGCGGCGAGCAGCAGGTAGGCCTGCGCCAGCCACGACTGCAGGGCGTTGACGCCCCGGGCGTCGAAGAGCGCGCCGGCCGCGGCGACGGTGCGGGCGAACCTCCCGCCCCCGGTGAACGGACCGTGGCCGAGAAACTGCTCCGCGGTCGACGCGGCGATCGCGCCGGCCAGCGGCAGCAGGATCGCCGCCACCGCCAGCGACAGCCCGCCGAGCCCGGTGGGCAAGAGGACGGCCGGGCCGCGCTGCTTCTCCGGATGGGCTCCCGGTTCGTAGGCCGCCATCACGCGGGGCGACTCCACCGCGGCCGCGGCGGCACCGTCGGCCGACCGCTTCCATGAAACCACCAGGCGGCGACGCTGGTCGCGGCGCTGGTTCGACGACAGCGACATGGCTCCTGCTCGAGTCCGTTCGAGTTCGGGGGCGACGCGGCACTCCTTGCCGGTCGGGCCGCGGGCGGCCTGGCGCGGAACGCCGGCGCCGGGGGCGGCGACACGACGGTCCACATGCGAAAGATTCGACCGGACCGGCAGGCGTCGTGCACCCGTGGCGGCCACGACGAGAGAGAAGGCACGCCGGGCAGGTTCGGCATTGTCATCGTCCCAGGCACCGCCGGTGCAATCGCGACGAACGGCACGGTCCCGCGCCGGTCATTGCCGCCCCCTGCCGGGTCGGCTACGATCCAGCCGCACGCGCCATATTCCGCCGTTTCACCCGTTCCGGAGCCCCATCATGGCCTACACGCTGCCCCCCCTGCCCTACGCCTTCGACGCCCTCGAGCCCTCCATCGACGCCCGGACGATGGAGATCCACCACGACAAGCACCACGCCGCCTACGTGACCAACGTCAACAAGGCGCTCGAGGGGCATGCCGACCTCGCCGCCCTGCCGGTCGAGAAGCTGATCGCCGACCTCGAGAAGGTGCCCGAGTCGATCCGCACGGTCGTCCGCAACAACGGCGGCGGCCACGCCAACCACTCGCTGTTCTGGGAGTCGCTCGGCAAGGGCAAGGGGGGCGAGCCGTCGGGGGCGCTGGCCGAGGCGGTCCGCTCCGTGTTCGGTGACTTCGCCAAGTTCAAGGAGGAGTTCACGAAGGCCGCCATGGGGCGGTTCGGCAGCGGCTGGGCCTGGCTCTCCGCCGACAAGTCGGGCAAGCTCCTGATCGAGAGCACCGCCAACCAGGACAGCCCGATCATGCACGGTAACACGCCGCTCCTGGGCATCGACGTCTGGGAGCACGCGTATTACCTGCTCTACCAGAACCGCCGGGCCGACTACGTCGGCGCCTTTTACAACGTGATCGACTGGGACGCCGTCGGCAAGCGCTTCGCCGCGGCCAAGAAGTAGCCCGGCCGGGATTGACTCGCCTCCGGCCGGGATCCTATTTCCCCCGCTGCCAGGGTGAGAAAGATCCCGTCCGGAGGAAGATTCATGATCTCGGCGTCGTGGCAGCGATTCCCGTCCGCGCGGTGCGTCGCGGCAGCGGTGGCACTGGCCGTGGCGTGCGCCTCCCCCGGATGCAAGTCGGGCAGTTCGTGGGCCGCAAAGCCGTCGTGGTGGACCTTCGGCAGCGACGACCCGGCGAAACTCGCCGACGCCCCGCCGGCGGCCACCGACGTGGCGAAGCCCTCGACCACCGCCAAGCCCTATCCCACGACCACCACGCCGGAGGGCTACGTCCTCGAAAACGCCCAGCGTGCCGGCGCGACCCAGCAGGTGGCCGCTGCGGCCAGCCCACCCGCGACCCCGCCGGCCGTCGTGACCTACGGCTCGCAGCCCACCACGCTACCGGCGCCCGCGACGGGATTCGCCGCCGCGCCCCCCACCCAGCCGACGCAGCCGTCCGGCCTGTCGCCGATCACGCCGCAGGTAGGGCGGTATGGCAGCCAGCCGGCAGCCACAAACACCGTGCCCGAGCAGTCGCTGCCGACCGCTCCGGCCGCATTCGCCGCCGCACCGGCGACGCCGGCAGCAGGATCGTCGTTCCCCGCCGAGAGCACCCGCGTGGCCGACGCCCGCGGCGCCGACGCGTGGTCGCAGCCCGCTGAAGCGCCTCCCGCATCCGGAGGCGACCGCTACGCCTCGGGAACCGTGAGCCGCTTCTCGGCCGGGTCGTTCCCACCACCCCCTGCTGCGGAAGCGGCCGCCGCCCTGCCGGCGGCCATCGACATGGCGCCGGCCGCCGCCACTCCCGCACTGCCGGCCACACCGGCGCTGCCTGCCATGCCTGCCATGCCTGCCATGCCCGCCATGCCCGCCATGCCCGCCATGCCCGCCATGCCCGCCATGCCCGCCATGCCCGCGCTGCCGGACGCTCCGCCCACCGCCGCGCCGCCGGTGCCCACGCGGCGGCCCGAAGCCGGCTACTACCGGCCCGGCGGCACGTCGAACTACAAGCCGGCGAGCGCCATCATGGCCGGAGCGGACGAGGCAAATCCGTCGGGAGTCACGCCGGTGTCGTTCGAATCGCCGGCCGGGCCGTGACGAGTCGTCACCAGCCCATGACCATGTTCGACTCGATCACCTTGCGGGCCCGGTCGAGATCGTCGCCCGTCTCGTGCATGTAGAGCCGAATCGCGTGTACCTTGTCGCCCGCCGCCTTCGCCAGGCACTCGCGGGCCGTGCTGCAGGGGTTCGACCGCGAGTCGGTCAGCCCGAGCGCCGACTTCGAGATCACCCAGCTATCCCGCGGACGGCGGGTGAGCCGGACGATCTTCTCTCCCGGATACGCCTCCTTGACCACGGCGGCGGCCGCCTCGTCGTCGGCGGCCCAGGAGATGATGATGTGGGCGTCGGTTTCGATTTCGAACAGCGGCATGGGCGGCGCTCCGGCGTGTGTATCGGCGAAGGTACGCCGCCCGCAGCCGACCGTCAAACCCGCGGTCGGCGGGCCGGACCGACTCCGCCGCCCGCGGGGCGGATACAATCCAGGGCGGACACGGCGCCGTCCGCTTGCTGACGCCCTCCTGCTCGACCGCCGTGATGGTGGCATGGCGACGATGAACTACGACCGGCTCGGCTTCCCGATCCCGCCTGAGTTTTCACCGCCGACGGAATCCGCTCCGCGGGCGTCCGTGGGGGCCCGGTCGCCAGCCTCTCCCGCCACGCCGCGAACGGCCGGCCGCGGCAAGCGGCTCGTGCTCCTGGGATTGCTCGCCGCCGTCGTGGTGCCCGGCCTCGCCGCGCCGGGCGTCGTGCCCGCCGTGGCCGACGCCGTGGTGACCTGGTCGCTCGAGCAGGCCATCGTCGACGAGGGGCGGGGCGACGTGGCGGCCGCGATCGGCAACCTCGGCCGCGCCGTCCGCTGGTGCCCCGACGACGCCGACCGCAAGAGTCGCCTGCTCTGCTGGCGGGCCATGCTCCGCATCGAGAACCGCGATCCGCGCGGCGCCATCGCCGATGCCGACGAGGCGATCTCGCTGTCCCCGACGCTCTCGCAGCCCCGCCGCGTGCGGGCCCTGGCACACGTGATCCTGCGGGAGCCCGATGCGGCGCTCGACGACGCCGAGTCGGCGGTGGCACTGGCGGGGCGGAGCGATCCCGAGGCGCTCAACCACCGGGCCTACATTCGGGCCCTCGTGGGCCGCGACCTCGAGGCGGCCCTCGCCGACATCGACGCGGCGCTGCCCGCGAACGGGGACGGCGCGGCCGAGCTTCTCGACACCAAGGGATTCCTGCTCCACCTCCTCGGACGGCACCACGAGGCCGTGGATCATCTCAACCTCGCCATCGACGGCACCCAGAAGGTCCGCCGGCAGGTCGAGGCGCTGGCCGGGCACGGCGATCCCGACGAACTCGCCTACCGGATGCGGTCGATCGACCACGGCCTGGCGGTGATGCACCAGCACCGGGCCCTGGCCTGCCAGGCCCTCGGCCTCGCCGGGCAGGCCGCGCAGGATTTCGAAACCGCCGAGCGCAAGGGCTACGCACCGGACCGGGGCATTTTCTGACCGCGTGATGCGGTCGTCTGGCCGCGTCCCGCAGCGTCGCTATACTGCGGGCTCGATGCGGTGGACTCCTGCTGCAGGAACCGGCCGGAGCAAGGCTCCCCACGCCGGGCTCCTCACGGGGGTGTAGCTCAGTTGGTTAGAGCGCCAGCCTGTCACGTTGGAGGCCGCGGGTTCGAGTCCCGTCACCCTCGCTCGTCCACCCGTCGGCCGCCCGCATGCATCCCGGAACGGCCCTCGTCACCGGTGCCGCCAGCGGCCTCGGCAGAGCCATCGTCGAGCGGCTTCTCGCCGCCGGCTGGGATGTGGCCTGCGTCGACCTGCCGGAAGCCCTGGCCCGCTGGGAGGCTGAATCCCCGCCGGGCGCCCGCGAGCGGCGGATCCCCATGGACGTCCGCGACGCTGCGGCCTGGACGTCGCTGCTCGAGCAACTCCGCGGTGCCTGGGCCGACCTCGACCTGCTCGTCAACGCGGCCGGCGTCGGGGCGACCGGGCCGGTCGGCACGCTGCCGGAAGCCCAGTGGCGACGCGTGATCGACACCAATCTCCTCGGCACGGCGCTCGGCTGCGAGACCTTCGTGCCCTGGCTGCGGGCCAACCGCCGCCGGCCCCACCTGGTGAACGTGGCCTCGATCGCCGCGATCCTCGCGCCGGCCTCCATGGCCGCCTACGCGGCGAGCAAGGCGGGAGTCGTGGCCCTCTCGGAAGCCATCGCGGCGGAGTGCCCGCGGCGACGGCCCGGCGTGACGATCGTCTGCCCGGGCTTCTTCCGCTCCGGCCTGCTCGACAGCTGGCACTTCACCGCGGCCGTCGAGCGGCGCGAGGCCGAGCGGCGCATGGCGATCTCCTGGTGGACGAGCGACCGCGTGGCCCGCCGCGTGCTCCGCGCGGTCCGCCGCAACCGTCGCTATGTGGTGGTGGGGTTGCAGGCCCGGTGGCTGTGGCGGCTCAAGCGGCTCGCGCCGCGGGCGACGACGGCCCTCGTGCGGGCTGTCTACCGCCGGCTGCGATAACGTTCGTCCCGCCGGAGCGCGTCGCGATCGGGGCTCCCGGATCGCAGTGTGACCGAAGCTCGTCCGGAAGCGTCTCCGCGTAAGCGGTACGGCCGAACCACGCTGGATTCCGCCTCGGCCCCCATCGCACGCGATCGAGGCTCCCGGATCGCAGTGTGACCGAGGCTCGTCCGGAAGCGTCACTCGAGCTCTTCGAGCCAGGCGCGGATCTCGTTCTCGTACTCGCTCGCCAGCCCGCCCACGATCAACTGGCGGTGGAAGCTCGCCGCGCCCCCCTTCTTCATGTCGGCGTCCTCGGCGCTCGGAAACCGCTTGGCGGGGTCGGGCGCAATCAGGCCGCGGCAGAAGTCCATCAGGAGTTCGTTGCAGGTCACCTCGGTGGGCAGGAGGTGCGGCAGCCGATGCGGGAGCGACCGCTTGGCCTCCAGCAGGTCGCCAAACGAGCGCAGGCCCGCGAACGGGGGCTGCCCCGCGAGCATCTCCACGAGCACGTAGCCGAGGCTCGCGAGATCCGACCGGGGCGTGTTTTCCTTGCCCTCGAGCACCTCGGGGGCGGCGTAGGCGGGCGTGCACGTCTTCGTGGGCGGCGGCTCGCCGACGGGATGGGCCGAGCCGATGTCGATGATCTTCGCGTTGCCCGTCCGCTTGACCATAATGTTGGCCGTCTTCACGTCGGCGTGGACGATGCCCTCGCGGTGGAGCGCGGCCAGCGCCGTGAGGCATTCGCGGACGATCGCGATCGCCACGCCGGGCTTGAGCCGCGACTGCTTGGGGCCGGTCGTGACCACGACCTTGTTGAGATAGCGCCACCGATCCTCGCCGACGCTGGCCTGCGTCCGCTCGAGAAGCTCGGGCGTTAGGAGCCGGGAGAGATCGTAGCCGTCGATCCACTCCATCTCCATGATCCGGATCATCCGCTGCTCGACGAAGTTCTGGACGTCGAGGAGGTTGTCCTGCTGGATCTGGGCCACGCGGGCGGCCACGGCCGCGATCCGGTTCATGGCCTCGGCGTAGGCCTGCTCCGAGGCGTAGCGCTCCGGCGAGAAGATCTTGAGCGCCACGGGGAGGGTGAAGTTGTCGGTGCCCCGCCGCGTGGTGAGGTAGACGACTCCCTGGCCGCCGGCTCCCAGCCGCCGGGACAGCGTGTGGTATTCGGTCCAGTTGAGCCGGGCCGCGTCGAGGATCTCGGTGTACTTGGCGAGCAGCTCCTCGGGGCAGCGGGAGCCCACCTCGCCGGCGGCGGTGATCGTCGGCCGCTCTTCCTGGAGGATCGTGGTGCTCATGGTCCGCTCCCTTCGCCGGCCGGCTCGGGAAACCCGAGCCGCTTGTCGACGAGATTCCACAAGGGCCTCCCCTGACGATACCTCCCCAGATTGTCGCAGAAAAAGTCGGTCATCGCATCGATCCGGTGCTGCGACTGCCCGCCCACGTGGGGCGTGATCAGCAGCCGCGGAGCCGTCCACAGCCGGCTGCTGGCCGCGGGCGGCTCGTCGGGCGTGACGTCGAGGGCGGCCGAGTCGAGGTGGCCGCTCTCCAGGGCGTCGACCAGGGCGTTTTCGTCCACCATCGCGCCGCGGGCCACGTTCACGAGGATCGCTCCGCGCCGCATCCGGGCGATCGCCCGGGCGTCGAGCAGGTTCCGCGTGTGCTCCGTGAGCGGGGCGCAGAGGAACAGGATGTCGAGCCGCGGGAGGATGTCGTCGAGGGTCTCCGGCCCTCCCAGGAACTCGACGGCGGCGGGCTTGCGGACCGGAAACCAGTCGGTGGCGAGAATCCGCACCCGGAAGGGCGCGAGCACCTCGACGAGCCGCCGGCCGTTGCCGCCGAGGCCGACGATGCCGACGGTGGCTCCGGTGAGGTCGGCCGTGGGCCGGCGAACGAACTCGCGGCGGGCCTGCTGCTCGAGAAACAGCGGAAACCGCCGCGTGCACGCGATCGCCATCCCGACGGTCTGCTCGGCCACCTGGTCGGCCAGCACGCCGGAGGCGCTGGTGACCACGATGTCGGAGGCGACCACCGCCGGGACGAGGCAGTGGTCGAGGCCTGCCGCGGACGACTGGATCCACTTCAGCCGGCCCCCACGGACGACCCGGTCCCAGGGCACGGGCACCTTCGGGTGGCCGCAGAACAGGTCGGCCGAGGGGAGTTCGTCGGCCACCCGCTCCTGGCCGGCATCGACCAGCGTGGCCTCCGGCCACACGGCCTGGATTTGGGCGACGTGCCGCGACTCGACGGGGTAGCAGAGGACGATCCGCATGGCCGCGGTTGTCGCAGCCGCGGCGCCGATCTGGCAAGCGGTTTTTCCCGCGCGGCGAGGCGTCCCGATGGCGGTCCTCCCCGACCGATCGGCACGTTGGTATGCTTCGAATCATGCGTTTTCCCCTCCTGGCCGTTTTCGCCCTGGCCTTCCTGCGGATCGTCTGCGGCCTGCACTTCTTTCTGGAGGGACTCTCGCACCTCCGCGATCCCGACTGGTCGAGCGCCGGCTTCCGCCGCGCCGCCGTCGGCCCCCTGGCCGACTGGTACCGCTCGTCGCTTCCGCAGACCGGCGACTGGACCGGCACCCTGGCCGCGGCCGACGGCCGATCGGCCGACGAAGTCGCGCAGGCCTGGCAGGCGAGCGTGGTCGCCTCCTGGCGGCGGTTGCTCGACGCCCGCCTGAAGGCGGTGCCGCTGGCTGGCGAGGCCGAGGCCGCTGCGGGAGCGAGCCTGGAGGCCGCCAGGGGTGAACTCGCCGCCTACGTGCGGGGCATCGCCGACGAACTCGCCGACTACCGCCTGCAGGTGGGCCGGCTGGCCGCCAACCTGAAGCAGCCCGGCTCCCGCGACATCCCCTTCGAGCGGGAGCGGCTGGCCAAGAAGCAGAAGGAGCTCGCCGGGCAGGCCGGGGGCTGGATGAAGGACGCGGCCGCCATCGGCCAGAAGCTGGTGGCCGCCTGGGACGACCAGCTCCCCGATCCGGCCGCCCGGGGCAAGGCCGCCGCGACGGCCGAGCCCACGCCGCTCTGGAAGGCGGACCGCTTCGTGTCGTGGTCGCTGGTCACGATCGGGGCCTGCCTGGTGCTCGGGATCGCGACCAAGTTCAACGCCCTGGGGGGCGTCTGCTTCCTGGCGAGCGTCGTGGCCTCGCAGCCGTTTTGGGTGCCCGGGGCCCAGGCCACGTACGACCAGTGGGTGGAGATCGCCGCCCTGCTGGCCATCGCGGCCCTGCCGATCGGCGGGTGGAGCGGGCTCGATTTCTTCCTCAAGCGGTGGTGCCCGATGGCCCGCTGCTGCGGCGCGAACACCTGCAGCCGCTGACCCGTAGGGCACAGTTTGGGATCCGAGGTGCGTGCATGAACCTGACTGAGCAGCAGAAGCAGATCGGCAAGGAGAACTTCGACGAAGCCGTGGCGATCACTCGCCGCGACTTCCTCGCCGGCACGGTGGCGGCGGGGGTCGCGACCGGCGCGGGCCTGGGCTCGATCTATTTCGGCTACGGCACGAGCGTGGGCGATCCGCTTCGCGTCGGCTTCCTGGGCACCGGCGACGAGGGGAGCGTGCTGCTCGGGGCCCACAATCCCGACTTCATGAACGTGGTCGCGATCGCCGACATCCGTCCCTACAACGTGTTCCGCGCCTTCCACGGCGATGCCTCGAGCCCCAGCGCCACCAAGGCCCGCCCCGGGCTGATGGCGAAGTACAAGTGGTCCACGGAAGACGCCGCGCGGGCCAAGGTGAAGGTCTACGGGGCCTACGAGGACCTGCTCGCCGATCCCGACGTGGAGGCGGTCGTGATCGCCCTGCCGCTGCACCTCCACGCCCCGGCCGCGATCAAGGCGATGCGGGCCGGCAAGCACGTGCTCACCGAGAAGCTGATGGGCCACAGCATCCACGAGTGCAAGGAGATGGGCCGCGTCTCGCGGGACACGGGCAAGATCCTGGCCACCGGCCACCAGCGGCACTACAGCATCCTCTACGACAACGCCGTCCACACGATCGGCACCGCGAAGCTGATCGGCGACGTGCACTCGATCCGGGCCCAGTGGCACCGCGGCAACCTGCCCGGCAAGGACTCGTGGAAGCCGCCGATGCCGGCCGACGCGTCGTTCGCCAAGAAGCTCGCCGGCTGGAAGAAGGACCTGGCGAACGCCAAGCCCTCCGACATCGACGCCCTGCGGAAGCAGATCGCCCAGCTCGAGGCCCAGATCACCGATCAGGCCGTCGATGCCGCGAAGTACGGCTACACCGAGAAGACGCTCGGCGACGGCTCGGTCCGCACGCCGCTGGAGGAGCTGATCCGGTGGCGGCTCTGGAACCGCACCGGCGGCGGCCTGATGGCCGAGCTCGGCAGCCACCAGCTCGACGCCGCGGGCATCTTCGTGTCCGCGATGCACGGCCCGGGCAAGAAGGTCAAGCCGCTGACCGTCACGGCGGTGGGCAACCGGAGTATCTTCCCGGCCGACCGGGAGATCGACGACCACGTCTACTGCATGTACGAGTATCCCGCCCCGGGCTACGAGGAAGACGAGAACAAGAAGATCGTCGTCACCTACTCCTCGATCAACGGCAACGGCTTCGGCGGCTACGGCGAGGTGGTGCTCGGCACGAAGGGCACGCTGATCCTGGAGCAGGAGCAGGACGTGATGCTCTACAAGGACGCCGCCAAGGACACTCGCGTGACCGTGGCCAAGGCGAAGGACGGCACGCCCACGCTCGACACCACCGAGAGCGGCGCCGGCGGCCCCGCCGCGGCGGGCACGTCGGGGGGCGACGCGGCCCCGTCCCGCGGCTACACCGAGGAGATGGAGCACTGGGCGTGGTGCATCCGCAACCCGGCCCCCGAGAACCAGCCCCGCTGCAAGCCCGAGGTGGCGATCGCCGACGCCGTGATCGCCCTGGTGAGCAACGTGGCCCTGGCGAACCCCACGACCCAACCGCGGATCGAGTTCAAGCCCGAGTGGTTCGACATCGCGAGCGACGAGACGCCCGAGGGCATCAAGCCCGACGTCTCCCGCGACGGCTACAAGGTCTGACGCGAATCACCGCCGCTCCCGTCGGCAACGCAAGGAAGGACACCGGAGGTTCCATGACCGTCGCTCGCCCGTGGTGTTTCGCCGTCTGCTCGCTCGTCGCCTGCGTTCTCGCCACAGCGGCGGCCGCCGTTTCGGCGGAGCAGGACTTCACGCCGGTGGCGTCGGGCGTCCGCTACCGGAAGATCGGCAGCTACGACAAGGCCCGGCTCGCCGAGATCCTGGACCGCGGCCTCGACACGTTCATGGGGGGCTTCGACCCGTCGCAGGGCTCGACCATGAAGTCGACCGACTTCAAGGCGAAGTTCGCCGCGCCACGAAACGGCGTGACGCTCTACGAGGTCCAGTTCGATTCGGTGATTCCCGAATGGGACAACCAGCCGACCACGGGCAGCGGCCTGCTGGCCATTCCCGAGGACGACTCGAAGACGCACCCGCTCGTCAGCTACCAGCACGGCACGGTCTTCGGCCGCGACCAGGTGCCTTCCCGCCCCGACGACTCCTACGAGACGCAACTCGCCCTGGCCGCGTTCGCCGGCCAAGGCTACGTCGTGATCGGTGCCGACTATTTCGGCCTGGGGGCCTCTCGCGTGCCCAACTGCTTCATCGTGGCGCGGGGCACGACGCAGTCGATGCTCGACCACTACCGCGCGTCGCAGGCGGTGCTCGACGCGCTCGGGCAGTCCACGCCGCAGTTTTTCGTCTGGGGGTGGTCGCAGGGGGGCTGGTCGACGATGCAGTTCCTCCGTCGGCTGGAAACGCTCGGCATTCCCGTCACCGCTGCCGCGACCGTGAGCGCTCCGGTCGATCTCGCCGCGGCGTTCCGCAGGCCGATCGCGAATCCGCGGCCCCAGGACGCCGCGTGGATCAAGGGCTGCATCAGCAACATGCTCTGGTCGCAGGAGGAATACGCGCGGCTTCCGGGCCTCGCGGCCTCGGCGATCAAGCCCGAGCACCTCGCCGCCTCGCGGAAGTTCTTCAACGGGGAGCTTTCCTGGCCGGAGTACGACGCCTCGGTGCCTGGCGGCGTGACGGGGCTCCTGCAGCCGGCGTTCATCGCGGGGGCGGAGACGGGCCGCGGCCGGTTCTGGGATCTGCTCGAGGAGGCCGGGGCGTATCGCTGGAAGATCAAGACGCCCCTGCGGGCCTACGGCGGCGACGCCGACGAGGCGATCCCGCCGGCGGTGTCGCGCATGGTGTTCGACTTCGCCACGATGCTCGGCAGTCCGCAGGTGGAGTTTTTCTCCGCGGGCGAGCGGGCCGACCACCGCGCCTCGTACGTGTCGGCGACGCTCGCGGTGAAGCCGTGGTTCGACGGCTTCGTCAAGCCGGCGACGAAGGACTCGAGCGGGCGCTGACGGCCCCCCGTCGGCCTGCGCCCGCGCTCGTGGGGCCGGCACGACCGACCCTGCGCAGCCATTTCACCCCCTCGATCGCGACCAGCGGCAGCACCGCGAGGCCGAGCACGCGCGGCCACTCGATGCCGGGATCGGCGGCCACTTCGAACACGGGCTGCGTCGGCGGCAGCGTGACCACGGCCACCTGCAGCAGCGCCGAGAGCGCCACCGCCAGCACGAGCGCCGGATTGCCGAACACGCCGAGCTCGAGCGCGGTGAGCCGGTCGCTCCGGCAGCCGATCGCGAACAGCAGCTGGGCGAACGCCGCCACGCAGAAGGTGACCGTGCGGGCGTGGTCGAGCCGGGCGGCGTCGCCCTGCCACGCACTCCAGAAGGCCGCCATGCAGACGGCCGTCACGAGCCCCCCGTGCAGCACGATCGTCGCGCCGGACCCCCAGGGAATCACCGCTTCCCGGGGGGGCCGGGGCGGCCGCTGCATGATGTCGCGCTCCGGCGGCTCGAGCCCGAGGGCCAGCGCGGGCAGGCCGTCGGTGACGAGATTGAGCCAGAGGATCTGGATCGCGGCCAGCGGCGGCGGCCAGCCGGCCACGGCCGCCACGAGCATCAGCAGCACCTCGCCGGCGTTGCACGCGAGCAGGTAGTGGATGAACTTGCGGATGTTGTCGTAGATGCCGCGGCCCTCCTCGACGGCCGCCACGATCGAGGCGAAGTTGTCGTCGGTGAGCACCATGTCGGCCGCCTCGCGGGTGACGTCGGTGCCGGTGATGCCCATCGCGATCCCGATGTCGGCCGCCTTCACGGCCGGGGCGTCGTTGACGCCGTCGCCGGTCATGGCCACGACGTTGCCGAGCCGCTGGAGGGCTTGCACGATCCGCAGCTTGTGCTCCGCGGTCACCCGGGCGTACACCGGCGCCTCGGCCGCGAGCCGCGCGAGCGCGTCGTCGTCGAGCCCGTCGATCTCCGTTCCCGTCACCGCCCGCGAGGTCGGCCCCGCAAGGCCGAGTTCCCGCCCCACGGCGACCGCGGTGGCGGGATGGTCCCCGGTGATCATGACCGGGCGGATGCCGGCGGAGCGGCACCGGTCGACTGCAGCCCGCGCCTCGTCACGGGGCGGATCGATCATGCCCGCGAGGCCGACGAACACGAGATCCCGCTCCACCGCGTCGGCAGCGCCGGCGAGCGGCTCGGGAGCGGGGAGCGTCCGCCAGGCAAAGGAGAGCACGCGCAGCGCCCGGTCGGCCAGCGTGGCGGCCTCGGCGAGGATCTCCCGACGCCGGTCCTCGGCAAGGGGCGTCGCCACGCCGTGTCGCTGCTCGGCCACGCACCGCGACAGCACCGCCTCCGGAGCCCCTTTCGTGGCTAGCATTCGCTCGCTGTTGGCACCCCGCACGACGACGCTCATCCGCTTGCGATCGGAATCGAAGGGGATCTCGAACAGGGTGGGGGGCGTCGGGCCATGGTCGGCCGCGCCCCCCTTGATCGCCGCCACCACCAGCGCGCCTTCGGTGGGGTCGCCGACGACCCGCCAGCCGCCGCCGTCGGGAGCGGGGGCGACGGTGGCGGTCGTGCAGCGGGCGGCGATCTCCAGCAGCCGCCGCAGGTCGGGGTCGGCGGCAGGGTCGCCGCCGTCGGCGGCGCAAAACAGGCCATGGGGCTCGTAGCCCGCCCCGCTGACCGAGTAGTGGGTGTTGGCCGTGACGACGTCGCGGACGGTCATCTCGTTGCGGGTGAGCGTGCCCGTCTTGTCGGAGCAGATCACGGTCACCGAGCCGAGGGTCTCCACGCTGGGGAGCCGGCGGACCAGGGCGTTGCGGCGGACCATCCGCTGCAGTCCGAGGGCCAGCACCAGCGTGACCACCGCCGGCAGTCCCTCCGGCACCGCGGCCACCGCGAGGCTGACCGAGCGGAGCAGGAGATCGGCCGCGTCGCCGGTCTCGACCAGCCGGTGCAGGCCGCCCCCGCGCACGATCTCCACGACCGCGATCAGGATCACGATCGCGAGGCAGACGGCGATCAGGATCCTGCCGAGCGCGGTGAGCCGCCGTTGCAGGGGCGTCGGCTCGGGCGGAGCATGTTCCAGCAGGCCGGCGATCCGCCCGAGTTCCGTCTCCATCCCGGTGGCGACCACGACCGCGGCGCCGCACCCCGAGGCCACGACCGTGCCGGCGTGGAGGAGCGTGCGGCGGTCGCCGAGCGGGGTGGCTGCCGGCTGCGGATCCCCGGCGACCTTCTCGACGGGCACGCTCTCGCCGGTCAGCGCGGCCTCCTGGGCGGACAGGGAGAACGCCGCGACGAGCCGGGCGTCGGCCGGCACGTGATCGCCCGCCTCGACCTCGATCCGATCGCCGGGCACGACCTCGCGGGACGGGATCGGGCGGAGTAGGCCGTCGCGGACCACGCGGGCCAGCGGCGCCGACATGGTCCGAAGCGCCGCCAAGGCCCGCTGCGCCCGATCCTCCTGCAGGAAGCCGATCATCGCGTTGACCATCACGATCGCCACGATGGCGGCGGTGTCGGCCCAGTCTCCCATCGCGCCGGCGATCACCGCGGCGGCCACCAGAATCCAGATCACCAGGTCGCGAAACTGGGCCAGAAGCGTCCGCCACCAGGGCACCGCGGGCTGCTCGTCGAGGGCGTTTGGCCCATGCGCAATGAGCCGCCGGTCAGCCTCGGCGGCGGTGAGGCCGAGCCGCGGATCGGTCGCCAGCCGGTCCGCGACTTCGGCGACCGGGATCGCATGCCAGGCGGTGGACGAGCCCGCCGGACGAATCACTGGGGGAGAAGAGGGCATGGGACCGCCTGCGGACTGTGACGGTTGCGCGGGTCACTGTACGGCGACCGTCACCGCTGATCGGCGGACGCCGCCCAGGGCGAGGTAGACTCGAGGTATGGCCGGAGCCCGGAGCGGGAGCTTTCGCATGAACCTGACCGTGTCGCGATTCACGTCGCGCGTGGTGCCGATCCTCCTCGCCACCTGCGGCCTGATCGTGGCCGCGCCGGAGGTGCGGGCCCAGGCCGCGCGGCACGGCACGCTGGGCAACTGGGGCACCGGCAACTGGGGCACCGGCAACTGGGGCACCGGCAACTGGGGCACCGGCAACTGGGGCGGCAGCAGCTTCACGGTCGGCCGGAGCACGATCTACGCCAACGGCATGGTGTCGAACCGCGTCGGCGACATGACGTATTTCAACAACGGGCTCGTGGGCAGACAGTTCGGCCGCGTGACCGTCTACACCAACGGCCTGGTCTCGGTGGACGGCGACCGGGCACGGTACTTTAGCAACTACTCCGTCGGTGTCCCGATGCGCGGCACACCCGGTGGCATGGTCTACGGCGGCGGCACGCCCTATCCCTACGGACCGACGCCGTTCCCGATGCCCCAGCGCCGCTGAGCGGGCACCCGGCCGAGGGGTGCCGGCAGGGGAGCCGGTCGCAGCGCCGCCGCTTGCAGTCGCCGCAACGCGCGGAAACATGGTGATTGCTTGCCTTGTCGCAAGCGTCCGGGGTAGACTCTGTAGCTTCGGAGGGTCGGAACAGTACCTCTTCTCCTTCAACGGCTGGCGTAAGGAGCCCTCTCATGGAGTCGCGCCGCGTTTCCGGCCGTGGTTCGCGGCCTTCCCGTTCCCGCCGCCGGGGGTGGCTTTCGCCCCGGCGTCGCCGCGGCGCACAGATCGGACTCCCGAGGCGACCACTCGGCCGCCTTCGCGGCGAGTCGCTCGAACGCCGGCTCGTGCTTGCCGGTCTGCTCGACGCGCATCAGGTCGCTGCCCTCGCGCAGGGCATCGGCCTGTTCGCCGACCGCATGGACCAGGTGGCCGAGCATGACCTGCTTGGCCAGGAGGCGGCGGCCCTGGGCCAGCCGATCGGCACGCTCGTGCCGATCGGCGATCGCCTGAAGTCCGACTTCGTGGACCGCATCGTCGGCCTCACGGGGTCGAAGACACCGGCCCAGATCGACGCGATCCTTTCTGACGCCACCGGCACCGTGGTCACGCATTCCTCAGTGCTGACCGGCAGCGACGAGCGGATCTGGTTCAGCGTGCCGCTCTCGCGCACCACCTCGCTGCCGTCGTACGGGCTCGATCTCGGCCAGCGGCCGGGCGAGCCCGAGGCGGGCTCGGAGGTCGTGCTGCCGTCGCTCTCGGATCAGGGTCTGCGCCTGGGAGCGACGACGGTTTCCCTCGCCACGGGCATCGAGGGCACCGTCGCTCTCGGTATCGACCTCGCCGCCGGCCTCACGGCCGAGGAGTCGTTCTGGATCAAGTTCGACAACCTCCGTGCCTTCGGCCGCGCGACGCACACGGGCAAGTCGGCACTGGCCGACGTCGATGCCGACTACGGCTTCATGAAACTCGGCCCCGCCGACCTCGACGTGACGATCGACACGGGCGTCACGCTCGACCTGCAGGAAGGGGCTGCCGGGGCGATGCGGCTCGGCGAGCTCGCCGGCCTCTCGCTGCCCGATTTCGAGTCGCGGCTGTCGCTCACGGCGACGGGCCCGGGCGTCAGCGTCACGGTGCCATTCACCCTCGGGCTCGACGGCTTCACGCAGAAGAACGGCTCGGCCCAGCAGATCAAGATCACCGCCGCCGACATCCTCGATCCGCGATCGCTCACGCTCGCCTATCCTGTCCTCACCGTGCCCGGGATTGCCGGCTCGTTCGACTTCACCCAGTTCGCCGACATCTCGGCCGGCGATCTGGGCACGTTTCTGGCCGACGTCTCGCGGTGGATGCCGGAGGTCGGCCGCGGTTTCGAGATTCCGGTGATCGACCAGGATCTTGCCGGGCTCTTCGGCGGCGGATGGGGCGACTGGCTCGACGGCAAGCTCGACAACCTGAAGGACGAGGCCGGCCAGTGGAAGTTCGGCACGCTCGACGAGATGATCGACCTGCTCGCCACCAAGCTTGGCACCACGAAGGCCGCATTCGCGCCGGCGTGGAACGCGAAGGTTGGCAGCCTCGAATGGACGCTGCCGATCTCGATTTCCGAGACGCCGGGCAGCGAGACGGAACTGACCAAGAAGTCGGTCTCGTTCGATGCCGGCGGCCTGGTGCCATCCGACCTGCCGCTCTCGATCGCCGCGAAGGGATCGGCCACTGTCACGTCGACCGCTACGCTCGGCCTCAAGGCGGGCATCGCGGTGTCCGACCCGACCGCCGCCGCTGCGGTGAAGGGATCGACGCTGCTCTCGGCCCTCAACGGCGGCGCGGGCCTCACGCGTTCGTCGCTCAACGCAGCGGCCGGCTACGGCCTGACGAAGCTCGGCGCCGCGACCGCCGCGACCGACGTCACGAAGACCACCTTCACGCTCGCCGCCCACGGCCTCGCCATCGGCGACACCGTGACGCTCGAGGTGGGCGCCGCGGAAGGGGCGGCCCTGCCCGGATCGTTCGTGGCGGGCACCCGCTACCACGTGGTCGGCGGCGTCACGGCCGACACCTTCGCGCTCGCCGCCACCGCGGGGGGCACCGCGATCAAGGCCTCCAGCAACGGCAACGGCTTCTTCGTGCGGCTCGCCCCGTCGGCCACGGCCGCGATCTCCAAGGCCACGCCGGGCGTGGTCACCAGCCGCCATCACGGCCTCGCCACCGGCGACGTCGTGATCTTCTCCACGACGGGCTCGCTGCCCACGCCACTCCAGCCCAACACACCCTACGTCGTCACCACGCTCGATGCGCACCGGTTCACGCTGGCCTTGACCGCACGCGGAGCGGCCATCGCCACGACCTCCAACGGCAGCGGCACGCACACCTTCAGCCGGCCCGACCTCGTGTTCGCGCTCCGCGACGGCTCGTCCTTCGGAATCGACCTGTCGTCGCTCGCCTTGGGCACGGGCGGCTCCGCCGGCACGGCCACCGTCGCCGACCTGCTCAGCCTCGTGAACTCGGCTCCCCGGGCAAGCGGCCGGCTCTCGCTCGCGCTCTCCGGCAGCACGCTCGTGGCCACCGACCTCACGTCGCCGGCGTCGGCCGCGGCGACCTTCTCGATCTCCACGCCTGCGCTCAGCCTCGCGGTCGGTGGCACGAGCACGGCCACGCAGTCGTCGCTGGCGTTGATCGTGCTCGGGCTCGTCGTCGCGCCGACGACCGGAGGCACCCTCACTGGATCGTCGCTGGAGTCCGCCTCGTCCCGCGATCGGATCTATCTCTCCGCCGACTCGACCGCGACGATCTCGATCAAGCTTGATGCGTCCCTTGAAGGGGGTGCGGCGCTCGGCCCGCTCTCGCTCACCGTCGAGTGCGGCAAGGCCCAGGGCACGGCCGGCGTGGCCGTCGACTTCGTCGACCCCGGCACCGGCACGGCAGCCGACGGGCGGATCTACCTCTCGGAGATGGGCGGGGGCACGGCCGACTTCATCGACCTCACCGTCGCGTCGCCCACGCTCGACGGCATCTTTCAGCTGCAGGTGCCGTCGGCCCAGTGGGCGACGAACCTGGGGATCTCGACGGCCGACTACCGGGACTACTGCAGCGGCATCCCGCTGACGACGCTTCCGGGCACCAACGTGCCCTACCTCGACCTCAGCCTGTTCAACGACCCCGCGAAGGAGAACGACTGGTCGTTCTCGATCACGGCGAGTCCGCGGCTCGGCGACATCTTCGGCGGGCTCTCCGACTTCTCCCTCGGCGACCTGCCGGGCATGCTCGACCTGTTCGCCGGCTACCTGCAGAACTCCGGCCTGTGGACGTTCGAGATCCCCTGGGCCGGCGTGACGCTCGGCGAGATCTTCAAGCTTCCCGACCTGTTCGACAGCCTGCCGACGTTCGACCTCGGCGACCTGCTCGGTCGGCGGTCATCCGAGGGCGATCTTTGGCCCAACTTCAGCTTCGGCAGCCTCGGCCAGAGCCTGCTCGATGGCTTCGATCCTGCCCTGCCGGCTCTCGCCGATCTCGACATCTTCGGCAGGCTGCAGCGGCTCGTGTGGAGCCTCGACGATCTGCTTGTGGAGTGGGAGGGGTGGACGCCCGGCAGCCCCGACGTGGATCTCGACTTCCTCGGCAGGCTCCGCGGCTGGTTCGCCGAGGCCGCGCTGGTGTTTCCTGATCTGTTCAGCCATCCCGACTTCGACTGGCGCACCGTGGCAATGGGCGGAGGTCCTGGGTCGCCCGGAGGAAGCTTCCTTCTCGAGTTTGGAAGGCTGCTCTCGCTGCCGCGGTTCGCGTGGGCATCCGACCCCGGAGCCTTGGATCTCAATTTCACCTGGCTCAATGTGGCCGATACCAGCGGCTTCTCGTTTCCCGGGCTCGACTTCGGCGGCCTCGACACGCTGCGGCTGATGTTCCTGCCCGAGGCCGAGGGCGGCTTTCAGCCGCCGAGCATCTCGCTCCCCGGCGGCTTCAGTCTCGATCTCAATCCGTCGCTCGTCGACCTCTCGCCCGGCGTGAAGGGGCTCGTGTTCGACGTCGTGATCACGCTCGTCGATGCCACGTATGCCGTCGACCTCGCTTCGATCGACGTCGGGGGCATCCCGATCGACGTCACGACCGCCGGCACGCTCTCGTTCGTGTTCGACGGCACGATCAGCGGACGATTCGGCATCAACCTCGACACGAAGAGCGTGTTCTTCGATGCCGACGCCTCCCAGGTCTCGCTCGCGGCAGAGGTCGACGACGGCGACGGGCTCGTGCTCGGGGCCAGCCTCGGCGGCCTTGCGGGCATCTCGCTCGGCAAGACGCCCGACGCCGCCCAGCCCACCTGGCGGAAGGCGACCGTCGCCTTCGGCGACCTCGACATCGACGCGAAGACCAACCTCGTCACGAAGGTCAACGGCCCGGCCACGTTCACGGTGACCGGGTCCGGCAAGGCGACCGCCACGGCCGACTTCGCGG
>VGYR01000039.1 GCA_016872925.1 Planctomycetota bacterium
GATGAAGAAGGTCGCCAAGAGCCTGCGGCGTCATCGGCACCTGATCCTCAACTGGTTCCGGGCCAAAGGCACCATTTCGGCGGGAGTTGTCGCGGGTTTGAACGGCGTCGTAAAACTGACCACCAGAAAAGCGTTCGGCTTTCGGACCGCGAAAGGCATTGAAATCGCGTTGTTTCATGTCCTTGGCACACTACCGGAGCCAGAATCAACCCACAGATTCTGCTGAGGAGGCGATTTCCAGAACCGGACGGTCTCGATCTTCGATCTGGCCGTCGACGTGCGGACGGTGGCCTCCGGGACCGCGACACCCGGGGCCCCGCTTGCGGGCACCGTGCCCCTCGCCAAGCGAGGCGCCGGCACGCTCGTGATCGACCAGCCGGCGGCGTTCGCGGCCGGCAGCGTCTACGTGGAGGAGGGCACGCTGCAGATCGGCTCCGGGGGAACGACCGGCATCGCCGGCACGCCGCTCGCCGTCACCGTGTCGAGCGGGGCCACGCTGGCCTTCGATCGCAGCGACGACCACGGGGGGGCGTTTGCTGACCAGATCGGTGGCGGCGGCGGGGTGGTCCTGCGGGGCGGGGCCCTGGCGCTCACCGGCTCGAACTCCTTCACGGGCGGCACCACGATCGCCGGCGGAACGCTCGCGATCGGGAACGGCGGCACGACCGGATGGCTCGGCGGACCGATTTCCAACGGCGGCACGCTGGTGTTTTCGCGGAGCGACGCGGTGACCTTCGGCGGCACGATCGACGGATCGGGCGGGGTGGTCAAGAGCGGTGCCGGCGTGCTGACCCTCTCGGCAACCACCAACGGCTACACCGGGGGCACGCGCATCGCCGCGGGCACGCTGCGCATCACGGCGGGCGGCCAGACCGGGTCGGGCACGCTCGTTCCCTTGGCCGGTGGCACGCTGGCGTTCGCCTCCGCGCTCACCACGGTGGTTCCAGGCCTCGACCCGAACGCCGGCGGGCTGGTCGACGTCGCCACCAGCTCGGTGACCGTCGCCGGGGGCCTGTCCGCGGCCGCCATGGTCACGGCGATCCTGGCGGGGCGTGGGGACGGAAGCTGGACGGGAGCCAGCGGCATCACCTCGGCGGATGTCGCCGCCAGTGTCGCCGCCAACGTGCCCCGGGCGATCGGCTGGCTCGATGACGGCGGCGGGGCGGTCACCTTCGCGTATGCGGCACCGGGCGACGCCAACATCGACGGCCAGGTCGACATCCTCGACGCCGCGAACTTCGCCGCCGCGGGAAAATACGGCACCGGCGAGCCGGCGACCTGGTCGGAAGGCGACTTCGGGTACGACGGCGTCGTCGACATCCTCGATGTCTCCGACTTCATGTCGACCGGGCTCTACGGCGCGGGTTCGTACATCCCGCCCGTACCCGGGGCGGTCGCCGCCGTGCCCGAACCGGGCGTTTCCACGGCCGCCGCGGTGGCCGGTGCCTGCGGGGCGGTGGCATGGCGTTGGCGGCGGCGCGGTCGGCCGCTGTGAGCCGGCCCAGAGCCCCCGCGGCCGCCTCGGGCCGCGGAAACCGCGGTTTTGCCGCTGCTAGCGCGCCGGGTGCTAGCACCTGATCTTGTGGTGGCGGCCCCGCCAGCACCACAAAATCGCAAAAAACCTTGTGAACGCCCTTGCAGCCGATACGTTCGCCGTCAATCCCGGCATGGATGCCGGGAATCGTCTCACGGAGGAACCAGCACCCATGGCAGCCAAGCCCCTCATCGGCATCAACACCGACTACCGCTCGACCCGCAAGGAGCACGCCGCCCTGTCGTTCGTGGCCGCCGGCTACTTCGACGGGATCACCGCCTCGGGGGGGATTCCGGTGATCCTGCCCCCCCTGGCCGACGAGGAGGATGTCGTCCGGCTGCTCGACCTGCTCGACGGAGTCGTGATGGTGGGGGGAGCCGACCTGGATCCGCGGCGCGACGGCTACATGCCGCATCCCGCCGTCCGCCCGATGGACACCCGCCGAGAGGATTTCGACCGGCTGCTCGCCAAGCACATCTGTGCCCGCCACATGCCCGTGCTGGCCATCGGCAGCGGCATGCAGCTGCTCAACATCACCGAGGGGGGCACGCTGTTCCTCCACATCCCGGAGGATCTTCCCAAGGCGATCCCCCACAAGGATCCGACCGATCTCGCCCACCGCCACGCGCTGGTCGTGGAGCCGGGGTCGGCCATGGAGCGGGTCTACGGCGACGGTGAAATCCGCGTCAACAGCATGCACCACATGGCGATCGACGACGTGGCTGCGAGCTTCAAGGTCACGGCCAGGGCCCCGGACGGCGTGGTCGAGGCGATCGAGAGCATCGTCGAGAACTGGACGGCGATCGGCGTGCAGTTCCATCCCGAGGCCGAGACTGCGTCGGCGCTCGACGTCAAGATTTTCGAGGAGTTCGTGATCGGGATCACCGGCGAGCAGCCGGCGGTCAAGCTGGTGGCCTAGCCCGCATCCGGGGAGCACCGATCGCCGGCCCGCTCCTGCGCACGCGTCCGTGCCGCAGCCCTCGGGTGGCACTCCACCCGGGGCCGCGGGGGGCGGCGTGGATCATGCGGTGATCCAGGTCGCGGCCGCGAAGCTCCGCAGCCAGGTGAGCTGCCGCTTGGCGAGTTGCCGCGTCCGTTGCTGCGTGCGCCGGATCGCCTCGCCAGCGTCGATGCGGCCCGCCAGAAGCTCGATCGCCTCCGCGTAGCCTGCCGCCTGCCGGGCCGTCGGGCCGATGCCCCCGGGCCGTGCGAGGGCCGCACGGGTCTCCTCGACGAGGCCTGCGGCGAACATCCCTTCGACGCGGCGGTCGATCCGGCGGTAGAGCGTCGCCCTGGGCAGGTCGACGACGAGCAGCCGCGACTCGAAGAGCGGGTGCGGAGCGGGAGCGAACGCGGCCGACAGCGGCCGGTCCGTCGTCTCGGCCACCTCGAGCGCCCGGATGAGCCGCTTTTGATCGTGCGGGTGGATCCGGGCGGCGGAGGCCGGGTCGACCTGCGCCAGCCGCCGGTGCAACAGACCCGACTCTCCCGCGGCCGCCTCGGCGGTGAGCCGGCGGCGGACCGCCTGATCGGACGCCGGAAGCGGAGCGAGGCCGTCGCGGAGCGCACGGAGATAGAGCGGCGTGCCCCCCACGAACAGGATGCCCCGCCCCCTCGCGCGGCAGTCGGCCACGGCCCGGGCGGCGGCCTCGAGCCAGTGGGCCACGCTGAACACCTCGGCCGGGGCGACGAGGTCGAGAGCATGATGGGGCACGGCCGCCCGCTGCTCGACCGACGGCTTGGCGGTCCCGACGTCGAGCCCGCGATAGACCGCCATCGAATCCACGCTCACGATCTCCGCGTTCAGGGCCCGGGCCAACGGGATGGCCAGGGCGGTCTTGCCCGAGGCCGTGGGTCCCGACAGAAACCAGCAATCCTCGCCGATCGGCACCGTCGAGCCGCCGGCGGCGGCCGGGGACCATGCTAGAGTTGAGGGCACCGCGACCGGCTGCCTCGACAGGCCGGCCGCGCCGCTGGCGTCCCCCGGAGCCGTCGTGTCCCGTGTCCGATCCGCGTCCATCGAACCGCCGCTGCGGTGAAGTGCTCGAGGCTCTCGAGGGGGTGATCGCCTCCCGGAAGGCCGATCCCTCCGCCCGATCGTACACCACGAAACTCCTGGCCAGCGGCCCGCCCGGCGCCGGCGCGAAGGTCACGGAGGAAGCCGCGGAACTCGTCCGGGCGGCCTGCGAAGAGACGGCTGATCGGGTCGTCGCCGAGGCGGCCGACCTCGTCTACCACGCCCTGGTGCTCCTCGCCTGCCGTGACCTGACGCTGGCCCGCGTCGAGGACGAACTGGCCCGCCGATTTGGGGTGTCCGGATTCGACGAGAAGGCCGCCCGCAGCGCGGTGGGCGGCGGGGGTTCGTCATGAGCGACGAGCGGCAGGACCACCTGCTCCGCATCGGGGTGCCGAGCAAGGGCCGACTCGCCGAGGTCGCGGCCCTGCTGCTCGGCGACGCCGGGCTGTCGTTTCGCAGGACGGAGCGGACGCTGTTCGCCCGCTGCAAGGACATGCCGGTGGAGGTCACCTTTCTCCGGACGGAAGACATCCCGGTGCTGGCGGCCGAGGGGGCGATCGACCTGGGGATCACGGGGGCCGACCTGGTCGCCGAGAGCGGCGCCGAGGTGGTCCACCGGCTCGATCTCGGCGTCGGCAGCTGTCGGCTCGCCCTCTGCGTGCCCGACGACGCCGGCATCGACGACCTCCGGAAGCTCGCCACCAAGCGGATCGCGACGAGTTTTCCGCGGATCACCCGCCGCTGGCTGGCAGAGCGGAGCATCGAGGCCAGGTTCGTCGAACTGACGGGAAGTGTCGAGGTGATGATCGCACTCGGCGTGGCCGACGCGATCGTCGACCTGGTGGAGACCGGCAGCACGCTCGCGGCGAATCGACTCCACGTGCTCCACGAGATCGGCCGCTACGAGACGGTGCTCGTCCAGCATCCGGGCTGCCGGGAGCCGCTCCTGGCCGACCGCATCGTGCGGCGTCTCGAGGGCATCGTGATCGCCCGCAGCTGGTCGCTGCTGGAATACAACGTGCCGCGATCGAGGCTCGCCGAAGCGGAGAAGATCACGCCCGGGTTCGATTCGCCGACCGTCATGCAGCTCGAGGATTCCTCGTGGTGTGCGGTGCGGGCGATGGTCAAGCGGGGCGACGTCCACGCCGTGATGGAGCGGCTCGAGGTGATCGGGGCCTCGGCCATCATCGAGACCAGGATCGGCAACTGCCGGCTGTGACCGTGTCGCCACGGGGAGGAGCGTCGAAGCGGCGGCCCGCCCCGATCCTGGCGGTGGTGGCCTGCTGCTGGCTCGGATCCGCCGTCGGCCGCGGGGCGGACGCGACCGCCGCAGGTGATCCACCGGCCGCGACTGCGGTCGTCGACGACTACTTCACCGCCCTGGCTGGAGCGGACGCCGACGCGGCCGCCGAGATCGGCACGCGGATCCTGCGCGACCATGCCGCCGACGCCCTGGTGCTCGACTCGCTCGCCTGGGGCATCCTCACCGAAGACGGCCTCGGCCACCGCGATCTGCCGCTGGCCCTGCGGGCGTCGCAGCGGGCCCACGAACTGACCGGCGACGACGACGTGCAGGTGCTCGAGACGCTGGGCCGGGCGCTGGTCATGAACGGCAGGCGCGACGAGGGAATCGCGATGCATCGCCGGGCCGTCGAGTGCGCCGCCGACGATCCGTCGACCAGGCTCGTGCTGCTGGAGATCCTCGCGGAATACGAGCGTCCTGCGGCGGACCTGGGGCCGACCGACGACGAGCGGCTGCGGCGGATCGAGGAGGCGGCCCGCGACCTCGTCGCCACGGGGCGGGCCGTGCCGGTGAACGACCTGCTGGCACGCACGGCAGTCCGGCCCTGTCGGGTCGAGCTGGCCCGTCCCTGCGACGGGCCGCTGCCGAGCGACCAGCTGTTCGAGCGGGTGCGGCCGAGCGTGGTGGTCGTGGCGGCCCTCGAACCGCTCGACGACGGGGAAGGGCATGACGTCTCGCTCGCCACGGGCTTCGTCCTCCATCCGTCCGGGATCATCGTCACGAACTTCCACGTGGTGGACATTCCGGACGCACCCGCGCTCGTCGTGCAGACGGCCGCGGGGACGATCCACCCCGTGACCGAGATCCTCGCGGTCGGGACCTTCGCCGACATCGCGATCTGCCGGATCGACGGGGCCGAGGGGCTCACGCCCCTGCCGCTGGTCGCCGGGGCCAAGCCGGGCCAGCGGCTCCACGCCCTGAGCCACCCGGACGCGGCGCTCTATTCCTTCACCGAGGGCATCCTGTCCCGGTACTTCGTGCACCGCGCCGACGGCCAGGCCAAGACCATGTTCACGACCACCGTCGACTTCGCCGTCGGTTCGAGCGGCGGCCCCCTCGTGGACGACTCCGGCAACGTCGTCGGCATGGTGTCGAGCACGCTGGCGGTCTACGCGCAGGACGACGAGGCCCATGACGGCCGCCGTGACGAGCCGGTGTCGCCGGGCGACTTCCAGATGGGGCTCAACATGTGCGTGCCGGCGGCGGACATCCTGCGGCTGGTGGGCGGCTCAGCAGGACGCTGAGCCCGGCAGCCGGCCGGCGATCACGCGGCCGCGGCGGAGCGTGGCGACGAGGTGGGATCCAGGATCGAGGATCGCGTCCCAGGCGGTCCGGTGCCTCGCGGACGGGCGCACGATCGCGAGGTCGGCGGCCCGGCCCGGGGCCAGCATGCCGGACACCCGCTCGAAGCCAAGGGCCCAGGCTCCGTGGCGGGTGGCCATCTGCAGGGACTCCTGCGGCGTGGCGAGCCCCGCGTCGACGAGCGCGCGGCACTCCGCGAGCACCGAGAGGTCGGGGTTCGACGCCCGGCTGTCGGTGCCGATCGCCACGCGGAGGCCCGCCTCCCGAAACAGCCGCACCGGGGGCAGCGTGCCGGAAATTGCCCGGGTCGTCCGCGGGCAGACGGCGACGCAGAGCCGGTCGCGATGCCGGACGAGTCGTGCCAGCGCGTCGGCGTCGCGGCCGAGATGGGTGCCGTGCACGACGATCCCCCGCGGGCCGCGGGCCAGCAGCGAGATCCACTCCGCCGCCGGCAGGAGCGCGGGGGAGCGGGCGGCGGGCCAGACCCCGAGCCGCTCGAAGAGGTCGCGGAAGGGTCCCGATCCCGACTGCAGCAGCTCGTCCTCGGTGTCGCTCTCGGCAAGGTGCATCGCCAGCGGCAGGCTGCGACGCCGGCTCTCGGCGACGAGCCGCCTGCCTGGTCTCGCAGCCACCGAGTAGGGCGCGTGGGGTGAGATGCCCGCGGCGAGCCCCGCTGCCTGGAGCCCGTCGACATCCCGAAACGCGTTGGAGACGGAGGCCTCCGCCGCTTCGACCGAAAGCCCCAGGGCCTCGCGGAACACCCGCAGCCGCGGTCCGTGAGCGGGATAGCCGCCTGCCGGCAGGCCGGTCGAGATCTCACCGATCGCCGTGACTCCGTGGGCAGCCGACTCGAAGAGCCCCGAGCGGATCGCAGCCGTGCGGTGGTGCACGGCATCGGGGGCTGCGGCGCGCGAGCGTCGCAGGTCGATCACGCGGCCGATCCAGTCGGCGAGGCCGCCCGCCGCCGCGAGCGGCGCGACGGCATCGGAGAACTCCAGGTGCGTGTGGGCGTTGACGAGGCCGGGCATGACCACGGCATCACCGCTGTCGAACACGACGGCGGTGCGGGGGGCCGGGCGATCCCGCGCCGCGCCGAGGTCCACCACCCTGCCGCGCCGCACGCGTACCCAGCCGTCCTCGAGTGGAGGGCGTCCCATCGACACCACCCAGCGGGCGCGGAGCAGCCATTCGGCCGAATCCGCGGAGCTCACGGCGACGTCGTCGCCACGGGCAGCGGCACCGCCCGGGCTCGGGCCCGCTCGGGATCGGCGGCTGGCGTCGGAGGCTCGTCCTCGAAGAGTTCGTAGAGCACGTTCCGCCGTCTCGGAATCCAGCCCAGCTCGCTGATCGCCGACCGCATCTCGTCGAGCGTGAGGTGATGAACGGTGCCGGCAGCGCTGACGACGTTCTCCTCGATCATCAGGCTGCCCATGTCGTTAGCGCCGTAGAGCAGCGCGAGTTGGCCGATCTCACGGCCCTGCGTGACCCAACTCGACTGGATGTTGGGGATGTTGTCGAGATACAGCCTGGCCACGGCCTGCGTCTTCAGGTATTCGAAGGCACCGGCCGGGGGGATGTCGTCCATCGCGGTGTTGTCGGGCTGGAAGGACCAGCAGATGAAGGCGGTGAAGCCGCCGGTCTCGTCCTGGAGGCGGCGGAGCCGATCGAGGTGCTCCACCCGCTCGGCGAGCGTCTCGACGTGGCCATACATCATGGTCGCCGTGCTCCGACCGCCGAGCAGGTGCCACTGCCGGCTGACCTCCAGCCAGTCGTCGCTGAGGACCTTGCCGCGGGTGATGGCCTCGCGGACGCGGTCGACGAGAATCTCCCCGCCCCCCCCGGGCAGCGAGCCGAGCCCCGCGCGGGCCAGCCGTTCGAGCACCTCCCGCAGCGGACGCTTCGAGACCTTGGTGAGCGCGTGAATCTCCGGCGGCGAGAAGCCGTGCACGTTGACCTGGGGGAAGTGCGCCTTGATGTCCCGGAGCAGGTCCTCGTACCACTCCAGCGGCAGGGTCGGATGCATGCCCCCCTGGAGCAGGATCTGGTCGCCCCCCACGGCCACCGTCTCGTCGATCTTCCGTAGGATCACGTCCCGATCCAGCACGTAGCCCTCGGGATGCTTCGGCCCTCGGTAGAAGGCGCAGAAGTCGCAGACGGCCGAACAGATGTTGGTGTAGTTGACGTTGCGATCGATGTTGTAGGTGCGAAACGGACCCGGATGCATCCGTCGCGAGACCGCGTCGGCGGCACGTCCGATCGCCGCGAGATTCCGCGACTCCAGCAGCGCCACGGCCTCGGCCGGCTGGAGCCGGCGGCCGGCGACGGCACCTTCGAGCACCGCATCGATCCGGTCCGTCATCGAGCCCCGCCTTCCTGCGACACCGCCGTGGCCCTGCCGATGCGGCAGCCGACCGGCGGGGCGAGCCCGAGCGTCGCCGCCAGGTGGTGGAATCGCTCGAGAGCCTCCCACTCCCTCGCTCCCAGGTGGTAATGGAGGTTGTCGCGGAGATAACTGAGGCACTGCGGCACGGTCAGGCCGTGCGAACTGGCCTCGGCGGCGGCGATCGCCGCCAGATTGCAGAGCCCCGAGTCTCTGGCCGTCGCCAACTGTCCGGCCAGCGGGCCCGCGTCGACGCCGTCCCTGGCCGCCCAGACGGCGAACACGAACGGCAGCCCCGTCCAGCGGCACCACTCGTCTCCCAGGTCCCAGATCAGCTGAAAGCATCCCGCCGTCCGCTCGGGCGCACCGCTGCCGTCGATCGCCCGGTCACCGATCAGCAGCACGGCGTCGGCTCGGGTGTCGGCGAGTCCCGCGCCGATCGGCAGCCGTTCGACCCCGGGCCGCACGCCATGCCGCGCGGCGAGCAGGATGCGGGCCAGGGCTGCGCTGGTTCTCGAGCCCTCGTCGACGGCGAGGGTCTGGACCCGTGCAGGGGCCGTTCGAAAAAACAGCCTCACGCTCATCACGGGGCCGCGGCAGCCGATGCAGGCGTCGGAGACGATTCGGTGGCCCCCACGGATCGCCTCGATCGAAGGAATCAGGGCGACATCCAGCGTTCCCGCCGCCAACCGATCCGCCAGCCTGCTGGGCAGGTCGTAGACGACGGGGCACGCTTCGGCGAGTCCGTGCACGAGCGGCTTCGTGTTGAGGTACTGCACCGCGCCGACCCGGGGTGGCACGAGGCCGGATTCGGGGCGGCTCTTGAGGGAGGGAAATTGGATCATGGATTGGCTGGATGGCGACGATTGTGGGCGTCGCCCGCCATCCGGATAACCGCACTCCGGGGGCCGAACTAACGGCGGCCCCTCAGGCCTCCAGCCCGCGAAACGCCCGGAGTCCCAGTTCCAGCGGGATGAAGGTGGCGGCCAGGCCGAGCAGGACGACGAAGCCGAGGCTGACGATCGTGCCGCCGTGACCACCGACCCAGGCCGCCATCGCCTGACTCGAACCCGGACTCAGCCCCAGCCACGACAGGGCCGCCGGAGTGCTGGCCAGCAGGTACACGTGACTGGGCAGCGCCGCCGCGACCACCACGGCCATGATGAACAGCGAACTGAGCACGAGGCTCAGCGTGCCCCCGAACCCGGAGGAGATCTTCGACGGCGATGATTCCCGGAGGTCCGGCATGCGGGCGCCCATGCCCACCGCGATTCCCGAGAGGCCCAGGCAGAGCATCAGGGCGCAGAGTTCATGACGCAGGATCAGACCCCACGGCAATCCCAGCATCGAGTCGCTGAGCAGCACCAGGCCGCAGCACGGGACCACGGACCCGAGAAACGAGAACAGGAACTTCGACCACACGATCTGGTCCCGGTGCACCGGCAGTAGACCGAGGATCCAAAAGCGCCGCCCCTCGAGGCTGATCATCGGGTAGACGAACCGGGTCGTGAACGTGGAGAGAATCAGCCCCACCACGGCGAGGTTCAGGTGGCCGATCATCGCCGCATACACATTGTTGTAGTTGAAGGAGCGAAGATTGGCGAAGTACAAGCCGAGCAGGCCGAAGAAGATGACGAACTGGGACCACTGCGAGATGTCGCGGCGAAACAGCCGGAGGTCCTTGACGAGCAGCAGCCGCAGCGGCCGACCCGCGGAGAAGCCCGCGTGCCCCAGCATGCGGTCGAACCACCGCAGCGGACGCCGCCGCCGCGCCGGAACCTCGCCGGCCAGCTGGCTGTAGCCGTGGCGATAGGTGATGCGGGCCAGCCAGCCGGCCAGGCTCTGGAGCACCAGCGCATGGGCGGCGAGCAGGGCCAGGAACTTGAGCGCCTCGCTCAGGCCCTCGAACGACAGCGATCCGTCCGCCTCCGTGCGGGCCGCCTCGAGCAGTCCGGAGGAGAGCCACCAACTGGGAAACAGCTTCTGCTCGGTGATCGACAGACGGGCGAAGGTCCGCTCGAACCAGGCTGCCGACATCGTGTCGATCCGCGTCTGGCGGCACATGGCCCACCCGATCCAGAGCGCCGCGGCGCAGGCGAGGGCCGCGGCGATCGAAAAGGCGTGCAGCCGCAGCCTGGGCATCCAGGCCACGAGCGTCATGCAGCAGATGCCCCCCAGGGACGCGGGGATCAGCACGAACGACACCATGAATGGCAGCAGGAGCGCGTAGTAGGGCCACGCGGAGCCGCGAACCATCCCGTGCGCCGCCAGCATCGGGCTGCCGAGGAGGACGAAGCCCCAGCTGGAGAACCAGATGGCCTCACCAAACTTGTGGGCGAAGATCGTCTCGGCCCGGACCGGGAGCGTGAGCAGCAGCTTCGCCTCCGTGGAGCAATACATCCCGCTGTAGACGAGGATGCCCGTCGAGAACACCAGCATCACCATCAGGGAGGAGAAGAAGGCATTGAACAGCAGCGACATCACGTCTGCGTGGAGCGCGTCGAGAAACGCGAACGCTTCGAGAAACAGGCCGTACAGCGCCCCCCAGAACAGTCCGCTGAGCAGCGTCACGATGCTCAGCCGCAGCCGCGCGTCCGTCAGCATCGACCGCACCGTCTCCCAGGCGAGCGTGGCCCGCAGCCGCATGAACAGCCGCGACTCGGCCTCGAAGGAGAGCAGCCGCACGATCGCCGGGGCCTGCGGCTTCGCGCTCACGGCAGCCGCCCTCGCGGAGACGTGACCTCGAGGTAGAGCTGTTCGAGGGTCGTCGACTCGAGGGCCATCTGCTCGCGAAGTTCCGCGACCGTGCCGAGAAACCGCAACTGGCCGCGAACCATGATTCCGACCCGATCGGCCATCTCTTCGGCCATGGCGAGGGTGTGCGTCGACATGAAGACCGTCATGCCTTCGCGGGTGCGGGCGGCGAGCAGATCCTTGACGATCCGCACACTGCGGGGATCGAGCCCGACCATCGGCTCGTCGAGCACGAGGACGTCGGGGTCGTGAAGCAGCGACGCCGCAAACACCAGCCGCTGCTTCATGCCGAGCGAGTAGCTCTCGGCCAGGTCGTCGGCGAACTCTCCCAGCTCGAAGTGCTCCACCTCGCGGTCGATCCGCTCGCCGGCCAGCCGCCGGGGCATGCCGAACATGTCGGCGATGAACCAGAGGAACTCTCGGCCGGTGAGCTTGTCGTAGAGGCACGGCTCGTCGGGCACGTAGCCGAGATGGAGGTGGGCCGCCCGCGGGTCCCTCACCAGATCGTGGCCGCAGACGCGAACCGCGCCGCGGGATGGATGGAGCAGGCCGACGAGCATCCGGATGGTCGTCGTCTTGCCGGCACCGTTGGGCCCGAGCAGGGCGAACAGCTCGCCCCGAGGAATCGCCAGGGTGAGGTCGGCGACCGCCGTCTTGGCTCCATACGTCCGCGACACGTGGTCGAACTCGATCATGGCAGGATCGCCGCGGGCACGGCCGCCTCCCGCTGGCCCGATTCCGCGAGCCATGCCGCCGCGTCGTCGGTCCGCCGCAGGAAGGTCATTCTGGCCCCCAGCAGCGCGGCCTCCTGCTTGAGCACGCGGCCCTCCAGGTCGACCCACAGCCGGCACCGGGGCTCTCGGCCGCTCGTGGGATCCTCGCGATACGAGACGACGTGAACCCGCACCAGGCCGTCCTCCCAGAACAGCGTGGTCTCGCCCCCCACGTCGGCGTGCAGGATCTCGATCGGCGACTGTCCGGGCCGCAGCGGGCTGTAGACCGGCACGGTCCAGCGCCGGCCTTCGTGGAGCCCCGGTATGGTCGCCTGCGGGGAGAGTTCGTCCCCGATCATGACGTGGTCGGGCAGGTGCTTGACCGCGTCGTACTGCAGGCCGCCGGCCTTGACCGTCACCGCCACCTCACCGTCGTTGACGGTCCCCTCGAGCGCCACCCCGTCCTGGGCGCCGGGAAAGTCCACGTGCGAGGCGAACGCCCGCAGGCGGCCGGTGGAATCGATCGCCAGCCGGCCACGGGCGTCCAACGTGGTGGGGCCTTGGTTCCGGGCGAGTTGCCGCAGGAACAGCCCTGCCCATCCCGGCAGCATTTCGTTGAGCGGCAGGCGGTCGAAATGGAGCCGGCTCTCGACGTCCAACCCGCGCGAGTCGGTCAGCCGGGCCGTCGACAGCGCCCAGCCGATCGGCCGCTCGTTCCAGAGCACCGACCAGGCCACGGGGATGATCTTCGTCCCCGACGCGTACAGTGCCTGCTGTCCGGGGGGAAGCCCCGGATTGAGCGACGGCAGGATCTTGGTGACGACCAGCCACCCGGTGGTGGTGAGCCAAAAGATGATCGCCGCCGGCGTCAGCAGCGGTCTGTGGAACATGACTTCGGAAGCCGGGGCGATGGCGGGGGATGGGCAGCCTACGGCCGACTTCCCTGCAGTGTAGTGCCTGGTCACGGGGGCGAAAACGACGTGTCGGCGCGCGGGTCGGGCGCAGCCTGGGCCTGGAGTTGCCAAATCCCAGGCCGCTCCATAGACTCCTTTGCTTGGGGTCCGGGGAACGCGCGTGGGACCGAGATGCGATCCGGGATGCAATCCAGCGAACACCAGCGCCGGGGCGTGTTCTTCCACCAGGGATGTCCGGTGTGCGGCCGTCGCTTGGAGATCGACGTGGCGCTGCTGGGGGCCCGAGTCTACTGCCAGCACTGTGGCGGAGGTTTCCTGGCGATGGATCCTTCCCTCGCCTCCCGGGGCCGCAGCGAGTCGACGGATCGCGCGGATGAACTCCTCGCCCGCGCGGCCATGCTCCTCGCCCAGGCTGAAGGCGCCGGGTAGGCAGCCTCAGCAGCCGTCGGCCCACCCCGGGGGAAAGCCGACGAACTCGCCGAGCCGCCGCCAGTAGTCTGGAACCGTCTTCGCAACGCAGCCGGGATCGCGAATCCGAACCCCCGCGAGCCGCAGGCCGGCGAGCGCCAGGCTCATCGCCATGCGGTGGTCGTCGTAGGTGTCGAGGGCGGCCGGCGACAACGGCCCGGGCACCAGTGTCAGTCCGTCGGCGTGCTCCTCGACGTCACCCCCCAGTCGACGCAGTTCCCGCACGAGGTCGCCGATGCGGTCGGTTTCCTTGTCGCGGATGTGGGCCACGTTGCGGATGGTCGTGGGCGAGTCGGCGAACAGCGCCACCACCGCCAGTGTCGGCACGGTGTCGCTGATCGCGTTCATGTCGACGTCGATGCCGGCGATGGCACGTCCGGAAACGGTGACGGCATCGTCGCGGCCCGTGACGGATTCCCGCCACTCGACCCGGCACCCCATCCGCTCGAGGGCGTCGCAGAACGCCACGTCGCCCTGCATGCTCCGCCGCGAGAGGCCGAGCACCGTCGCCGCGCCGCCGGTGAGGGCGGCCGCAGCCAGGAAATAGCTGGCTGCGGAGGCGTCGGGCTCGACCGCGTAGTCCGCCGCGGAATAGCCCAGCGGAGGAATCGACCAGGCCCGATCCCCGACGAGGTCGCAGCGGCCGCCGAAGCCCGCCATCACCCGCCGCGTCATCTCCAGGTAGGGCAGCGAGACGAGCGTGCCCGCGAACTCCAGCTGCAAGCCCGAACGGGAGCAGGCGGCCGCCATCGCCAGCCCGCTGGCGAACTGGCTCGACGCCGATCCACGGACCGTGGCGCTGCCCCCTTCGAGGCCACGGGAGCGGATGGTCACCGGCGGGCACTCGCCGGGGCTTTCGGCGACGGCGTCGACGCCGAGTTCCCGGAGGGCCGCGAGCAGGTCTCCGATCGGCCGCTGCCGCATGCGCTGGGTGCCGTCGAGGCGGTAGACGCCGTGCCCGAGCCCGCAGACGGCCGCCAGAAAGCGCATCGTCGTGCCACTGGCGGCGCAGTCGAGGGTGGCCTCGTGCCTTGGGATCCGGCCCGCCGATCCCGCGATCGTCGCGGTGCCGGCCGTCCAGTCGGCATCGACGGCGAATCCCAGGGCGCCGAGGGCCGCTGCCATCACCCGCGTGTCCTGGCTGTCGAGGATGCCGGACAGCCTGCTCGTGCCCCGGGCCAGCGCCGCACAGACGAACGCCCGGTTGGTGATGCTCTTCGATCCCGGGGGCCGGATCGTCCCGACGACGGGCCCGGCTGGTGTCGGAACAGGCAGTGGGTCGAGCATGCGTGAGGTTGCGGTGGACGGGACGAGACGCGACAACGATCGGAGCTCGTCAGGGTAGGTGACGCGCTCGCCGTGCGTCCATGCCCCGCCGCCCAACCCGAGGAACCAGGCCGATGTCCGCTCGCGTTCCGGATCCCCGACACTACGACTTCGTCGCTCCGCAGTCGGTTCTGTTCGGTGTCGGGCGGTTCGACGAGCTCCCGTCCGTCGTGGCCCGTCTGGGCGACGTGGCGTGGGTGGTGGGGAGCGGCCGAGGGCTGGCCGCCTGCGGCGGCCGCCACCGGATCGAAGCGATGTTTCGGGCGGCGTCGCTGGCCACCGCCTGGATCGGCATGGCGTCGGGCGAGCCGACCGTCGACGACGTCGCGGATGTGCTGCGGAGGCTGCCTCCGCGTGGCGACGCGCGGCCGGTCGTCGTGGCGATCGGCGGCGGCTCGGCGATCGACCTCGCCAAGGCGGTCGCAGCCATGGCGACCAACGCCGCGCCGCATGAGGATCTCCGGCAGGCGGTGCTCGATCGGCTGGAGGGTGTCGGCCGCGGGCTACCGATCGGTGTCGCACCGCTGCCCGTCGTGGCGGTGCCCACGACGGCGGGTACGGGTGCGGAGGCCACCCGCAACGCGGTCGTGTCGTGCCCCGAGCGGCGGATCAAGAAGAGCATGCGGAGTCCCCTGATGGTGCCGCGGGCGGCGGTCGTCGACCCTGCCCTCACCGTCTCCTGCCCGCCCGAGGTCACCGCCGCGTCGGGCATCGACGCGATCACGCAACTCGTCGAGTCGTTCGTGTGCCGATTCCGCACGCCCCTGCCCCGGGCCCTGACACTCGAGGCGCTTCCCGGGGCCGTGGCGGCGCTGCCGCGGGCTCTGGCCGAGCCCGGCGACCTCGCGGCCCGCGCGGCGCTGAGCCATGCGGCCCTCGTATCGGGGCTGGCCCTCACCAACGCCGGGCTCGGCATGGCCCATGGAGTCGCCGCCGCCCTCGGCATCGAGTGCGGCACGCCGCACGGCGTCGCCTGCGGGCTGATGCTGCCGCTGGCCGTCGAAACCAACCGGGCCGCGTGCCGGGATGACTACGCCCTGCTGGAGCGGGTGATCGACGCTCGGGCCCCGGCCGATCCCGATGCCGCCGCGGATGCGTTCGTGCGGCGGATCGAGCGGCTGTGCACCACTGCGGGGACACCGCGGAGGCTGTCCGAGGTGGGCCTCGAACGGGGACGTCTGCGGTGGCTGGCCGAGAACTCGGGGGGCGCAAGCATGCGCGGCAATCCCGTGGCGCTCGATCCGGCCACACTGCTCCCGATCCTCGAACGCGCCTGGTGAGCCCCTTGACGCCGCCGCCGGATCAGGCCCCGCGGTGTCGCCAGACCGTCATTTCCGCGACGGTGTGCTGGTGCTTGCGGGCCGTCTCGCGGATCACGAAGGGCAGGTCCTGGGTGTGGATTAGGTCGAACCGTCCCTCGAAGGCCCGGCGGAGCCCGGCCGACGTGGAGAGCGGCTCACCCGCCTCCCGGCGGCCGCCGACCCACTTGGCCTTCGGCGTGTACTCCTCGAGCCAGGTGTACGGCGACGTGATCACGAGCATGCCGCCCGGCCGGATCCGCGCGACGATGCCGTCGAGGAACATCGCCGGATCGTAGAGCCGGTCGATCAGGTTTCCGGCGAACACCAGGTCGTAGTCGCTGAACGTGTCCTTGAGGTTGCAGGCATCGCCCTGCATGAACAGGACCTTGCTTCCGACGTCGCCGAGGCCGATCCGGTCGAGCGTGATCGCCCGGCTGGTCGTGAGCTCGCCTTCGGTCGGGATCTCGTAGAGGACCTCGTCCCCGTGCTGCAGGCGGACCCCGGACTGGATGAACCGGGCGGAGAAGTCAATCGCGTCGACATGGCCGAAGAACCGGGCGAACTCGAAGGCCGAGCGGCCGACCGAGCAGCCGATGTCCAGGCAGCGGTCGCGGCGTCCGGCGGGCACGTGCCGCATCGTGGCCTCGACGCAGGCCTTCGGAAAGTTCGGCACGCCGAGCGGATCGGCGGTTCCGGAGACCGCCGCGTCGTAGTAGTGGAAGTCGAGGTACTGCGTGACGAGTTGGTCGGTCTCGTAGAGACGCGAGCCGGCCGTCACCGCCTCGTTCCCGGGCTCCTCCACGATCGTGCGGAAGCCCGCGTGCTGGAAGAAGTGACGGCGAAACGCATAGCGGGCGCTGGCCAAGGCCTCGTTGCCCGTCGAGATCCAGGAGCCTCCCTTCATCAGGTTGTGGCGTCCGTCGAAGGTGGGCACCGAGAAGTCGTCGTACAGCGGGTGGATCTCGAAACCCTTGAACGGCATGATCGGCGTCCGCGTCCACTGCCAGACGTTGCCGACGAGGTCGTAGAAATCACCCTGCGGAAAGGCGTCCACCGGGCAGCTCGAGGCGAAGTGCTCGAGGTTGATGTTGCCCGGCGCTCGCTCCCAGGTCGGCTGGTCGCCCGGCACCGCCTGCCGAAGCGATTGCCAGTGGGCCTCCGTCGGGAGCAGCACGTTCTCGCCGGTCTGCGCCGCCAGCCAGGCGCAGTAGGCCTGGGCCTCGAGGCAGTTGACCTCCACCGGCCAGTTGGCGGGCAGCGGGATCTCGTCGAGCAGGTTTCGCTGCCAATACTCCCCGCCCCGCCTGACCCAGAACTTCGGGTGCTCGGCCCGCGTGTACTTCAGCCAGCCGCGGCCTTCCTCGGTCCACCACGACTCGTCGCCGTAGCCCCCGCCGGCCACGAACTCCAGGAACTCGGCGTTCGACACGAGCCGCCTGCCCGCACGAAAGGCGGGCAGGTCGACCTCCTCGACGCCATACTCGTTGTCCCAGCCGTAGGTGCGATCGGTCTCCGGCTTGCCGAGCCGGACGCGGGCTGCCGGCACGGGAAGCCACTCGTTGACCGGGGCCGGGCCGGCCAGCGGGCAGGCCGCCCACAGCCGCCGCTCCTCCGGGCTGAGTTCCGCCCCGTGCCGCAGCTCGTCGAGCGGCATCTGCCGCATGATCGCGCTGGACGTCTCGAGGTGGATCCGCTCGTGCTCGATCCCCATCAGCACCACCCAGGCAGGGGAGTTCCACCGGATCGGCAACTCCAGCGGCATGGTCTGGATGAACTCGTCCACCATCCGGCGCATCGCCGCCCGGTAGCGACGCACCGTGGCGACCGACGGCCAGTCGTAGTGGGCCGTGTTGAGGTCGTCCCACGACATCTCGTCGACGCCCACCGCCATCATCGCCTCGAGCACCGGATCGAGCCGGGCGGGCACGTAGCGGCCCGCGGTGAGCTTGTTGAGGTAGAAGACCGCCGGATGGGCGAAGTAAAAGATCAGCGGGTGCCGCAGCGGTTCGTAGCGCTCGTAGTACGAGGCGTCGTCGCGGATCAGGGCGAACAGGCGGTCGTAGATCTCGCAGGTCTGGTGGAAGTAGCGGCGGAGTTCCGCCCGCTTCGCTGCGACCGGATCGGCTGCCGCCGGATCGCCGTCGAGCAGCGTCGTTCGGGTGGGCACGACCGGAAGGCCGAGCTCGTGGAACATGGCGCCGGTGTCCGCCGCCGCCGTGGAGCGTGTGCCTGCTGCCGGAGTCATGAACTCTCCCCGAGGTGCCATCCTAAGAGCCTTCGAATCTACCACGGCATGCGAGGCCGGCCAGCAACGGGCCGGGAATCGGGGCCGTCGCGCCCAGCAGGCCGCCGACGACGGCGCCGCGATGGCAGTTGTCTCCGCCGCAGCCCGCGTTGGCGAACACGCCCGCGGCAAAGTGCCCGGCGTGTCGCCAGGCCAGGGCCAGCGCCGCCGGAAACGCCTCGTCGATGTAGCAGGCGGTCGAGAGCGTGCCCCCCACCAGCTGCCGGTCGCTGAGCCCCTCCCAGGACCGCAGCTTCGCCGCCGAGATCCAGTCGCGGCCGTGCTCCAGGATCGCTTCCCGAAGCAGGGCGGCCGCCTCGTCCACGCCGCGGGGCGGCGCATCAGGCCGCGGGATCACCGCGACGAGGATGTGGGCGAAGGCGTCGGCTGCGGCCAGCACCCCGTCGTCCTTGTGCGTGAGGCCCACGTGGAGGCGGACGACCTGCCGCAGGTCGGGGAAGCGCGGCCCCAGGGCGGCGACCAGCGCCGGCACCGGCGCGAGGCCGCCGATGTGCACGTCGCGCACGCCGCAGTTGATCGGCTTGCGGCCGGCGGCGAGGTTCGTGAAGAAGTGCCGGTGGTACTCCTCGACGTACGTGTCGCGGTGCCAGCCGGGCTCGAGCATCACGGCGACGTAGAGATCGAGCCACCGCTCGGGGTCGTACTGGCGGTGACGGCGGATGAAGTCGTGGAGTTCGACGGCCAGCCGGTAGTTGAGCGTGTTCTCCCCGGCGGCGAGAAACTGGTGGTAATGAACGCCCCGCTTGCCCCAGTGGGCCGCCTGCTCGCGCAGGATGTCGAACTTCGCCGCGGGGGCCTGCCACTGCGACCGCCAGAGGATGCTGTCGGCCTGGGGATTCCGCGGAGCGGCGTAGCCGATCATCGGGCCGTAGTCGCGGTCGAGCGCCCGCTGGTCGTAGTACCAGTGCACGGGCATGGCGACCGCGTCGGCGACGAGGGCTCCGAGCAGGGCCGCGGTCGCCGCGTGGTCGGCGTCCGGGGCGATCTCCGGCATGCTAGGCATGGAGCGTCCGCTGCAGGAACGCCCCGATCCGCGGATCGGGGCAGGAGTCGAAGAATTCGGCCGGAGACGCGAGCACCGGGCAGCCGCCGGCGGCGATGAAGGCGATCTCGTCGGCGACGCGGCGGGCGAACGCCATCTCGTGGGTCACGAGGACGAACTGCGTGCCCGACGCCTTCAGTTCTCCGACCATCTCCAGAACCTCGGCGGTCATCTCGGGATCCAGGGCCGACGTCGGCTCGTCGAGAAACAGCCGCCGCGGCTGCACCACGAGCGCCCGCAGGATCGCGACCCGCTGCTTCTGGCCTCCCGACAGTTCGGCAGGCCGCTTGTGGGCGTGGGACGCGAGGCCGAACCGCTCGAGCGGGCCCTGCACCCGCCCGCGGGCGGCTGGTTCGGAAAGCCCATGGACGTGGACGAGGGGGAGGAGCAGGTTTTGCATCGCCGTGAGGTGCGGGAACAGGTTGTATGCTTGAAAGACCGTTCCCACGGTCCGGCGATAACGAAGCAGGCCCGGCTCGTCCTGCGGGAGCGGCTCGCCGTCGAAGGTCACGCTGCCCGCCACGGGCCGATCGAGGCCGGCCAAGATCCGCAGGAGCGTCGACTTTCCCCCTCCGGACGGACCGACGAGCACCAGCGCCTGAACGTCTCCCGTCGTCATGGAGAGGCCGTCGAGGACCGTGGTCGAGGCCCCGGAGCGCGGGTCGGAGAATCGCTGCACGAGGCCCCGGATGGCAAGGTTCATGCGGCCTCGTAGCGAAACCGCCGCTCGAGCCAGCGCGACAGCGCGGAAAGGGGCAGCGTGAGGGCGAGGTAGCCTGCCGCGAGGGGCAGGTAGCTCTCGAGCGTCGAGTAGGTCGCCGAGTTGACGTTCCGGGCGGCAAAGGTGAACTCGCCGACCGAGAGGATCGAGAGCAGCGATGAATCTTTGACGAGCGACACCAGTTGCCCGGCGATCGAGGGCAGCACGATCCGGACCGCCTGCGGCAGGATCACGAGCCGCAGCGTCTGCCAGGGCGCGAGCCCGATGGCACGGGCGCTGTCGATCTGGGCGCGGGGAATGGCGTCGAGGCCGCCGCGGAAGATTTCAGCCATGTAGGCACCGCTGAACAGGGCGAGCACGAGCACGCCCACGGCGGCCCGGTAGTCGGTGCCCACCCGCAGCGCAGCGGCGATCACATACCAGCCCACGAGCAGCTGCACGAGCAGGGGCGTGCCGCGGATCAGCTCCACGTAGACGCGGGCGGCCGCCTCGACGAGCGGCCACCGCGACCGCAGCATCATGGCGGCGACCAGTCCGATCAGGCAGCTGACGACGAGCGCCGCCACGGCGATGCCGACGGTCGTCCACCAGCCCTTCCAGAAAGCCGCGCGATACTCCCAGACCACGCCCCAGTTCCAGGTCATGTCGAGTCGCGCACAGGCCCACCCGCCGCCGGCGGCCAGCAATGCGATCACGATTCCGTGGGCGAGCCATCGAGGCATGCAGATGAGTGTACCCGCCGGACACGAAGATCCCTTGCCGTTGCGAGGGGCTGTCCGTGCCCTCGAGCGAGCTGTGAGAGCACGCGCAGGCGGGATGCCGAAGCGCAGCGGACACGCAGAGAGGCGAGGCCCGGAAGGCCGAGACGTGCGTTGGGCATGGATGAATGATCGAAGGCGAGAGTCCTTTATGGGGCCTGTTGGAGGCAACCAGAAGCCGGAGGCAGCTGCACGAGGTCGAGGCTGGCTTTGCACAGCCGAGGCCTTTCCCGCGAGGGCGTGTGGGATGGAAGCCCGAGGCGAACCGCAGCACCGAACGCACGTGAACCCCCGTAAGGCCGGCCTGCCTGGGCAAGCGTGCCTTCCAACGCAACGCCCGGTATCCAGTCGCGGCAGGACGGTAGTGGGGGCGGCGGCGACGGGAAGTCACTCATCCTTACTCCAAGAGATCTCCTCTGGTCCGGAGACGGTAGGACCCAAGAAGGCAACGACGCGGGTTCGATGCCAGAGGAGAAGTCGGATCGCCTCATAGTAGCGATGAAGCCCGTGAAAGCGGACGGAGCGAAGGGGGCGATGGGTTTTGACTCGTCTTCTACAGTTTGAAAAATGAAGTCCTTGCGCTGCAAGGGTTTACGTCAACACAAAACAGGCGTGGCACCATGCGCCACGGTTTCAGGCATCGCTCATAAGTGGGGCTTTAGCCTCTGAACGGTTGGGGGAATGGCGACGCCGGCGGCTTGGAAGGCCGT
>VGYR01000040.1 GCA_016872925.1 Planctomycetota bacterium
CAACGGCCGCTGGGATGAATTCATCGAGTACCACGTCGAAACTGAGCAAGACAGGCTATGCGGGAAGGCTGCGGCATAGAGATTTGCGAGTTACGCCCTTTAGAATCGCACGGTCGGGCGAGAGTGGCGAAACTGGCAGACGCGCTGGATTTAGGTTCCAGTGCCGAAAGGCGTGCGGGTTCGACTCCCGCCTCTCGCAGTTCACCGCTGCTGCTTGGTTCGGGCCGCCCCGGCGCGAGGCGTCGGCAGAGGGGGATCGAACGCGACCCGGGGCACGGCGCGACTCGCCGAACCGGACCGCGTCGGCGTCGCGTCCGCCGTGTGGGAGGCGGCGATCACGCCGCTGCGACCCGCGGCCGTCTTGGCCGCCGGGGCGGCGGCGGTCTGGACGGGGATTTTCCGCCGCACCTTGCGGGCCGACGAGTCGTCGAACAGGTTTCCGTCGGAAGGCTTCTTGGCCGGCTCGGCCGCTGGCGGCTCGGGCGTTTCACTGGCGGGAGCCGAGCGGGGTTCGACGGCGGCTTCGGCATCGGTCGCCTGTGGATTCGCGGGGACGGCATCGGGTTCGGGAGCCAGCGGAGACTCCCCTTCCATGTCGGCGGAGGGGCCCTCGGGCTCCGGGAGTTCGTCGGGCCGCGGCGCGAACGACTCCTCGTCCGCGTTCGGCACGGCCGACTTCGGCGGTTGCACCGGCATCAACGCCTGCGTGCCCGACACGGGCACGACGCCCTGTCCGGGCCACCGACGCCACTGCGTGGTGTAGAACCCGTAGGTGCCGGGCCGCACCGGACACGCCGCGACGCAGACGCCGTCGCGGCAGCCATGGTGGTGCTTGTGGCAGTGGCGGCAACCAGCCGGGCCACATTCCCGACAGCCGCCGCCGGCAGGCTGGACGGACGGGTCGACCATGGTCCGGCTCGGCGCGACCCGCGCCTGCTGGCTCGACCGGGAAACCGATCCGCGGTCGCTCTGTGCGGAGGGTTGGGCCGAGGCCTCCGGCGTGATCATGAACCCGCCCACGAGCGGGATCGCCAGCCAGGCCGGCATCCGAGACATCGAACGGCGTGATCGCTTCATCGCGGCGGTCCTCAGGGCTGCGGGGCCTCGAACGGCCGGTCGGTCAGTCCGACGCGGCAGAATCGCTCCAGGCGGCACGGTCGCCGCCATCCCTACTATCGGCCCCTCGGCCGAATATCTTTGGTCGAGGGGGTGAAACCGCCGCCCCGGGCATTCGGCGACGGGCTCCGGGGCCCCGGCAGGGGCGTGGCAACCGCGTTTTCATCGCTGCTAGAATCAGGGGTTTGTCGTTCTGAAAGTCCCCAGTCTGGCAGCCGGTTTTCTGGCAGCCGGTCGGCCCACCGGCTTGGAGTCGTCGCACCGTGAAACGGATCAACCTGAAAGTCCTCGCCATCCTCGTCGCCACGATCGTGGGGCTGCTCGTCGGCGTCTTCATGCTGCGGCGTTTCCAGGTTTCTCGAAACGCGGGCAACCTGGCGAAGCTGGCCAAGCAGCGGCTCGAGGAGGGCAAGCCGGCGGAGGCGGTCGCCCTCTACGGCCGGTACCTCGGACTGCGTCCGGAAGACAACGAGGCGCATGCGGCGTTCGCCAAGCTGATGCTCGCCCGGGCGGAATCGCCCGACGCGACCCGCAACGACCTGGGGCGGGCCTACAACACGCTCGAAGAGGCCCTGCGCCGTGACCCCGAGAACGACGACCTCCGGCGTCAACTGGCGAAGTTCCAACTCCGCATCGGCCGCGCGTCCGACGCCCGCGAGCACCTCGACATCCTCCGCGAGCGGCTCCGGGAGGGCACGGTCCAGCAGCCCGACGCGAAGGACTCGCTCGACGGCACCGAGGTCGAGGCGATCGACACGCAGGCGATCGAACTCCTGATGGCGCGTTCGTATCTGGGCGTCGGCGACGTGGGGGAGGCGGGGAAAATCGTGGCCGAGATGGTGGGGTTCAACCTGGAAGCCCGGGCGTTCGTCGAGGATCGAGACCTCACCGGCCCTACCGAAGCCTACGTGATCCTCGCCGCGATCCTCGAGGAGAAGCTCGACAACGTCGGGGCGGCGACGAAGGTGCTCGAGAAGATGGTCGAGAAGCACGCCGACGACGTCCAGGCCTGGCTGGCCCGCAGCAACTGGCATCGGCAGCGCGGGAAGCTCGACGCGGCCAGCGCCGACATCGACGCTGCCATGAAGATCAACCCGGACGACATCAACGGGCTGTTCGCGGCCTTCGAACTGGCACTGGCCCGCAAGGATTTCGAGGCCGCCAAGCGGTATGCCGAGCGGGGACTCGAGGTCGATCCTGACGACGAGCGGGCGTACCGCGGGCTCGCTGCCGTGTCCATGCAGGCCGGGGCCCTCGAGGAGGCGGAGCAACTGCTGCTCGACGGGATCGAGCGGCTGCCGGCCAAGGCGTCGCTGCTCCTGATGCTCGCCGACGTGCTCCTGCAGCAGAACAAGATCGAGGAAGTCCGCCAGGCCATCGATCGGATCAAGGAGCTCTACGGCACCTCGAGCCCCGCGGTCGGCCTCCTCGAAGGGCGGCTGCTGGTCGCCCAGGGCAAGTGGGCCGATGCCAAGGAACAGCTCGAGAGCGTCCGGCCCCTGGTGCTCGGCTCCCGCGATCTCGTCAGGCAGGTCGACCTGTACCTCGGGCAGTGCCATGCCCAGCTCGACGAGTACGACGCGCAGCTCGACGTGCACCGGCGCGTGCTCGCCGACGATCCCGGGTCGCTGGCCGCGCGGGCGGGGACCGCCTCCGCCCTCGCCGCGGCCGGGAAGCCGGCCGAGGCGCTCGCCGAGTTCGAAGCCATCGCGTCGGCCTTGCCGCCGGAGCGGCTCGCCTCGGTACCCCAGGTCTGGTACCCGCTGCTGCAGCTGCGCATGCAGCAGCAGGCCAAGCGGCCGGTCGCCGACCGGGACTGGGGTGCGGTCGACGACCTGCTCGACATGCTCGAGCAGTCACCCGACATGAGCGCCACCCAGATCACGCTGCTGCGGGCCGACACGCTGGTCCGCAAGGGCGAGCAGGCGACGGCCCGGGAGATCCTCGAGGCCGAGGCCGCCCGCGAACCGAATCCACAGGTCTGGGCGGCCCTGATCACGCTCGCCCTGCGGACGGCGACCATCGACGAGGCCGAAGCCCTGCTGGCGAAGGTGCCGGCCGAAATCGCCGACTCCGCGATCATGCTCACGATTCGAGGCCAAGTGGCCTCGCAGCGGGGAGGCGACGCGGGCAAGGCGGAGCTCGCCGAGATCGAGAAGCTGACGGCGAAGCTTCCCGACATCGAGGCGGGCAGCGTCCTCGCGGCACTGGCCGGCCTGCAGTTCACCACCGGCGACAGCGAGACGTCCGAGCGGCTCTGGCGGGCGGTCGCGCAACGAAAGCCCGACGACATCCGCGCCCGCGAAGCCCTGCTCGAACTGGCCATCAATCGCGGAGCGATGGACGACGCCCGCAAGGTCGCAGACGAGGTCGCCAGCGTCGCGGGCAAGGGCTCGGCCAGGGCGTTCTTCGCCGAAGCGAGCGTCAAGATCTTCGAGGTCCGTCAGGGACGCGACCGCCGGCAGGCGGCGGAGGGCGCCGCGGAGCTCACCGACGCGGAGCAGCGCAGCCTCGACGAAGCCCGCAACATGCTGATCGAAGCCGAGTCCGAGCGGCCCGGCTGGGGGCAGTTGCAGACGTTGTTCGCGGAGATCGACTCGATCCGGGGCGATCAGCAGGCGGCGGCGGCCCGGCTCAAGAAGGCGATCGAACTCGGACCCGCCAACCCGGCCCTCGTCCGCCGATTGGTGGCGATCCTCTACTCGCTCAACCGGCTCGACGAGGCTCAGGCGGCCCTGGGCGACCTGGGCACGGGGGGTGAACTGGGAATGGACCGGATCTCGGCCGAGATGCAGCTCCGCGCCGGCCGGTCCGATGAGGCCGTCGCGGTCGCCGAGCGGACCATCAACGAGGAGACCGCGGGGGTCGAAGACCTGCTCTGGTTCGGCCAGGTACTCGACCGCGCGGGCAAGCAGGAACGAGCGGGAGACGTGCTCGTCGAGGCAACGGAGAAGGGGCCCGACCGGCCCGAAACGTGGCTGGCACTGTTCTCCCATCAGGTGAAGATCGGACGGAAGCCTGCGGCCCAGCAGTCGTTGGAGAAGGCCGCAGCGCTGCAGGAGCAGCCCCAGCGGGAAATGACGCTCGCCCAGGGCTTCGAGGCGCTCGGCGACCTCGAGGCGGCGGAGAAGATGTTCCGCGCGGCGTGTAAAGCCAAGCCCGACGACCTCGAGACGCAGCGTGGCTTCGCCTCGTTCCTCGTGCGGTCCGGCAAATTCGCCCCGGCTCGCGAAACGCTGCAGAAGATGATCGACGCGCCCGATTCGCCCGCCAACGGTGAGGTCAAGCCGTGGGCCCGGCGGCTGCTGGCGGAGTTGATCGCCGATCGCGGCAACTTCCGTGAGATGGGCAAGGCGATGCAGATCCTCAACGCGAACGTCGACGAGAAGGGTGACGTGTCGGTCGACGACATGCTCCTCAAGGTGAAGCTCCTGTCCTCGCGTCCGGAGCCCGAGAGCTGGAAGAAGGCCATCGACGAGCTCGAGAATCTGGCCCGACGTCAGCCGCTCGTGATGGGACAGCGGATCATGCTGGCCCAGCTGCTGGAAAAGGTGGGCCGCTGGAGCGAGGCCCGCAACGAACTCGTGACGGTGGTGGCAGCGCCGACCGTGCCGCCGGCCTACGTCGCCATGTTGGTGGAGAAGCTCATCGACCACGGCGAACTCGATACCGCCCGGCCGTGGTTGGCCCGTCTCGCCCGGTCGACGCCGGGCGCCGCGATCACGCTCGCCCTGGAGGCGAAGCTCGCGATCGCCGAAAACAACCGGGATCTGGCCAAAGAGGCGGCCCGCAAGCTGATGCCCGGGGGCGTGGTGTCGGGCAGCGAGCCCGGTCAGTTGGCCGCGGTCGCCAGGCTGATGGAGCAGCTCGGCTTCCCGAAGGCTGCCGACAAGGTCTTCTCCCAGTTCGCGGAGACGTCGCCGGATGGAGTCACCGCCCGCGCCGAGTTTCTCGGCCGGCAGAAGCGGGTCGATGAAGCCCTGGAGCTGCTCGAAGCCCGGTGGAACGACCTCCCGCTCGAGCGGCTGCTGACCACGGCCGTGCAGATCGCCCGCGTCCAGGACGATCCGACGGTGGTGGTCGAGCGGCTCGACCGCTGGTTCTCCAAGGGCCGGCGGATCGACCCGGGGTCGATCGTGATCCTGCTCCTCGAGGGGGAGCGGGCGTCGCTGGCCGGGAATGACGCGGGGGCGGAGAAGATCTATCGCGAACTGATGGCCCGCTCCGACCTCGACCCGACGCAGCGCGCCATCGTTGCCAACAACCTCGCCTTCCACCTGGCCGATCCGGCCACCGTTGCCGAGGCGAAGAAACTGATCGACGAGGCGATCTCGGAACTCGGGCCACTGCCCGACCTGCTCGACACCCGCGGCATGATCCGCATGGCCGCGGGCGAGACGGCCGAGGCCATCCAGGACTTCGAGGAGGCCGTGCTCCAGCCGACCGACGTGAAGTTCCTGCACCTCGCCTGGGCGCAATTCAAGTCGGGCGATTCCGCCAAGGCGAAGCTTTCGCTGGAAGCCGGCATGCGCCGCGGACTGTCGCTCTCCAAACTCGGGCCGGACGACCGGGCCCTGCTGAAGGAAATCGAGACCACGCTGGGGGTGTCGGAGCCCACCCTCGAGCCGCAGGGCTGATACGGGTCACCCGTGACCCTCGCGCGTCGCCTCAACACCGCCCCGCCGGCCGCCCCGGGTTCCATGATCCGCAAGAACGAGGCTGCAGCGCGGGGCTGCCCGTGTCCGTCGCCGGACGTTCGTCTCTCCTACGGAAGCCCCAATCGCGTGAGCGATGGGGGTCGTGCCACGGCCTGCGTTGCTCGCGCTCCAGGTGCGCAGACTCAAGCGGCCAGGCTCGGGGTTGCCCGTGCCCTCGAGCGGGCTCAGCCCTGGAGCATCCGTGAGCGAGCCAGGGCGTCTTCCGCTTCCGGGATCATCCCTGCCCGCATGCAGGCCACGCTGAGGGCGGTGTAGCTGAACGGGTCCCGGGGCTCGAGTTCCACCACCCGCCGGGCGTGGCGGACGGCATCCTGATGGCGTTCCAGGCGGGTGCACCATGCGGCCAGGGCGGAGTGGGCCAGGGAGAAGTCGGGTTCGTCGGCGACGAGCCGTTCCATGGCGGCGACGGCACCCGGGAGGTCACCGCCGTCCTTGATCTTCTCGGCAGCCTGGTATCGGTCATCGCGGGTCGCCATGCATCGCTCTCCTGGTGCATCCGAGTGCTCACGCGACTTCGAACGATTCGAGTATAGGCCGGCAGCGGGGAGTGGGAAGGATGGGCGAGGCCGCGTGCCCGGGGTCGCGGGGAGCCTGGCAGACTTGAACGACCATGCCGGAACTGGCATTGAATCAGGTCCTGCACGAGCCGATAAGCCTGCGGCTACGCGCTTCCCGCAATCCTGCACAGAAAGGCCCGCCGTGAGCATCCACCCGATGGCCGTGGTCAGTCCGGATGCGCGGCTCGGAGTCGGCGTGACGATCGGGGCGTTCGCCACCGTCGAGGACGACGTCGAACTCGGGGACTTCTGCACCGTGGCCTCGGGAGCGGTGATCAAGTCCGGCGTGTCCGCAGGGTGCCACAACGAGTTCGGCGAGCATTCCGTCGTGGGAGGCGCGCCCCAGCACGTGGCGCGTCCGAAGCAGACGGGCCGGATCAGGATCGGGGACCACAATGTGTTCCGTGAGCACGTCACCATCCACAAGGCCTTGAAGGCCGACGCCGTCACGACGGTCGGAAGCCACAACTACGTCATGGCGGGGGCGCACTTCGGCCACGACGCCTTCGTGGGCAACAACTGCATCTTGGCCAATGCCGCCCTGCTCGGCGGGCACGTGGTGGTCGAGGACCGGGCATTCGTTTCAGGCGCCGTGGCGGTCCACCAGTTCTGCCGCGTCGGCAAGCTGGCGATGGTCGGCGGGCATGCCCGCATCGTCCAGGACGTACCGCCGTACATGCTCATCGACGGCCAGACGGGATGCGTCGTGGGGCTCAACATCGTCGGCCTGCGGCGGAGCGGGCATTCGGCCGAAGACATCAGCGACCTGAAGTCGGCCTACCGGATCGTCTATCGCCGCGGCCTTCCCTGGAAGGACGTGCTGGACGCCTTGCAGAGCGAGTTCGGCGCCGGGCCGGTCGGCCACCTGCACTCCTTTCTCGCATCGGGAAGCCGCGGATTCACCCAGGAACGGCGGGCCCCGCCGGCCACGACGTTGCGGCTCCGCGTGCCCGAGGAAGACACGACGATCGTCCGGGCTCGGGCGGGCTGACGGTCACTCCCCGCCGCTGTCGTCGAGGCCGTAGCGCTGCAACTTGCGGCGCAGCACGGACCTGTCGATGCCGAGCATCTTGGCGGCCAACGACTTGTTCTGCATGGTCGCCGCCAGCGTGCGCTCCAGGTGCATGCGTTCCACGTCCGCGAGCGTCGGCCACTCTTCGGCCGTACCGGGAGCGGCCTGCTGGGCTCGGCCCTCGGCATCCGGGGCCATTGTGGGCTCGACGCGATACACCCCCGGCAAAGGCGTCGGCGACACGATGCCCCGGGTCGCCGCGACCGCCATCTGGGCGATGCTTCCGGTCACCGGAGGCTCGCCCGGGCTGCCGCCGACCATCAGGCCGGAGAGGGCGTCCGGGTCGATCTGGTCACCCGACGAAAACATCACGGCCCGCTCGAGGACGTTCTCCAACTCGCGGACGTTGCCCGGCCACGCGTAACGCTGCAGCACCTCGACGGCAGCTTGCGACAGGGCGCACATCGGCATCCCGTGCCGCGCGGCGAGTTCGGCGAGATAGCGGGTGGCCAGCACCGGCACGTCTTCGACTCGCTCGCGGAGCGGAATCGTTTTGATCGCGACGACGTTCAGCCGGTAGAAGAGATCCTCGCGAAACCGCCCCGCCGCAACCTCGGCGGAAAGGTCACGGTTGGTGGCGGCAAGAACGCGGACGTTGACCGGGATTTCCTCGTGGCTCCCGACGGGCACCACGACCCGCTGCTGCAGCACCCGGAGCAGCTTCGCCTGCAGCTCCAACTCCATCTCCCCGATCTCGTCGAGGAAGATCGTGCCCGATTCGGCCGCGCGGAAGCACCCGAGTGTCGACGACGTGGCACCCGTGAACGAGCCCTTCACGTGGCCGAACATGTGGCTCGCGAAGAGCGTACCCGTCGTCACGGCGCAATCGACGGGAATGAACGCCTTCTTCGATCTCATGCTGCAGGCGTGGATGGCCCGGGCGATGAGTTCCTTGCCGGTACCGCTCGGGCCCAGGATCAGGACGCTCGACTGGTGCACGGCCACCAGTTCGATGGACCGACGCACCTGCTCCGCCCACGGAGAGATGCCGATGATCCGATCGATGGCATCATTGCCGCGGGATGTGCTCACCATCGATTTCATCGATCGGCATCCGGCGGTATCGAGGCTACGGGATCGGCCTGGAAACCCGGCCCGACGGCCGGACATCTCCGAGCACGAACAAATCTTTTTGATATACCGGATGCGGGCGCGGCAAGCCAGCGCGGGGTGGTTTCGTGACGGTGGTGACGGTCGCGACGCTCAGGCGCGTCGGCGATCCGGCCGAAAAATCTGGCGGTAAATCCGGTTTTTTCGCCGTTTGGTCGCCCGGTCGGGAAAGATGGACAAAGATTGCAGGGGTGGCCGTGCGCGCCGCCCGATCCCTCGCCAGCCCGCCCGGTCCAACTCATGGCCCCAGCATCGGACGCCACCATCACGACCGCCCACGCGCCGCGGGCGGGCGCCGCCCCCTGGCTGGCGATGGCGGCCCTTGCCGCCCTCGGCCTCGCCGCCTGGCTGGCCCTCACCTCGTTGCAGGGGTCCCGTCGCCCGATCATCGTCGGCCTGCTCCATTCCCAAACCGGCCCGATGGCGGTCAGCGAACGGTCGATGATCGACGCCGAAGTGCTGGCGCTCGAGGAAATCAACCGCAACGGCGGTCTCCTCGGCAGGCCGGTGAAGTGGGTGATCGCCGACGGAGCCTCCGACGGGCCGACGTTCGCCCAGCAGGCGGAGGCCCTGATTCGCGACCACGGGGTGTGCGTGATCTTCGGCTGCTGGACCAGCGCCTCCCGCAAGAGCGTGCTGCCGGTCGTCGAATCCCACGACCATCTCCTCGTGTACCCGATGGCCTACGAGGGTCTGGAACAGTCCCCGAACATCGTCTACACGGGGGCGGCACCGAACCAGCAGATCACGCCGGCCGTACAGTGGTGTCATGACACTCTCCGCGCCCGACGCTTCTTCCTCGTCGGCTCCGACTACATCTGGCCCCACTGCGTCAATCGGATCGTGGCCGACCAACTGGCCGGCCTGGATGCCGAGCTGGTGGGGGAGGAATATCTCCCGTTCGGCGCCACCGAGGCCGACGACCTGGCCGCCCGCATCGCCGAGGCCCGGCCGGACGTGATCCTGAGCACGGTCGTCGGAGACTCGGCGCGGCCGTTCGCCCGGGCCGTCAGGGCCACCGGCCTGCGATCCGACTCCACGCCGATCGTCACCTTCGCCGTGGCCGAGAACGAGCTCCGCGGGCCGGCGGCGGCCGACATGGCGGGCGACTACGCGGCCTGGAACTACTTCCAGAGCATCGACCGTCCGGAAAACCAGGCCTTTCTCCGGGCCTTCAAGACCCGCTACGGCGGGGATCGGACCGCATCCGACGTGACGGTCGCGTCGTACAACGGCGTCCGGCTCTGGGCCCAGGCGGTGCTCGAGGCCGAGACGGCCGACGTCCGGCCGGTGCGCAACTCGCTCCGGCACCAGAGCATGAATGCGCCGGAGGGCATCATCGCGATCGACGCCGACACCCAACACACGTGGCGGCCGGTGTTCATCGGTCGCATTCGTGCGGATGGGCAGTTCGACGTCGTCTGGAGCAGTCGCACGGCGGTGCGGCCCGTGCCCTATCCGATCTCCCGGTCGCGGACCGAGTGGGATGCCTTCGTGGGCGATCTCCATCGCTCGTGGGGTGGGCAGTGGGGACGCGCGGCGTCCACGCTGCCGGAGGCCGACCAATGAACCTTTCGAACTCCCCTCCCCTGCGCCGGTCGATCGCGGGCCGGCTCCTGTTCTGGTTCCTGGTGATCGCCTTGATTCCCTGCGCGATCCTCACCGCGATCACCGCGCGGATCGCGGCGACGGCCCTGGAAAAATCGGTCCGCGACAACCTCGTGCAAATCACCACGGGCAAGGCCAACGAGCTCGAGAGCTACGCCGCCGAGCGGGTCCGGGACGGTGCGGCGTTCGCCCGCGGCTCGTCCTCCATCGAGGCGGTTCGCGAGCTCTCGGCCATCGACGATCCCGACACCCTGCGTCAGGCCGGGGAGAAGTTTCGCGATTATTTCACCTACATCGCCAAGGCCTTCGATTACGCGGATCTCCTGGTGCTGGCGGCCGACGGCCGGGTGCTGTTCTCCCTGGCCGACACCGTGCCGTGCGGCACGGCGGTCACCGCCGGGGCGCTCGCCTCGTCGGAACTGGCGAATGGATTCGACCTCGCCCGCACGCTCCTGCAGTCCGACCTGACCGGCTTCCAGCCGTACGGATCGTCCGCCGCACCCCTGGCGTTCGTCACCTGCCCGGTGCTCGACGACGGCCGCGTCACGGGCGTGCTGGCCCTGGGGGTCGGCACCCAGCGGGTCTGGAAGATCCTTTCCGACCTCACGGGGCTGGGGGACACGGGAGAGATCGTGGCCGGCGAACTCGCCGGCGGTTCGGTGCTCATCACCACGCCGCTGCGACACGTCGAGAACGCCGCCTTCCGGATGCGGATCCCGATCGGCGCCACGCAGGCATCCGCCATCCAGGCCGCCGCCACCGGACAGCGGGGCTACGGAACCGTGATCGATTACCGGGGCCGCGAGGCAGCGGCCGCCTGGTGCTACGTGCCGAGCTTCCGCTGGGGCCTGGTGGCCAAGCAGGATGCCACCGAGGCATTCGGCCTGGTCCGATTCCAGCGCCTGGCCGTGATCGGGCTCTCGCTGGCGACGATTCTGGGCGTCACGGCGGCGGCCCTGGTGGTGGCCAGGACGATCTCCACGCCGATCCGCACGGCGGTCTCGGTCGCCAACCAGGTGGCCGGGGGAGACCTCCGGGCCACCGTGGGCTCGACCACCGACGACGAGACGGGCGCCCTGCTGGGGGCCATCCAGACGATGACCAACGACCTGCGGGGCCTGATCGGCCGCATCCAGCACTCGTCCGTCGCCCTGATCTCGACGGCGACGGCGATCCAGGCCACCGCCAGCGAGCAGCAGCAGGTGATCGCCGACTACGGCGCCTCCACCAGCCAGGCCGTCGCAGCCGTCAAGCAGATCTCGGTCACCAGTCAGGAACTCCTCCGCACGATGACGGAGGTGAACGACATGGCCGGGCACACCGGCACGATGGCCGCCGCCGGTCGCGTCAACCTCGTGGGCATGGACGGCACCATGCGGCAACTGGCCGAGAGCACCTCCTCGTTCGGCTCGAAGCTCGCGGTGATCAGCGAGCGGGCGGCGAACATCAACCTGGCCGTCACCACCATCACCAAGGTCGCCGACCAGACCAACCTGCTCTCGATCAACGCGGCCATCGAGGCGGAGAAGGCTGGAGAGTACGGGCTGGGCTTCCTGGTCGTCGCCCGGGAGATCCGCCGGCTGGCCGACCAGACCGCCGTCGCGTCGCTCGACATCGAGCGGATGGTCAAGGAGATGCAGTACAGCGTCTCGGCCGGCGTCATGGAGATGGACAAGTTCGCCGAGCAGGTCCGGACCGGGGTTCGCGAGATCGGCGACGTCTCCGCCAAACTCGGCGAGATCATCACCGCGGTGCAGGGCATCTCGGGCCGCTTCGGCCAGGTCACCGAGGGCATGCGGGCCCAGTCACAGGGCGCCGAGCAGATCCGCGAGGCGATGATCCGGCTCGCGGAAGGGGCGGCCCGCACGGCGTCTTCGCTCAACGACTTCAATGGGGCCACCGTCCACCTCCGGGAGGCGGTCGGCGACCTCAAGGAGGAGGTGTCGAGGTTCACGATCTGAGGCGCCCACGCACCACCGGCCCGACCGCGCAGACATGCCCGCCACCGACCATGCAACTCCTCACCTTCTCCGTCGCCGGCCATGCCTACGCCATCGAGTCGCGGAAGGTCATCGAGGTGCTGCCCGCCGTGGCGGCCCGCCCCATCCCTCACACGCCCGCGTACGTGCGCGGGATCTTCACCTATCGGGGCCGGCTCGTCCCGCTGGTCGACCTCGGGCTGCGGCTCGCGGCCGCTCCACCGGCGGAACGCCTGAGCACCCGCGTGATCGTCGTCGAACTCTCCGGCCGCGACGCCACCGAGCGACTTCTCGGGCTGGTCGCGGAGAACGTGATCTCGATCTGCTCCGCCGAGGCAGCCGAAGCATCCTTGCCCCCATTGGACGTCCGCGACGCGCCGTTCCTGGGACAGATCCTCCGGATCGGCGGCCGCACGATCCAGCTGATCACCACCGACCACCTGCTGCCCGCCGACGTTTCCACCAGCCTGTTCACGGCGGGGGCGAGCGCACAGCCATGAATCTCGACGGCGTCGAGCATCTGCTCCGGGAGTGGATCGGGCTGGATGCCACGACCATCGGCACCACGGCGCTCTCCCGCGCGATCAGGGACCGGATGGCCAGCCTCCGGATCGACGACGTGGACACCTTCCTCGATGCCGTGCGCTCGAGTCCCGCGGAGCGCGATCGGCTGGTCGAAGAGGTCATCGTCGCCGAGAGCTGGTTCTATCGCGACCGCCAGGTGTTCGAGTTCGTGGCGGACTTCGCCATGACCCGGGCCGCGCTGCCGGGCCGCGGGCCGGTCCGGATCCTCTCCGCACCGTGTGCGTCGGGCGAGGAGCCCTACTCCGCGGCCATGGCACTGCTCGACGCCGGCCTCGAGCCGTCCCGCTTCACGATCGACGCCATCGACGTCAGCCGCGCGGCGCTGGCCCGCGCCGCACGGGCCACCTACACGGCCAATGCGTTTCGCAACGCCGACACGTCGTGCCGGGATCGCTGGTTCCGCAGCGAGGGTTCGGTGGCGGTCCTGGACGAGCGGGTGCGAAACTGCGTGCACTTCGCCTGGGCCAACCTCCTGGACACGGGATTTGCGGACGGGCGGGAACGGTACGACGTCATCTTCTGCCGGAACCTGCTGATCTACCTCACCCCGGAGGCCCGCGGCGACGTCGAGAAGACGCTCGACCGCCTGCTCCGACCGGATGGGGTGCTCGTGCTGGGCGCCGCCGAGCCGCCGATCATGAAGGGGGACTGGATTCCTGCCGGCACCGCCGCCGTGTTCGCGCTGCGGAGAGGGGTGCACGTCGCTCCCGCCGATCGCGTGCCTTCGCCACCGCCTGCCAAGCCCCCCGCCACGTCCGTCGGCCTCCGATCGCGAGTGGCGCCCCCCGCGGCTCCGGCTGTCCGGGCGCCGAGCCCGGCTGTGCCAACGCTCGCCGAGGTGCTGGATCAGGCCGGCCAACTCGCCAACGCCCGCCGCCACCTCGAGGCGCTGGAACTCTGCGAGCGCGCCCGGGCCGGACTGCCGCCGTCTCCGGAGCTTTTCTTCCTGATGGGGATGCTCCACCAGGCGCTCGGCGATGGCGACCGGGCGGAGGGCTGCTTCCACAAGACGCTGTATCTCGATTCCGGCCACGAGGAGGCGCTGCTGGCCTTGGCGCTGCTGGCCCGGCAGCGGGGTGACCTGCGGATGGCCGAAACCTACCGCCAGTCGGCGGCCCGAGTCCTCGCCCGGAAGGCCGCGCCATGATCGATCACGAGCATGACACCCCGGGCCCGAAGCAGTCGCCGATGGCGGAGTGCTGGCGGATCATCGGCGTGGCGGGGGATCGCAGCTGTCCCGAGCTGCAGGCCTACGTGCATTGCCGGAACTGCCCCGTCCTCGCCGAGGCGGCCCAGGGCTTCTTCGATCGGGGAGCCCCGCCGGGCTACCTCGACTCCTGGCAGGCCATCCTGGAGGAGCCGGCCGCCGCCGCGGAGGCGGCCACGTCGAGTGTGCTGGTGTTCCGGCTCGACCGCGAATGGCTGGCCCTGCCGACCTCGGCCCTCGTGGAGGTCACGCCCGCGCGGAGGGTGCACACCGTGCCCCATCGACACGGCACACCGCTCTCCGGGCTCGTCAACATCCGCGGCCAGCTGGAACTCTGCATGTCGCTGCACGCCGTGCTCGGGCTCGGCGGCAGCCCCCATGCGACCAGCCCGGCCGAGCATGGCTCGGGAACGCCACGGCTGATCATGATCGAGAAGGGCGTCGGCGCCACGTCGCAGCGGTGGGTGTTCGGCGTGGACGACGTCGCCGGCGTCCATCGCGTCGGCCCCGCGGATCTGCGGCCCGTTCCCTCGACCGTCGGCCAGGCCGCGGCTCGCTGCTCGTCGGCGCTCTTCGGTTGGCAGGGGCGAACCGTCGCCCTGCTCGACGAGCTCCGCCTCTTCGAGGTCCTCCACGACACGGTGTCGTCATGACCGGAGCACCCGACCATGGCTGACGACCTGAGCGGATTCTCGATGCTGGAGCTGTTCCGGCTGGAGGCGGAGAGCCAGACGGCCGTGCTCTCCAACGGCGTGCTCGCCATCGAGGAACTCGAGCGGTCACCGCAGACCGTCGAGGCGATGATGCGGGCGGCCCACTCGCTCAAGGGAGCCGCCCGGATCGTCGGCCTCGATCCCGCCGTGCGCGTGGCGCATGCGCTGGAAGACGTGTTCGTGGCCGCCGGCAAGGGACGCTTCCGGGTGCTGCCCGAGCACGCGGATCGACTCCTGGCCGGGATCGATTTCCTCGGAGCCATCGCCAAGGCCGACGACCCCCTCGCCGCCCCGGGCCCGTGGGCCGAGCAGGCCGACCGCCTGGTCATCGAACTCGCCGCCCTGATCGCGGAGTCCGTGCCGCCGGCCGTGGAGCCGCCGCCGGCGGCCGCCGCGGTCGCCGCCGCACCGGCCGAACCTCCGCCACGCCCCGGCCCGGCCGAGTCGCCGCCGCCCGCACGTGGGGCCGCCGAGCCGGTGGATCGGGTCGTCCGCGTGTCGGCCGACAGCCTGACGAGGCTCGTGGGGCTCGCGGGTGAATCCCTCGTGGAAACCCGACAACTCCGCCCCTTCGTCGACGCGCTGCTCCAGCTCCGCGCCACCGACGTCGACCTCTGCGACGCGGTTGCCACGCTCGACGAGAAGCTCAAGGCGGGCGAGGTGGCCGTGCCGGCGACCGTGGCGGCCATGCTGTCGACCATCCGTGAACGGGCCGACGCCAGCCTCGCGGCGCTCACCCGGCACGTGGAGGATTTCGAGAGTTTCGCGCGGCGGAACGAAGACCTCTCGAACCGGCTGCACCACGAGGTGATCGTCAGTCGGATGCGTCCGCTCGCCGACGGGATCCGTGGTTTTCCCCGGCTCGTCCGCGACGTCTCCCGAACGCTCGGCAAGCAGGTCCGCTTCGAGGTCCGCGGGGAACAGACGGGCGTCGATCGCGACATCCTCGACAAGCTCGAAGCCCCCCTCTCCCACCTGATCCGCAACTCCCTCGACCACGGCATCGAGACGCCGGCCGAGCGGGAGGCGAGCGGCAAGCCGGCCACGGGCACGATCCGCCTCGAGGCCCGCCACCGAGCGGGCATGCTCCAGCTCACGCTCTCCGACGACGGCCGGGGCATCGACGTGGAACGGCTCCGCGGCCAGGCCGTCGCCCGCGGACTGGTGGCCCGCCAGGTCGCCGACCAGCTCACGGAGCTGGAACTGCTGGAGTTCCTCTTCCTGCCGGGGTTCTCCACCAAGGAGCAGGTCACCGAGCTCTCCGGCCGGGGCGTGGGCCTGGACGTCGTCCAGAGCATGGTGAAGAGCGTCGGCGGCAGCGTCCGCGTGGCGACGCACCTCGGCCGCCAGACCGTGTTCACGCTGCAGCTGCCGATCACGATGTCGGTGATCCGCGCGCTGCTGGTCGAGATCGGCGGCGAGCCCTATGCCTTCCCGCTCACGCGAATCGACCAGATCCTGTTCGTCCGCGCGGAGGACATTCGCACCGTCGAGGGCCGGCAGTACTTTGACCGGGACGGCGTCTCGATCGGCCTGGTGATGGCGGCCCAGATCCTCGAGGCGCCGGCCCCCGTCACCCCGGACCCGATGCCGGTGGTGGTGATCAGCGACCGCGGCCAGCAGTTCGGGATGATCGTCGACTCCTTCCTCGGCGAGCGGGACCTCGAGGTGCGGCCCCTCGACCCGAGGCTGGGCAAGGTTCCCGACGTGAACAGCGCGTCGCTGCTGGAGAACGGCGATCCGGTGTTGATCGTCGACATCGAGGACCTCGTCCGCTCGATCGACAACGTGCTGATGGGACGCCGGCTGTCCCGCGTGGAGTTCGAGCGGATGGCCGAACAGGCCCGCCAGCGAAAGCGGATCCTCGTGGTCGACGACTCGATCACGGTGCGCGAACTCGAGCGGCAACTCCTCCAGGGCCGCGGCTTCGCCGTCGACGTCGCGGTCGACGGCATGGACGGCTGGAATGCCATCCGCGGCACGCACTACGACCTGGTCGTCACCGACGTCGACATGCCCCGCATGGACGGCATCGGCCTGGTGTCGCTGATCAAGGCCGACCCCGCGCGCCGCGAAACGCCGGTCGTGATCGTGTCGTACAAGGACCGGGAGGAGGACCGGCTCCGGGGGCTGGATGCGGGTGCCAACCGGTACTTGACCAAGAGCAGTTTCCACGACGAGACCTTCGTCGATACGATCATCGATCTGATCGGCGAAGCCTCGGCGTAGGAACGGCCATGCGAATCGGGATCGTGAACGACCTGCGGGCGGCCTGCGAGGCACTCCGCCGCGTGGTCGACAGCCTCCCCGACCACGAAGTGGTCTGGACGGCCTCGGACGGCGTCGAGGCCATCGCGATGGCGAAGCGCGACCGTCCGGACCTGATCCTCATGGACCTGCTGATGCCCCACATGGACGGGGCGCAGGCCACCCGCCAGATCATGTCCTCGGCCCCCTGCGCCATCCTGGTGGTCACCGCCACGGTCAGCGGCAACATCTCCCTGGTCTACGACGCGATGGGCTTCGGGGCCCTCGATGCGGTCGACACGCCCATCCTCGGGCCCGGGGGCGAGGTCACGGGCGCCGGCGCGCTGGTCGAGAAGATCGGAACGATCTCCAAACTCGTGAACGCCACCGTCGACCCGCGGCGGGGCCGCCGGCCCGTTCCCTCCGCCACGCCTCCCAGGCTGCTGGTGGTGGGAGCCTCGACGGGGGGGCCGAAGGCGGTGTCGGACCTGCTCTTCCCGCTGCCCCACAGTTGGAACGTCGCCGTGATCGTCGTCCAGCACGTCGACGTCGCCTTCGCCCCCGGGCTCGCGAAGTGGCTCGGCGACCGCACGGGCCACGGCGTGCGGGTGATCGAGCACGGCCAGCAGCCGCTTGCCGGGGACGTGCTCCTCGCCGGCACCAACGACCATCTCGTGCTCACGAAGTCGCGGACGCTCGAATACCGGCAGGAACCCAGGGACGTGTTTTTCCGGCCGAGCGTGGATGTGTTCTTCGAGAGCGTGGCGGATCACTGGCCGCAGGCGGGCACCGCGGTGGTGCTGACGGGAATGGGCCGCGACGGCGCCCGCGGCCTGATGAAGCTGCGAAGCCGCGGCTGGCACACGATCGCGCAGGACGAGGGTTCGTGCATCGTCTACAGCATGCCGAAGGCCTCGATCGACGCCGGCGCCGCCTGCGAGGTGCTGGGCATCGACCAGATGCCTCGGGTGATCGCGTCGCGAATGGGCTGACGAACACACCGGACACGTGATTCGCCGGCTCGGGGCCGCCCGTGCCCGGGAGGAGCGCGGGTTTTCAACCCGCGGCGCACCTCCGTAGACCCCGCACCGGAAGCCCCAATCGCGTGAGCGATGGGGACTGGGCCGCGCGTGGCGCGGGTATGGCCGTACCCATCAGCGCGCAACTCTGCCTCGACTGCTCAGGCCGCCGGGTCACCAGGGCGCCCATCCCGTGCCGAACAAGAGTGCACCCCCGGTCAGGGAGGTGTCGTCTCGGGCAGGGTGAGCAGCCGCATGACCTCCAGAACGGTCGCCTCGTCGCGGCCCGGGGAGCCGACAACCTGGACACCGATGGGCAGGCCGGCGCTGCCCCGGTCGGTGGCCGCCGCCGCCCGCAGCACGGGATCGAGGCTGATCCGCCGACGCTGCTCCGTAAGCCGCACGGCCGTGATCGGCACGGCCCCGGCAGGCAGGTCGAGCAGGTTGGCCAGCAGGCACGGGCCGGCCGCCAGCACCAGCCGGGCCGCGGCTCCGTGCCGCATCGCCGGCAGCGCGGACACGGGGCAGATCGCGGCATCGCAGCCGTCGACGAGGTCGGCATACCGGCGCGCGAGCCGTTCCCTCTCAGCCTCGAGCGCGGCACGGCCCTCGGGTGTTCGCCAGCCGGTCCGCCGCACCCCCTCCGCCTCGATGCCCCGGCCGACCAGCCGCAGGACCGCCGCCAAGGCCGGACGCCAGCGGGGAGGAAACCCCGCGATCGACAGCAGGCGGGCCACCCCGCGGCCCGGCCGCCCGCGTTCGTAGAGCGCCCGGATATCGGCTCCGCCGTCGGCCGACAGGATCCCAAGCAGGAGCCACGACGCATCGACCGCCACGGTGGCGGGCACCCGCACCGTCTGGATTCCCCGGCGCGCGAGCCGCGATACGGCCTCGTGAACTCCGCGGCGGACGGCGGACGCTGCGGGGATCGGGCCGGTCTCTTCCCACCAGGCGATTCGCTCGGGGAGCCGCGGGGCGACCGACCGTGCCCCGCCGGTCGCCTCCAAGGCCAGGGCCAGGTCGGCGACGTTCCGTGCCAGGAATCCTGCCCTCGGCCGCACCGTCGTCAGGCTCGGCACCGTGTCGAACGCTCCCCCCTCACCGAGCACCGCGCTTCTCGGCATGATGGTGGACAGTCCGCATGCATGCGCCGGCTGCCGCAGGCTTCCCGCCAGATCGGTCCCCACGGCGAGCGGCACGACGCCCGCGGCCACGAGCGCCGCGTCGCCCCCCGTCGAGCCCCCCGGACTGCGGCCGGGGTCGAGCGGGTGAACGGTGCGACCCCAGACCGGATTGGCGGTCTCGTGGAGATACATGGCCTCGGGCACGTTGCCCTTGCCGACGATCACGGCTCCCGCGCGCCGCAAGCGCTGGACCACATCGGCATCGGTGGCGTCGACCGGCCCACGGCGCGACGGGATGCCGAGCGTGGTCAGCAGGCCACGCACCGGGAAGCACTCCTTGACGCTGACCGGCACGCCGGCGAGGCCTCCGGCGGCGACGTCACCGCCGCTGGCCAACTCGGGAGCATCCCCGTCGCAGGCCTGCACGAGCGCGTTGAGGCCGGCCGCGGCCGCGAGCCGCCGGCGCGAAGCGGCGACGACGTCCGCTCGCTGGAACAGCCCCTTCCGGAGCCCCTCCACGATCGCTGCGGCTCCGGCGGCGAGAGCGCGATCGGCCGCAGCGGATGCGGTCACGGCACGGGCGCGGCGAAGGGATCGAGGGCCGGGGGAGACCCACCGCGGCCGTCGGCCGTAGCTGCACCGGTGGGTGCGGCCGAGACGCCTTCCGGCGTCGCGGGACATACGTCCGAAGCCCAGACCACGTCGCCGTCGATGATCAGGCCCGTCACCAGCACCGCGCCGCCGGCGACGGCAGGGGGCTCCGTTCGGGAAACGATCGCGAGGTCACGGCTTCGACCTCCGGCTTCCGCCACGGTGACGGTGGAACACCAGTACGGCCCCACCTGTCGCGTGCCGGCCAGCACGCCGGGCACCATCACGCCCGCCGCCCGGCGCCCCGGATACGAAAACCAGTTCCGGGCGAGCCGGGCGAGCTGGTCGAGCCGGGCGGGCTCGGCCACGATGTCCGCCTGCACGTCCCGCACGGACGCCGGAGGGCCGGCCAACGGCGAGCCGGAGTCTGCCGCGGTTCTCTCCAACCCGGCAGACGTCTCCGCGACGGCTGCCAGTTTGCGATACCACTCCACCAGCAGCATGGTTCGCCCCTTGTCGAGGAGCGACGCGTCCCCGCCGGCGCCCGCTTCCCGGTCGTAGGACGCGAGCGCCTCGAAGGCGGCCCGGGCTGCCACCGCCGATTCGTCCACGGCGGAGAAATCGAGGGGCGGATCCAGCGGCCGGACGGGCTCGGCGAGTGCCACCGGCTCCGCCGCAGGGACGGCGGCCACGGAATCCGATGCGTCCGGCAGGGGCGGGAAAAATGGTTCCGGCTCGGCGACTGCCACCGTCGACTCCTCCGGCACGACTGGCTCCACGAGGCCGGCGGGCTCACGAGATCCATCGAGGCCACCGGGCTCCATCGGCTGCGCTGGCTCGCTGGGCTCGACGAGTTCGGTCAGCGGCGGCGAATCGACCGCATCGCTGACCGGCGCATCGGCCGGGATCGTCTCCTCGACCTCGTCGCGGGCGGAAGGCAGCGCCGCCGCCAGGTCGGTCGCAGGCTCTGCGGTCACCGTCACGGATTCCTCACCCTGCACCACCGGCTCTGCATCCGGCATCGGCTCGTCGCTGCCGGCGGGCTGGTCGGTCGCGACGGCGGGGACGTCGACGGCCGCCGGGATCGCGACAGCAACGGGCGGCGCTGTGGGGAGAGCAACCCGGGGGCGAAGTTCACCGGGAACGAGGAAGGCGAGCGGTTCGGGAACGTGCTTCATCACGTTCAACGGATCCTGACGAAACCCCCAGGCGAGAATCCCCAGGGTGACGGGAACCGCCATCGCTCCGCCGAGCACCACACCGGCCAACTGGCCCCAGCCCCCCTTCGTGGCGGCGGTTCGGACCGGAGCCGTCTCCAGCGGCGCGACGGGCGTCGCGGCTGTCTCGTCGATTCGATTCTCTCCGACCGGCACGCCCCCTGGATCCCCACCCACCCCGGTGTCATCGGCTTCGAACCCGCCGCTGGTGGCCTCGCCCTCGATCGGCTCGAAGGCAAGGCCTGCGAGCTCGGGCTCCTCCTCGGGCACGAAGACGCCCAGCGCGGCAGCCTCGTTTTCCCCGGCGTCGTCGGCCAGCCAGTCCGACACGAGGTCGTCGGGCCCTTCCAGTTCCAATGGCTCCCGTCCGCCGTCGCCATCGGGAACCACGTCGTCGGTGGATTCGAGTTCCGCCCACGGATCGAAGTCGTCGTCGCGCTTGTCGTCACTGCTCATCGCGTGTCTCCGCCAATGGCGCCGACCCGAGCATTCGGCTTGGCCGCCGGGGGAAAATGACCGTGGACTCCGCCGCCGAGTCTAGTCCTGAAACAAGCGAGTGCGAAGCGCGCCGCACTGCCATTTCGGCATGGAGAGTCGGCGCACAACTTGTCCGCCCGGCGCCGCATCGGCCGCTTGAGTGGCTCGTGTTGTCGGAAGTCTCATG
>VGYR01000041.1 GCA_016872925.1 Planctomycetota bacterium
GTTGGAAAACCCGCGCTACGGCTGGGCCGCAACGCGGGTTGGAAACCCGCGCTACGGTTGGGACGCAACGCGGGTTGGAAAACCCGCGCTACGGTTGGGACGCAACGCGGGTTGGAAAACCCGCGCTACGGTTGGGCCGCAACGCGGGCTGGAAAACCCGCGCTACGGCTGGGCCGCGACGCGGGTTGGAAACCCGCGCTACGGTTGGGACGCAACGCGGGTTGGAAAACCCGCGCTACGGTTGGGCCGCGACGCGGGTTGAAAACCCGCGCTACTCCCGGCGACCGGCGTGGGCCTCGAGGAGGAGTTGCTCCGTCTCCTCCCACCCGATGCAGGCGTCGGTCACCGACACGCCGTAGGCGAGCTTCGAGCGGTCGGCCTGCACGGCCTGGCTGCCCGGGTGGAGGTTGCTCTCGAGCATCATCCCCACGATCGACCGGTCACCGGCCGCCCGCTGGGCGAGCACGTCCCGCCACACCACCGACTGCCGGGTCGGATCCTTCCCGGAGTTGGCGTGGCTGCAGTCCACCACGATCCGCGGCGGCAGGCCGGCCTTCTCCATCTTCGAGCGGGCCTCCTCCATCACGGCGGACGAGTAGTTCGAGCCCGACCGCCCCCCGCGGAGCATCAGCACGCCCCAGGGGTTGCCCACGGTGGACACCACGCAGGTGCCGCCGTCGTTGTCGATGCCCAGGAAGCTGTGGGGCGTGCGGGCCGCGAGCATCGCGTCGATCGCCGCCTGCAGCGAGCCGTCGGTCGAGTTCTTGAAGCCGACCGGCATCGACAGGCCGCTGGCCATCTGCCGGTGGGTGGGGCTCTCGGTGGTGCGGGCCCCGATCGCCCCGAGCACGATCGTGTCGGCGATGTACTGCGGGGTGATCGGCTCCAGAAACTCGGTCGCCGTGGGCAGCCCCAGCCGGGCGATCTCGATCAACAGCGACCGGGCGAGCCGCAGCCCCGACGCCACGTCGAACGAGTCGTCGAGGTGCGGGTCGTTGATCAGGCCCTTCCAGCCGACGGTCGTCCGCGGCTTCTCGAAGTAGACCCGCATGATGACCAGCAGGCGGTCGGCCACGCGGTCGGCCAGGGCATGGAGCCGGGCGGCGTAGTCGCGGGCGGCGTCGGGATCGTGGATCGAGCAGGGGCCCACCACGGCCAGCAGGCGGTCGTCCTCGCCGGCCAGCACGGCCTCGACGGCCCGCCGGCCCTCCACGATGGTCCGCGCGGCCGGCTCGTCGAGCGGCAGCAGGGCGCACAGCCGGGCCGGCGGCACGAGCGGTTCGAGGCTCCGGATGCGGAGGTTCGACGTCGGGGCGGTGGCGTTCGGCATGGCCATCTCACAACCATACACGACGAATCACGACGGGGTTTGACCATGCGGAACGCCGCTGGTTCAATCCGGTTCCGGAGCGGTCGCCGCGGGGTCCCCATGGGAACGGCGGCCGCAGGATGTGGATGCTCCGGCGGACGGGAAGGAACTCGCACCGTGACCAAGCACGTGTTCGTGACCGGCGGCGTGGTCAGCTCGCTGGGCAAGGGTCTCACCAGCGCCTCGATCGGCATGCTCCTCGAATCCCGCGGCCTGCGGGTGAGGATGCAGAAGCTCGACCCTTACATCAACGTCGATCCGGGCACGATGAGCCCGTACCAGCACGGCGAGGTGTATGTCCTCGACGACGGCAGCGAGACCGACCTCGACCTCGGCCACTACGAGCGGTTCACGTCGACCAGGCTCACCCGCGAGAGCAACTACACGACCGGGCAGATCTACCTCTCGGTGATCAACAAGGAACGGCGCGGCGAGTTCCTGGGGAAGACGGTCCAGGTGATCCCGCACATCACCAACGAGATCAAGGAGGTGGTCCGGAACCTCGCCGACGACGAGACCGACATCGCGATCACCGAGATCGGCGGCACCGTGGGAGACATCGAGAGCCTCCCCTTCCTGGAGGCGATCCGGCAGATTCCGCTGGAGGTGGGGCGCGAGAACTGCATCTTCATCCACCTCACGCTCGTCCCCTACCTCAAGGCGGCGGGGGAACTGAAGACGAAGCCCACGCAGCATTCGGTGGGCCTGCTGCGGCAGATCGGCATCCAGCCCGACATCCTCGTCTGCCGGACGGAGCGGGCGATCGACGTGGCCGACCGGGAGAAGATCGCCCTGTTTTGCAACGTGCCTCTCGACGCGGTGATCGAGGAGCGCGACAAGGACTTCTCGATCTACGAGGTGCCGCTGTCGCTGCAGTCGAACCGGATCGACGAGATCATCCTCCGGCGGTTCGGCATCCAGTCGGGGCCGGCCGACCTCGAGGAATGGCACGACATCCTGCACCGCCTGCGGAACCCCGAGCACGAGGTGTCGATCGCGCTGGTGGGCAAATACGCGGAGCACCGCGACGCCTACAAGAGCATCTACGAGGCCCTCGACCACGGCGGCATCGCCTGCCGGGCGCAGGTCCGCGTGCAGCCGATCAAGAGCGAGGACATCGAGCGGGAGGGGGCGGAGCGGCTGCTGGCGGGCTTCGACGGACTGCTCGTGCCGGGGGGCTTCGGCGAACGGGGCATCGAGGGGAAGGTCGAGGCCATCCGCTTCGCCCGCGAGCGGCGGCTGCCCTTCCTGGGGATCTGCCTGGGCATGCAGTGCGCCGTGATCGACGTGGCCCGCCACGCCGCGGGCCTCGAGGGGGCGCACTCGACCGAGTTCGACCGCAACACGCCCCATCCGGTGATCTGCCTGATGGACGAGCAGTACACGGTGGTCGACAAGGGGGGCACGATGCGGCTGGGCGCCCGTCCGGCCGTGCTCGCGGACGGCACGAGGTCGGCGGCGGCCTACGGCACCACGCGGATCTCCGAGCGGCACCGCCACCGCTACGAGTTCAACGGCCGGTATCGCGGGCAGCTGGAGCGGGCCGGGCTGGTGATCGCGGGCACGAGCCCCGAGGGCTCGCTCGTGGAGATCGTGGAACTGGCCGACCACCCCTGGTTCGTCGCCGTGCAGTTCCACCCGGAGTTCAAGAGCAAGCCGACGGCCGCCCATCCGCTGTTCACCGGGCTGGTGGCCGCGGCGGTGGAACGCCACGCGGGCAGCGCGTGGGTGGCCGAAGCCTGAGCCGCGAGGAGCCGAGATGAGCGAGGATGCCGGTGGCGACGACACGGGGGCGGGCCGGATGCCGCCGGCCACGTTCGAGTTCTTGATCCACACCCTGTTCACGCAGGCCCTGATGGCCCTCGGCAGGATTCCAAACCCGATCACGAACAAGGCGGTCAGGAACCTCGCCACCGCCAAGCACTTCATCGACACGATCGACATGCTCGAGGAGAAGACGCGGGGCAACCTCGGGCCCGACGAGCGGAAGCTCCTCGAGGAGATCCAGCACCAGCTCCGCCTGCTCTACCTCGGGGAGGAATCATGAGGGGCGACGAGGCCGGTCGGCCGGACGATCGGGCGCGGAAGTGCAGCCCGGGGCGCAGCGGCGCGGCGCGGGCATTCCTGGGGCTGGTGGGCGTCGCGGCCTGGCTCGCGTGCGGCCCGGTGGTCGCGGAGGTGACGCTGACCTGCGGCAGCCAGAGGATCGACGTGGCCATCGACGGCGAGCCGTTCACGGCCTACGTGCACGGCGGGTCTCGCAAGCCGATCCTGTATCCCGTGCTGGGCCCCGGCGGGATCCCGATGACCCGGTCCTGGCCGATGGAGGACGGCGTCGCGGGGGAGGCCCACGACCATCCGCACCACGAGTCGATCTGGTTCACGCACGGGATCGTCAACGGCTTCGACTTCTGGACGTCGCACCCCAAGGCCGACAAGGCCGAGCGACAGGCGGGCAACCGCATCGAGCACGTCGCGCTCCGCGCGGCCCGGTCGGGCGCCGAGGGGGTGATCGAGGCGGACCACCGCTGGGTCGGCGCCGACGATACGGTCGTCTGCACCGACACCACGCGGCTGGTGTTCGCCGGCGACGCCACGACCCGCATGATCGACTACACGATCACCATCCACGCCGATCACGGCCCGGTGACCTTCGGAGACACCAAGGAGGGCACGCTGGGCATCCGGATGCGGACCCCGCTGCAGCTGCGGGACCTCGACGGCTCCGCGGGCGCCGCCGGCCACTGCGCCAACTCCGAGGGCGTGCAGGACGCCGCGATCTGGGGCAAGCCCGCCCGCTGGGTCGATTACTGGGGCCCGCTCGGCGGCCGGACCATGGGCATCGGAATCCTCGACCATCCGGGGAACTTCCGGCACCCGACCCACTGGCATGCCCGCGACTACGGGCTCGTGGCGGCGAATCCCTTCGGCCTGCACGACTTCTCCGGCGCCCCGCAGGGCTCCGGCGACCACACGATCCCCGCCGGCGGGTCGCTCACGCTCCGCTACCTGTTCGTGTTCCACGAGGGGGATGCGGAGGCGGCGGGCATCGAGCCGCTCTGGCGGCGGTGGGGCGCGGCCGCGGAGCAGGCGGCCCCATGACGGCGCAGATGCTCGACGGCCGGGCGCTGGCGGGCCGGATCGAGGCCTCGCTGCGGGGCGAGGTCGACACGTTCGCCGGGATGTTCAGGCGGAAGCCGCGGCTCGTGGTGGTGCTCGTGGGCGACGTCGCGGCGAGCGCCTCCTACGTGAAGAGCAAGGCGGCGGCTGCCGCCCGCCTGGGCATGGACTCGGCGGTGATCCCGGTGGCGGCGACCGCCACGACCGCCGACCTCGTGGCGCTCGTCGGCTCGATCGCCCGCGACGAGCATGGCCACGCCGACGGCATCCTCGTGCAGCTGCCGCTGCCCCCGCACGTCGACCAGGTCGCCGTCCTCGACGCCGTGCCGCCCGATCGCGACGTCGACGGATTCCATCCGGAGAACGCCGGGCTGCTCTCGCAGGGGCGGCCGCGGTTCATCCCCTGCACGGCCGCGGGCGTGCAGCGGATGCTGATCGACGCCGCCATTCCCACCGCCGGCAGGCACGTGGTGATCGTGGGCCGCAGCGACATCGTGGGCAAGCCGCTGGCGCTGTTGCTCGCCCAGCGCCCCCCGCCCGGCTGCCCGGCCGACGGCGCGGGAGGCTGCGATGCGACGGTGACGATCTGCCACAGCCGCTCCGGCGACCTCGGCCGGTTCACGCGCGAGGCCGACATCCTGGTGGCGGCCGTCGGCAAGCCGGGGCTGATCACCGCCCCCATGGTGCGGCCGGGGGCGGCCGTGATCGACGTCGGCATCAATCGGGTCGACGGCAGGCTCGTGGGCGACGTCGACGCGGGCCCGGTGGCGGAGGTCGCCGGCTGGCTGTCGCCGGTTCCCGGCGGCGTGGGCCCGATGACGGTCGCGATGCTGATGGCCAACACTCTGCTGGCCGCGGAACTCCGCCTGGGCCGCGGGTGACGCCGGGGTTTCCCGTCCAAACCCGCCCTTGAACGCGACCGGCGGGGTCACTACTTTCCCCCGCCGTCAGACAGGTTCCGCCGGCCGAGGTCTGCCCAGCCTGCCAGGACGGGCGCAGCTTCCGCCGCCGGGCCGACGGGACGGCGATGGCCTGAACCGAGCCTGCCGATCCATCCGATCACATTCGGGTCGTTCCCTGACCCCACGAGACGTCGCTCCATGACCTACTTCCTCAGGGCGCTCCGCGAGGCCGCGAAGAGCTGGCCGCTGCTGGCCGCCGCCCTGCTCTGCTCGGCCGGCGTGGCCGCCCTCTGGGGCGCCAACATCGCGGCCTTGTTCCCGATCATCGAGGTCACGCTGAAGGGCGAATCGCTCCAGTCGTGGAACGAGCGGCGGATCGAGGATTCCACCGCCCGGCTCGCGTCCGCCGACGAGCAGATCGCCGCCCTCGAGAAGTCGCTGGCGGAGTCGCCGGCCGACGCCGACCGCACGAAGCGGGACCGCAACCAGCTCGACACCCTGAAGCTCGTCCGCCGCGGCGACGAGGCGATCATCTACTCCGGCAAGCGGCTCACCCCCTGGCTCGACCGCTTCCTGCCACGCGATCCCTTCCAGACCGTGCTCCTGGTGGTGGCGCTGGTCGTGGTGAGCACGTTCCTCAAGCACGTGCTCCTGATGGGCTCGACCCTGCTCGTCAGCTGGGTGGCGATGAACATCAGCCGGAACATCCGCCTCAAGGTGTTCGACAAGGCGCTGGAGCTCGACCGGGCCCAGTTCATGAAGTGGGGCTCGGCCGGCTTCATGGCCCAGGTCACGGCCACCTCCGACATGCTCGCCGGCGGCATCACCGCGGTCTACGGCGGCGCCGTCACCGAGCCGCTCAAGATCGCCTCCTGCCTCGGGCTGGCGATGATGGTCTCGTGGCGGCTGACGCTGGCCTGCCTCACCCTGGCCCCCGTGGTGGGTTTCCTGATGGTCTGGCTCAACCGGCGGATCAGGAACGTGTCGAAGAACATCCTCAACCGCTCCAAGGGCTTCCACCACGTGCTGCTCGAGGCGCTCAACAACGTGCTGACCGTGCAGGCCTACACGATGGAGGAGTTCGAGCGCGAGCGGTTCCGCACCTGCACCCGCGACATGATGCGGACCGGGATGTGGCACTCCTTCTACCACGCCCTCGCCAATCCGATCACCGAGATCCTGGGCATCGGCATGGTGGCCACATCGATCGCGGTCGGGGCGTGGCTCGTGATCAACCAGGAGACGCAGATCTTCGGGATCACGATGACCGACCAGCCGATGAGCGTGCCGGGCATCATGATCTTCTTCGGCTTCCTGATCGGCGCCAGCGACCCGGTGCGGAAGCTGTCCGGCGTGATCACCGGCCTGAACATCGGGATGGTGGGCGCCCAGGCGCTCTACCCGCTGCTCGACACCCCGTCGAAGCTGGCCGAGGCGGCGAACCCGCGGACGGTGCCCGCGCCGCACCGGGAGATCCGCCTGGAGAAGGTGTCGTTCTCCTACGACGGCATCGACACCGTCCTCAAGGACGTCGACGTCTCGATCCGGTTCGGCGAGCGGGTGGCGATCGTGGGCCCCAACGGCGGCGGCAAGAGCACGCTGGTGAACCTCATCTGCCGCTTCTACGATCCGACCAAGGGCCGGGTGCTGCTCGACGGCGTGCCGCTGACGGAGCTGTCGCTCCACGACCTGCGGCGCAGGATCGCGATGGTGACGCAGCAGACCGAGCTGTTCAACGAGTCGATCCACTACAACATCCGCTACGGTCGCTGGGATGCGACGGAGGAGGAGATCGAGGCGGCGGCCCGCAAGGCCCACGCCCACGACTTCATCTCGGAGTTTCCCGAGGGCTACCGGACGATGGTGGGCCCCAACGGCTTCCGGCTCTCGGGGGGGCAGCGGCAGCGGATCGCGCTGGCCCGGGCGTTTCTCCGCGACGCCGAGATTCTCGTGCTCGACGAGGCCACCAGCCAGATCGACGTCGAGAGCGAGCGGCTGATCCACGAGGCGCTCGCGGCCTACGTGGAGAACCGGACGGTGATCATGATCACGCACCGGGCGAGCACGCTGGCCCTCGCCGACGCGATCATCGAGGTCGACCACGGCGTGGTCACCAAGCGGCCCGCCCGCCAGCACCAGGCGGCCTGAGCCGCCGGACGGGCGGGGGTGCGCGATTGGGGCGTGGCCGGACGGGTGCGCGGACGCGGGTTGGAAACCCGGACGCCTGGTGGGCGGCTGGCACTTGAGTAGCACGGGTTTCCAACCCGTGCCGGCGGCCATGACTCGTCAGGCGAGCCGGTCGTTCCAGCGGGCTGCGTCGCGGGGCTCGTACCGTCGGGGCTCGAAACTGTCGCGGACGATCCTGCGGATCGCGCGGAGGTCGAGCGGCCCGTCGCGGCCGGCCAGCTGGACCAGCAGGTTGCCGACAGCGGTGGCCTCGACGGGGCCGGCCACGACCGGGCGGTCGGTGGCATCGGCGATCATCTGGCAGAGCAGTCGGTTCTGCACCCCGCCTCCGACCACGTGCACCCGCGACACGCGCCGGCCGAGCAGGTCGTCGAGCTCGCCGAGCGTCCGCCGGATCGCCGCCGCGATGCTCTCCAGGGCCGTGCGGACGATCGCCCCGGTGGAATCGGGCACCGGCTCGCCCGCCCGCTTGGCCAGCGCCCGGATCGCCTCCGGCATGTCGGCGGGCGCCACCAGCGACGGGTCGTTCGGATCGACGAGCGTCACCAGCGGCGGAGCCTCCGCGGCGAGGGCGGTGAGCTGATCCCACGACCAGCCCTGGCCCGATCGCTGCCACGCCGCCCGGCATTGCTGCACGAGCCACAGCCCGCAGACGTTCTTGAGCAGCCGGGTCGTGCCCCCCACGCCCCCTTCGTTGGTGAAGTTGCGGGCCAGGCACTCGGCCGTGACCAGCGGCCGGTCGAGTTCGGCGCCGACCAGCGCCCAGGTGCCGAGGCTCACGTAGCACCAGTCGGGCCGGCTGCTCGGCGGCTCGTCGGCGGGCACCGCCGCCACGGCGCTGGCGGTGTCGTGCGTGCCGGGCACGACCACGTGCGCATGCTGCAGGCCGGTCTCGGCGGCGACCTCCGGCCGCAGCCCGCCGAGATCCGTGCCGGGGTCGGTGAGCGGCCCGAAGATTCGCCGTGGCAGGCCGAAGCGATCGAGCATCCCGAACGCCCAATCATGCCGGCGGGGATCGTAGCACTGGGTCGTGGAGGCGTTGGTCCGCTCGTTGGTCGGCTTGCCGCAGAGCAGCCAGTGGAACACGTCCGGGATCATCAGCAGGCGATCGGCTGCGGCCAGGATGCTCGACCGGGCTTCGTGCATGGCGAGGAGCTGGTAGAGCGAGTTGAGCTCCATGAACTGCAGCCCGGTCGCCGCGAAGATCTCGGGGCGGGGAACGGTTCGCTCGGCGGCGGCGAGCATGCCCCGGGTGCGGGCGTCGCGATAGCAGACCGGGTTTCCGAGGAGGGCGCCATCCGTGCCCAGAAACGCGAAATCCACCCCCCAGGTGTCGACGCCGACGCTCGTCACCGCCGGCCCGTGCCGCTCCGCGGCGGCCCGCAGGCCGGCGACGACCTCCTGCCAGAGCCGCGGCAGGTCCCACACGAGTTGGCCCGCCAGCGACACCGGCCCGTTCTCGAACCGATGGATCTCCTCCAGTTCGAGCCGGCGGCCATCGAAGCTGCCGGCGACCACGCGGCCGCCCGAGGCCCCCAGATCGACCGCCAGAGCGACGTTGCGCGCCATGAGTGCCTCCCGGGCTTCCCTGCCGGTCTTGCCCACGGGCACGAGCCGGCGGGTATTTGCCGGGCTTCACGGCCCCGGCTCTCGTCCGCGAAGCGTACCCGGCGAACAGACTCTGCGGTGATGGATGGGGCCGCTGGGCAAACCCTGCGGACTGAAGCGGCTGCGGCCGCACGTCGGTGGTACGGCTGGACGATTTTGGGTTGGCAAGGATATACTTTCAAAAGTTGACCAACAAGATAAGGTATCGGAAATGGTCCCTGGGCCGACGGTCAATCCGCCTCGCGTTCGCGAGGCGACCGGGGAACTCCGTGAGGACCTCGCGCGGGCGAGCCGATCGCTCGAGGCCGCGAGTCCAGCCGACGTGATCCGCTGGGCCGTCGACCGCTACGGCGGACGGCTCACCATGGCCACCGCCTTCGGCCCCGAGGGCTGCCTGATCATCCACTGGCTCGCCGCGATCGCCCCGGGCACGCACGTCTTCAATCTGGAGACCGGCTATCAGTTCCCGGAGACGCTGGCGCTGCGCGATCGCATCGCGGCCCGCTACGGCATCGAGGTCGCGCTCGAGCGGCCCGAGACGACCGTGGAGGACTACGAGCGCACCCACGGGGGGCCCATCTATCGCGTTGATCCCGACCGCTGCTGCGGCGATCGCAAGCTCGCGGTGGTCACGCGGGTGCTCACCGGCTTCGACGCCTGGATGAGCGGCATCCGGCGCGACCAGAGCCCCGACCGCGCCGCCGCGCCGATCGTGGGCTGGGACCACAAGTTCGGCGTGGTCAAGGTGTCGCCCCTGGCGAACTGGACGAAGGCCCAGGTCTGGGACGTGATCGTGCGCGAGCAGGTTCCGTACAACCCGCTCCACGACAAGGGCTACGTGAGCATCGGCTGCCAGCCCTGCACCCGGGCCGTCGCGGCCGCCGAGGACGAGCGGGCCGGTCGCTGGAGCGGCACGGCCAAGACCGAGTGCGGCCTGCATTCACGCTGACGACGGGAACGCCGATGCGCCTCTCCGCCAAGACCGAATACGCCGCCCTGGCCGTGGTGGAACTGGCACGCAGGATCGATTCGCCGACGCCGGTGCGGATTCGCGAGATCTGCACGGCGCAGGGAGTGCCGCCCCGGTTCCTCGTCCACATCCTGCTCCAGCTCAAGGCCGCGGGAATCGTGATGAGCGTCCGCGGCGCGGCCGGCGGCTACCGGCTGGCGAAGGCCCCGGGCGAGGTGACGCTGCTCGACGTCCTCGAGGCGGTGGATGGACCGGCCGACGCGGCGGCGCCGCTGTCCGCGGAGCTGTCCCGCAAGTCGCGGACCGCCGCCACGCTCGTCTCCGCGTGGGAGACCGTCGCCGAAGCGGAATCGAAGGCCTTGGCCGCGATCTCGATCGCCAGCCTCGCGGCGAAGTGCGGACCCCCCGGGGATTCGATGTACTACATCTGAGCGGGCCGGGCTCCAGCGCTCACGCCGCCGGGCTTCCCGAAACCTGGCTTCACGCGAGCGGCCGTGCCGTCACTTCTCGACGGGCACGATCAACACGCTCGCCGGCGACTGCGAGAGCACGGCCTCGGACGTGCTGCCCAGGAGCCACCTGGAGAGCGGATCGGTCGGCGTGCGGCCGAGGACGACGAGGTCGATCCCGTCGGCCTTGACCCGCTCGACGATGCGATCGCCCGGGTTGCCCTGCGCGACGACGGGCTTCGTCCCCCGGAACGCCGGCGGGAGCGTCGCCGCGAAGGCCGCGAGCACGCCTTCCAGCGCCGTCACCTCCGCGTCGTGCTCCTGCTGCCAGGCCTTGGCGACGGCGGCGGTGTCGGGATCACGGACCCGCTTCTCGAGCCAGGCGGGCAGCGGGCCCGCCAGCAGCGACTCGGCGACGCCGATCACCGAGCCGACGGTCCCGGCCGGCCAGTGGACGTGGCCGACCGCCTTGGCGACGGAGGCGGCGCTCGCCGGGTGGTGGCACGCCAAGACCGAAGGCCCGCGGCCCCGTGGCGGGGAAGACCGGGCCACCATCACCGGCAGGTGCGCCCCGTGCACCACCGCCCGAGACACGCTGCCGAGCAGGAGGCTCTGCAGCCCCCCGTGCCCGCGGGCCCCCACGACCACGAGGTCTGCCTGCCAGGTCGTCGCCGCGGCGAGGATGCCGACGGCGGCCGGGGCATCGTTTTGCACGAACTCCGCCCGCTCGGCGATCGCGGGCGGCAGGCACGCGCGGGCGTCGTCGAACACGGCCGCCGCCGCCCCGCCGATGATCGACCGCGAGGCGTGCGGCACCCGCTGCTCGAGATCCCGGGGCGAATAGAAGAGCGCCGCCAGGTCGGCGGCCGGATCGAGCAGTCCGGCAGCGAACCGCACCGCGTCGAGCGACATCGTCGAACCGTCGACGGCGATCAGGACTCTCATCGGGGGCTCTCCTCGAAGTGGCGGGGTGCCGGGCACACGTTCATCGGATCCAGACCTTGGCGGGTTCGCCCGGGACCTCGCGGACGAGGCGGGGAACCGCGTAGCCCGGGAGCGAATCCTGCAACTGGCGGTGGATCTCCAGCCCCCGCGCCTCCGGCACCTCGAAGTGGGCGGCGCCCCGGACGCGGTCGAGCAGGTGCAGATAATAGGGAGCGACGCCGATTTCCACGAGTCTCTCCGCCAGGGCGGCGAGCGTCGCCGCCGAATCGTTCACGCCCGCCAGCAGCACCGCCTGGTTGAGCATCATCGCGGGCGCGGCTGCCAGCGCCCGCACCGCGTCGGCGACCGAGTCGTCGATCTCGTGCGGGTGATTCGCATGGATCACGATCACGCGGGCGAGCCGGGAATCGCGGAGCACGTCCACGAGGCCGGCCGTCACCCGGGCCGGCAGCACCACGGGCAGCCGCGTGTGGATCCGCAGCCGGCGGAGGTGCGGGATCTCGTCGAGCCGCGCGAGCACCTCGGCGAGGAAGCCGTCGTCGACGACGAGCGGGTCGCCGCCGGAGAGGATCACCTCGCTGAGCGACTCGTCGGCGGCGATCGCGGCGAGGCCCGCGGCCACGCCGCGGCGCGTGGCGCCGTGCTCGGCGTAGGGAAACTCGCGACGGAAGCAGTAGCGGCAGTTGATCGCACAGCCGCCAGTGAGCAGGAGCAGGGCCCGGCCGCGGTACTTGCGGACCAGGCCGGGGGCCGCGAGCGCGTCGGCCTCGGCGAGCGGGTCGGAAGACCAGCCGGGGGCGGGGGTGTCTTCGTCGGCCTGCGGCCAGACCTGCAGCAGCAGCGGGTCGCGCGGGTCGCCGCGCCGCATGCGGGCCGCGAAGGACCGGGGCACCAGGAGCGGGAAGCCGGCCGCGGCGGCGGGCCGCGCGGCCGCGTCGATGCCCAGCAGGTCGGCGAGCTCCGCCGGGTCGCGGATGGCGTCGGCGAGCTCCCGCTGCCAGCCCGGGGCGGCCGAGGAGGCGTCACGTGGCGGTGCGGCGGTGGTCATCGGGAACGGCCGGTGGAAGTTGACAGGTCGGTGACTCGCCGCCACTCTTGACTCCGCTTCAGGATACGGGCGTCGGTCTCCGGAAAGAAAGCGGCCTTCCACAGGAGCGTCGAGCGACAGTGCCAGCCTACAACACCAGCGAGTTCAAGAAGGGCCTCAAGGTCCAGATCGACGGCGACCCGTACATCATGATCGAGTGCAACTTCGTGAAGCCCGGCAAGGGGCAGGCGCTCTACAAGTGCAAGCTGCGGAACCTGCTGCGGAACACGGTGCTCGACCGCACCTACAAGAGCGGTGACTCGCTCGACGAGGCCGACATCACCACGATCGACGCCCAGTTCCTCTACAAGCGGGGGGAGGCGTTCGTGTTCATGGACAACGCCAACTACGAGGAGTACGAGCTTTCCAAGGAGCAGGTGGACGACTCCTGGAAGTGGATCAAGGAGGGCACGGTCTGCTCGATGCTGCTCTACAACGGCAACCCGATCTCGATGGAGCCCCCCAACCACATGGTGCTCAAGGTCGAATATGCGGAGCCGGCGGTCCGCGGCAACACGGCCACGAACCTGACCAAGCCCGTGAAGCTCGAGACCGGGGCCGAAGTGACCGTGCCGGCGTTCATCGAGCAGGGCGAGACCATCAAGGTCGACACGCGGACGGGTGAGTACCTCGAGCGGGTCAAGGTCTGACGGCCCCCAGGTCCCCATCGCTGACGCGATTGGGGATTCCGTAAGGCGATCGCTGACGCGATTGGGGCTTCCGGAGGGCGTCCGCCGTGTGGCACGTTCCGGGAGCGTCACCGCGTGAGCGGTACGGCAGCACGACGCCGGACTCGGCCTCAGTCCCAGTACCAGCCTGCCGTCGGCAGGTCGTGGGCCGCGGCGTGGGCCGACTGCACCGCGCCCGATTCGTCACCAAGCAGGTTCGGGGCCTGCACGGCCCGCCGCGGCTCGATGGCCACGCCGCCGCCGATCGGCGTCAGCAGCCGGGTGCCGCGCCACACGGCGTGGATCGCGGTCTCCGCCTGGGACGGCGGCGTGAACCGCTCGACGGCGCAGCACGACTCGTCGCGGAGCTTCTCGGCTCCCCAGCCCGCCTTGCCGTAGGCGTCGTGTTCCTGGAGGTACGCCGCCGCGACCACCAGGTCGATCATGTTGCGGAGTTGGGCGTAGACCGGGCTCTTGGCGGCGATCTCCGCGTACTTGTCCGTGAAGGCCTCGGTGAAGGTGCGGCTCGCCTGGTCGGCCCGCATCGCGGAGAGCCGCGAGCCGTCGGGCTGCACCACCTCGTCGGCCCCGCAGAGCTTCACCCCGCGGCCGACGAGTTCGATCGCCAGATCGTCCTCGGAGATCCGCACGCACTCGTAGTCGGGAATGAAGTACCAGCGCTGCAGCGCGTTGGCCGCGACGGCGCCGGCAGAGGCGAGTTCGATCCACACGGGCATCCGCACCGGGGGCCGCTCGAGGCCGATGCCGATCAACTTCATGCGGTAGTCGGCCTCCACGAGCACCCGAGCGAAATGGCTGCCGGCCGGCACGCCCTGTACGGTGACGGTCTGCGGTCCGAGCGCCTCCCGCATGCCGGCGACGATCCGGTCAACGCCCCCCTGGGGATTCACCTTGCCGACCTGCTTGAGGAAGGCCTGCATCCGGGCGAGGCCCTCCTTCGTCGGGTCGATCGAGCAGCCCACCAGCGTGTCGTGCGACTGGCCGGGGGCGAAGCTGCGAAGGGCGGTGGCGAGATCCTCGAGCAGCAACGTCGGGCTGCCGGTCGCCGCTCCGACCACGCGGCCGGTGGCGTCGGTGATCCAGGGTTCGGCGGGGCCGGCGAGCACGATCTCGCCCGGCGTGCCCCCCTCGGCCGGATAGACGAACACGTACTGCAGCCGGGTGAGGCCCGCGAGCTTCTCCACCTCGTCGGGAAGGCGGGTGCCGTCCGCTGCGGCCTGGGCGACCGCCGCCTCCAGCCGCGAGAGCGCCACCTTCCGCAGCGGCGCCGGTTTCTGCAGGTCGCCCGGCAGCGCTTCGATGGCCGCCTTGCGGTGGGCGGCCGAGAGCCCCGCGTGGGCCGCGCCGGTCTGGCGCAGCACTCCCTGGGGATCGATGAAGACGCCGGCGGGCTGAAGGCCGCCGCCCCCGCCGCCTCCTCCGCCGAGCTGGCCCCCTCCCCCACCGAGCTGGCCCCCGCCCCCGCCGAGTTGGCCCGCGCCCCCGCCGAGTTGGCCCGCGCCCCCGCCGAGTTGGCCCGCGCCCCCGCCGAGTTGGCCGCCGCCGAGCTGGCCGCCCTGTTGGCCTCCGACTTGGCCCCATGCACGAGATCCGAGGATGAGCGCGAGTGCCATCACTCCGACGGTGACGAGCCGACACGGCGGCGCGAGGCGGGCGGGAATCCGTGGAAGCGGCATGGTGAGCACCTGCGGGGCTGCCGGAGGAAACCAATCGACACGCGGGCTGCCTAAAATCAGAGCGCCCGACCGGCGGGAGGGTAGTCAGGCCGGCGGATGGGGGCAATGCGAGGTTCGGCAGGGTTTTTGGCCGCGGCAGCCGGCTCAGCCAACGGCCGCGGGGGCTCGGCCGGGCGGTCCCCGTCGGGCGGGCTCGTCTCTCCTGCCGCCGATCGACACGGGCGCCCGCACGCAACTCGGACCAAGCAGGGTCAGCAGGTCGCGATACAACTCCGGGCCCCAGCGGACGCGGTCGCGATCGACGTCGAGGAACACCCGGCTGCCGTCGGCCAGATCGAGCACGAGCCGGAGGGGCACCTTGCCCGGGTGACGTCTGAGAAGCTCGGCGAGCCGATCGAGGGTGGCCCGGTCGTGCAGCGATTCGTCGAGCCTCACCGTCACCCCCCGCGGCTGGAGGTTCCAGGCCTCCGCGATCGGCACCACGTCGTTGACGATCAGATTGGTCTCCTCGCTGCCGGCCCGCCGGTCGATCGAGCCGCCGATCAGCACCACGGCATCGGGCTGCAGGAGTTCGCCGATCCGGGCGTAGTCTTCCGGCCAGCAGATGCTGCGGACGAGGCCGTCCATGTCTTCGAGGTCGAACATCGCATACCGCGTATGCGTCGAGCCGGGGCGGGCCTGCTTGGTGTTGGAGAGCTTGACGGCCGACACCAGTCCGCCGACCACGACCGCCTCCTTGGCCTTCGTGCCGCCGAGGTCGATCGTGCCGTGCGTGCCGATCGCCTCGATCAGCCCCTGAAACTCGGCGAGCGGGTGGCTGTGAATGTAGTAGCCGAGCACCTCCTTCTCGTTCGACCGCATCTCGAGGTCGGAGAGGGCGGGCACGTCGGGCAAGCCGGCGGCGCCGGGGTCGGTCGCGGCGGCCTGCGGCTCCTCGAGGGCCGCAAACAGGCTCTTCTGGCCGCTGCGGCGGTCGGCGAGCTGCGCGGCGCCGGCGGCCATCGCCTTCTCGACCCCGGCGAGCAGCGCACCACGGTGGCCGCCGAGCCCGTCGAGCCCGCCCGCCTTGGCGAGGTTCTCGATCGCCGTCCGGTTGACCACCGACGGGTCGAGCCGGCCGCAGAAGTCGTGCAGGTCGCGGTACGGCCCGCGGGCGGCTCGTTCGGCGGCGATCGCCGCCGCCGCCTGTTCGCCGCAGCCCTTCACCGCCGCAAGCCCGAACAGGATCCGCCCGTCCGCCACGCCGAAGTCGGCGGCCGAGGCGTTGACGTCGGGGCACGCCACCTCGATCCCCATCCGGCGGCAGTCCTCCACGTGCTCGACGAGCGAGTCTTTCTTCTTGAAGTTGCGGCCGGTGATGTCGCCCGACAGCAGGGCGGCCATGAACTCGGTGGGAAAGTGGGTCTTGAGGTAGGCGGTCTGGAAGGCGAGCAGGGCGTAGGCGGTCGAATGGCTCTTGTTGAAGCCGTAGCCGGCGAACTTCTCGATCAGCGCGAAGACCTCCTCCGCCTGCTGCCTGGCGAGGCCCTGCTGCTGCGCCCCCGCCACGAACTGCTCGCGGAAGGGGGCGATCGTCTCGAGCTTCTTCTTGCTGATCGCCTTGATGCAGGTGTAGGCGCTGGAGAGCTCGATGCCCCCGAGCCGCTCCAGGATCCGCATCACCTGCTCCTGGTAGACCATCACGCCGTGCGTCTCCTCCAGCACGTCCCGCATCACGGGGTGGAGGAACGCGGCCCGCTTGCGGCCGTGCTTGACGGTCACGTATTCGTCGACCATGCCCCCCTCGAGCGGGCCCGGCCGGTAGAGCGCGTTCACGGCCACGATGTCGAGGAAGTGGTCGGGCTTCATCCGCTGGAGCAGGTCGCGGATGCCGCCGCTCTCGAGCTGGAAGATGCCCTTCGTCTCGCCGCGGCAGAGGGTGGCGAAGGTCGCCTTGTCGTCGAGCGGGAAGGCGAGGGGGTCGAGCCGCCGGCCGGTCGTCAGCGCGATGATGTCGAGCGTCTTGGCCACGACCGTGAGGTAGCGGAGGCCGAGGAAGTCCATCTTCATCAGCCCGGCCCGCTCGACGTCGCCCATCGCCCACTGGGTGATCACTTCCTCCTTGCCCGTCACCCGCTGCAGGGGCACGTATTCGTCGAGCGGCCGGTCGGCGATGACCACGGCGGCGGCATGGGTGCCCACGTTCCGCGCCAGGCCCTCGATCTGCTTGGCGAGCTGGACGAGCTCCCGAACCTCCGGGTCGTCGCCGCAGGCCGCGGCCAGCTGCGAGCCCTCCGCGGCCGCCTCCTCGAGCGTGATGCCCAGCTGGTCGGGCACGAGGGCCACGATCTGGTCGACGCGCGGCAGCGGCATGCCCAGGGCGCGGCCGACGTCACGGATCGCGGCCCGGGCGGCGAGCGTGCCGAACGTGCCGATCTGGGCGACGTTGGCCTCGCCGTACTTCTTCTTGACGTAGTCGATGACCTCGCCCCGCCGTTCCTTGCAGAAGTCGATGTCGATGTCGGGCGCCTCGCGGCGGTTGACGTCGAGGAAGCGCTCGAAGAGCAGGTCGTATTCCAGCGGGCAGACGTGCGAGAGGTGGAGGGCGTAGGCCACCAGCGCGCCGACGCCGGAGCCCCGGGCCGCGGCGGGGATGTCGAGCTCCCGGGCGTGGCGGACGAAGTCCCAGACGATCAGGAAGTAGCTGGCGAATCCCAGCGTGTCGATCACGGCCAGTTCCCGGTCGAGCCGCTCGAGCACGTGGGCGTGCAGGGGGGCGGTGGCGGGGTCCGCCGGAACGGCCTCCTCGGCCCAGCGGCTGGCCACCCGGGCGTACCGCTCGCGGAGACCGGCGAGGCACAGCCGCCGCAGTTCCTCCGACGCGGTCCTGCCGCCGGGGACGTCGAAGCCCGGAAAATGACGCTTCCCGAGGTCGAGGTCGATCGACACCGAATCGGCGATCTGCTGGCTGCGGCCGACCGCGGCCGCCGCGAGGCCCCGGTCGATGCCCGCGAAGGCCGCGTGCATCTCCGCCGGGCTCTTCAGGTAGAACTCGCTCGAATCCATCCGCATCCGCGAAGCGTCGTTACGGAACCGCCCCGTGTTGACGCACAGCAGGATGTCCTGCGCCTCGGCGTCCTCGCGGTTGACGTAGTGGCAGTCGCAGGTGGCGACCGGCGGGATGCCGAGCTCACGGGAGATCTCCAGGGCGGCTTCCGTGACCTGCCGCTGCACGTCGAGCCCGTTGTCCTGGATCTCGATGAAGTAGCGGTCGCCGAACGTGGCCTGGAACCAGCCGGCGACCTCGCGGGCCTGCGCCAGCGACTCCCGCTGCTCGCGGGACGAGCCGACCAGCGCCCGGCTGAACTCGCCGGACAGGCAGCCGGACAGGCAGATCAGGCCCGCCCCGTGCTCCGCCAACAGCTCACGGTCGATCCGCGGCTTGAAGTAGAAGCCCTCCAAATACGCCTTCGTCGCCAGCTTCAGCAGGTTCGCGAAGCCGATCCGGTCGCGGGCCAGGAGGGTGAGGTGGTAGCTCGAGTCGCGTTGGCTGCCCGCGTCCTTCTGGAAGCGGCTGCCCGGGGCGATGTAGGCCTCGTAGCCGATGATCGGATTGATCCCGGCGGCCTTCGCCGCCTCGTAGAACTCCAGCGCCCCGTGCAGGTTGCCGTGGTCGGTGATCGCCAGGGCGTTCATGCCCAGTTCGACCGTCCGCGACACCAGACGGTCGATCGAGCTCGCGCCGTCGAGCAGGCTGTAGTGGCTGTGGCAGTGAAGGTGGGCGAACGAAGGCGTGCTCATCCGTGGGCCTCGCGGGACCGTCGGAGTCTAGCAGACCGGACGCTTCGATCCCGCGGGTGAACGGAGCGGGCCTACGCCTCTTTCGGCTGGGCACTGTCGCGGAGAAGTTCGGCGAGCCGGGCCTGGAGATCGAGGAGTGCCTGCCATTCGGTGTAGTCGAGTTCGACCCTCTCCGGGCCCACCCGCAGCAGGCCGTCGCTGGCGTCGCGCAGGGAGCGGTGGACGTACTCGATCAGTTCGATCAGTTCGGCCGACTGGGCGGGGCTGAGGCGGTCCGGCAGCGGCGGCGGCCCGGCGGTGGCGCGGAGCGGCGAGCGGATGGCCCCCACGTCCTCGGCGGCGTCGACCGGGTGGCTGGTGATCTTGTGGAGCCGCTCCTGCAGCTGGCGGGCGTGGCCGTCGGCCGCCGGCGGATGGCGGGCCGCCATCGCCGAGATCCGCTCGTCGATGTCGGTGCGGGAACCGACCAGGAGCGTCGACTTGCCGAGCTGGATGATGTCGCCGGCACGGACGACCCGCACCTGGATGTCCTCGCCGTTGACGCGGGTGCCGTTGGTGCTCTCCAGATCGGTGACGACCACCTTCTCGTGGTCATCCTGGAGCTTGAGGTGGTAGCGGCTGATCCGCTCGTCGTTGAGCTGGATCGAGTTGCCCTCCTCGCGGCCGATCGTCACGGGCGTGGCGACGTCGGAAAACACCCGGCCGCGGTCGGGCCCGTGCAGTACCCGGAGAGTGATCGTGGCCATGACTGGCAAACCAGCGGCTGCGGCCGACGTTGCACCCTGGGGACGACGTGTCGCCCGCCTGGCCACAGGCTCTCACAAGAATACACCCCGTCCGCTCCGATCGCTCCGATCGCGCACGCCCCCCGGGGCCCCCGTGGTCGGCGTTCCGGTTGACCGAGCGGCAAAACCGGTACGATTGGTGAGACCAGCGCACCCGTAGCTCAATGGATAGAGCATCGGTCTTCGGAACCGAGGGTTGCAGGTTCGAGTCCTGCCGGGTGTATTCGAGGGCCTCTTGTTTTCCAGCCCTGCTCGTCGCGAGGCGGTGGCCGGCGGCCGACGCGAAGCCATGATTCGGGCTCAGGGCACGAGGACTCTCAGTATCTGCATCAGGATTCGCCGAGGGGGGCACCCGCTTACGCGTCGCGGCGATCACCAAAGCCACACCCGCCGCGATACCCACGAGCCCGAGCGTTGCGGGTTCGGGTACCGCAGCCAACGCTCCCGTGGCAGCGTTGTAGGAGTCCGTATCGAAGAGTCCGGTAGCCACGATGTCCGTTATGTCGAGGATGTCGGCGAAGCCGTCGTAGTTGAAGTCGCCCTCTGCCCAGGTTGCGGTGAGGCCTGTGTCGACCTTGCCGCTACCGAGAAGGTTGGCGATGTCGATGATGTCAAGCTTCCAGTCAAGGTTCGTGTCGCCTGGGGCCGCGTAGCCGAACGTCACCGAGCCGTCACCGTTGTCGAGCCAACCGACAGTGCGCGAGCCACCGCTCGCTGCCGCCGAGCCAGACTTGATACCGGCGGTTCCGTCCCACGAGCCACTTCCGCGACCAGTGCTCAGGCTGACGTACAGGTTGAACGTGGAAAGCCCCTCGGCGACGGTGAGCAAACCGTTCCCAACATCGACGACACCACCAGAGCCGGGCTTATTGAGCTTTGAAAAAGCGGCTTACGGATTGCAGGGGTAGTTTCGAAGTCTTGAAGAAGGAACGCAGGAGAGGCTGGTCGTCCCGCGTCTTTCGGAGTCGGGAGGCGACCTTTCGTCCAAGATGA
>VGYR01000042.1 GCA_016872925.1 Planctomycetota bacterium
ACCCATGCCGCCAGCGGCTTGGTGCGATCGCTGCCGGAAGCATCAGCCTCACGCCGACAGACTCAGGCTGATGCCTGTGCCATGGCTCATAAACCTCGGGGTCCGGGGCAGAGCCCCGCGCAGAAACCCAGGCTTTCTACCCACAAATTCTGCTGAAGACCCTGAAGTATTGGCGGCGGCAGGTGGAGGCCGCCGCACTGCGGCGGCCCACGTCCATGAAGCCACGGTCCACGGTGGTGGTCTTCGAGCCCGTGGAGGTGATCCCCCGGCGCTGGATCATGGTGCGATTCCCCGGCGGTGCGACGCTGGAGATCCCGGACGACCGAATCGACCTCGTGCGGCTGGCGATCGACCGCATGGCCTCGCAGGCGGAGTCTGTCTCATGCTGAGCGTCGCGCCAGTTCCGGTGATTTTCCTGCACACGGAAGCCACCGACATGCGCAAGAGCTTCACGGGCCTGTGCGGGCTTATCCGTGGCGTCTTCGGTGACGACCCGACCGACGGCAGCCTGTTCTTGTTCGTGAACGGCCGGCGCGATCGGATCAAGGCGCTCTGGTGGGACGGCGACGGCTTCGTGCTCTGGTACAAGCGGCTCGAGCAGGGGACTTTCGAGGTCGTTTCTGCACGAGGCGGCGAGAAGCGCGTGCGCATCGACGCGATCCAACTCGCGATGATCCTTGGTGGCGTGCGCCTCGAGAGTGTGCGCCGACGCAAGCGATTCAATCGCGCGAGCTGACTGACGTCGCATCGCGTTTGGCATGCGATTATTTTTCACTCGCACATGAATCTACTCTTGCCAATCGCGTCATGATTTGCATGACGCGTGCATGTCATCGCAGACAAAGTTTCCGAGCGACATCGAGGCCTGCCACAGGCTGCTCCGCGAGCAGAACATCTCGCTTGTCGAGAAGGATGTCGTCATCACCGAGTGCCGCACGGTGATCGCGGAACGTGACACCGCGCTCGCCGCCAAGGACGCGCTGGTCGCACAGCAGAACCAGCAGCTTGCCGAACAGAAGGACAAGCTTGCCGAATACCAGCTCCGCCTCGCGGCCGCCCTGCAGGCTGCCTTCAAGAAGCGGATCGAGCGATACCTGAACGATCCGAGCCAGCTGAAGATCGACTTCGGCGACTCGCCCGACGTGGCGGATGCCGCCGAAGGTATCGCCGATGCTGCTTACGAGGCCATCGACGGCTATGAGCGTCGCAGGCAGCAACCCCAGAAGCCCCGCAGTGAACAGCTCCCGGCCCATCTCCCGCGGATCGAGCTGAAGCTGCCGGTCTCTGACGATCAGAAGACCTGCCCGCAGCACGGAGAGCGGGAGGTGATCGGCTACGACTGGCAGGAGACGCTCGAGATCGTGCCGCCGAAGCTCGTCGTCCGCCGCACGGGCATCCCCAAGCTCGCTTGCCGGAAGCACGAGGAGTGCGGCGTCGCGGAGGCCCAGCGGCCCGTCGGACTCGTCGAGGGCAACAGATACGGCACGAGCGTGGCCGCCCAGATCGTCGTCCATAAATACGGCTTCCACTTGCCTGTGTACCGCCAGCAGGACGTCTTCGCCTCCTGCGGCTGGACCCCCGCCCGCAGCACGCTCCAGAACATCCTTCGGGCCACGGCGGAATGCATCCGGCCGCTGGTCTTGCACCTCCGGGAGGTGGTGCGGGCCGGACCGATCATCGGCACTGACGACACGACCGTGACACTCGTGACGCCGAAGGACCTGCCGCCCCCCGACCCACTCGACCCGAAGTCCACCCGAGTCCGCGAGGTGATCGCCGCTGCGCATGCAGAAGCGCGGAAGAGCATCACCGCGCGCATGTGGGCGTATCGGAGCATTACAACGCCGATCGATGTCTTTGACTTCACCGTCAGCCGCCATCGAGACGGGCCGGAGATCTTCCTGGACGGCTTCACAGGCACGCTGATTGCCGACTGCTACGCGGGCTACGACGCGGTGCAGACGAAGAGCGACGGGCGGATCGTCCGCGGGGCCTGCGTGGCGCATGCCCGCAGGAAGGTGTTCAACGCGCGAGACAATCATCCGGCACATGCCGCTGTATTGCTCTCGATGTTCCAGCAACTCTATGACATCGAAGACCGCGCCAAAGACTTCTCGGCAGACGACCGGAAAGCTCTGCGGCAGGCCGAGGCGAAGTCGATCTGGGAACGGATACGTGAATATGTGAACGGCGACGTGGTGGCGAACGTGCTGCCCAAGGAGACGTTCGCGCAGGCCCTGACGTATCTCCGAAACCAGTTCGATCACCTGCTCGTCTATCTCGACGACGGCCTCATGCCGATCGACAACAACCTCACTGAGCAGTTGATGAAGAAGGTGGCCATTGGCCGCAAAAACTGGCTCTTCATTGGTGAAGTCGAGCCGGGGTACCGCGCCGCTGACCTGTTTACGATCGTCAGCAGCGCCGTGCGGAACGACCTCGACGTGTTCGCCAACGTCAAGGATGTGCTCGACCGGCTCCTCGCCGGAGAGACCGACTACGAGGCCCTGCGACCCGACATCTGGCGGCAGGCCCATCCAGAGGCCGTACGCACGTACCGCGAAGAGGAGCGGGCGGCCCGTGCCGATGTGAACAAGGCCCGCCGGGCCCGGCGAAGGGTGTCGCGGAAGTAGCCGCCGCCAGGCTCTGCTCGCCGGTCACCCGGCAGGGAAAGGGGTGGCTGTGGTGTGCGCACACGCACGTGCGACATGCTTCCGCAGGTCGTGTCGCCGCTCGCGGTCCATGTGCTCGTCCACCGCGGCGAGCAGCACAAGCCCTCCAGCACCGGCACGCTCGTCGCCCGGGCGGTGACCGGCGCCACGCGGTATCTCTTCCAACGCGAGACCCGGTTCTTCACGGCCACGGGGTTCCCGGCCGACGCCGTGGAGCCGGGCCGTGAACTCTGGATCCTGCATCCCGGCGGCGACCCGCTGCCGACGTCGCCGGCGATGACCGATGGGGCACGCGGCTCCCGGCAGCCGGTCCTCCTGCTCGACGGCACGTGGCGGCAGGCCGGCGAGATGCTCCGCGCCGTCGAGCGTGTCGGTCGCTGCGTCCGCCTGCCGGATGCGAGCGTTCAGCCGAGCCGCTACTGGCTTCGCGACCAACCGACGCCGACGCAGCTCTCCACCGCCGAGGCGCTCATGGGCGTGTTCCATGGTGTCGGTGAGCACGAGGCGGAGCGAAGCCTGCGGCTGCACTTCGAGTTGCACGTCTACGCCACCCTCCTCGCCCGCGGCAAACGCGAGATGGCGGAGCGCTACCTCGGCCACTCACCGCTGCTCACCGAGGCGACCGAGGTGCTCGACAGGCTGCACGGCCGTTGGGCGAGCGTTAAAAAAAGCTGCCGCCCCACGAGGGGGCGGCAGCCATAGGAATCATGTGGTGGGCTGCATCAACGGCAGGCCCGTCGACTCGCCGTTATCGGCGCAGCCCTCCGGTACAGTCGTGTTTCAAGTGACCACCTCCTTTGCTACGAGATCCCAGCCGTCGCGATCACTGCGAGATCACCGCCGGGCGGTTATCTCCCCAGCCGTCACCGGGGAACGACCGTTGGATTGTAGTCGGTTCCACGGACTTGGCCGAAAGCCTGGTTTGTCGTTCAACTAGCCGGCCTTCAGGACGCACGTCCTCGCCCGGGATCCGTCGATGACGCAGGGAGACGACGCCAACGAGCAACAGCCCGCCGCCGGCGCCTGGCGGACGTGGCTGGCGGTTGGAGCCACCGGATTCGGCGGGCCCGCTGGCCAAGTCGCGATCCTGCACCGCGAGGTCGTGGAGCGGAAGGCATGGCTCACCGAGGAGGAGTTTCTCGCGGCGCTGCGGGTGTGCATGCTGCTGCCCGGGCCCGAAGCGCAGCAGCTGGCGACCTACGCCGGCTGGCGACTGGGCGGCACCGCCGGAGGCCTCGTGGCGGGCACGCTGTTCGTCCTGCCGGGCGCCCTGCTCGTGACGGCGCTTGCATGGCTCCACGCGGCGGGCCGTGACGTGCCCGTCGTGGCGGCGGCCTTCGCCGGCGTGCGGCCGGCGGTGGTGGCGCTCGTCGCACTGGCGGCCTGGCGGATCGGCAGGAAATCGATCCGGTCGCCGATGGCCGCGGCGCTCGCGATCGCCGCCGGCATCGCGCTGGCATGGGGCATGCCGTTTCCCGCGGTCGTCGCGGTCTGCGGCGCACTGGGATGGCTCGTTCCGGCCGGTGCCCCCGAGTCGTCCGCTCGAGAATCGCCGCTTCCGCGCGGCGGCATCATGCGCCACGGCGCAGCGGTCGTCGCCGCTGCGGCGGCCATCTGGGCGGCCTGCTACGGGATCGTGTGGCTGACGGATGCCGCAGGGGGCCGGGCGACCTCAATCGCGACCCTGTTCACGGAAACGACGCTTCTCTCCCTCGGTGGCGCCTATGCCGTCGTGCCGTGGGCCCTCGACGAATCGGTGGCTCGCGGGTGGCTCGACGGGGCCGAGCGGTTTGCCGCACTGGCCATGGGGGAGGCGACGCCGGGCCCGCTGATCCTCGTCGTCACCTTCATCGGGTTCCTCGCGGGCTGGAAGGCGGATCCGGGGGCGGCCCCAGCCGCCGGCCTCGAGGGGGCCGCCACGGCGACGGTGTTCGCATTCCTCCCGTCGTTCGCCATGATCCTGGCGCTGGCACCGGCCGTGCGCTCGATCCGCGCAGGCTCGCGGCTCGGAAACGCACTGACGGCGGTGGGCGCAGCCGTCGTGGCCACGATCGCCATCCTCGCGGTGAAGCTCGCCCGCGAGGCGTTCGTCGAGGGCGGAACGGTCGACGTCGTCACGCTCATCATCTCGGTGCTCGCCGCCGGAGCACTCGCCGGGGCGAAGATCCCCACGCCCATCGTGGTGCTGGCTGCAGCCGTGATCAGCGTGCTGCGGGCGACCGTCTGAACGCCACCCGCGCCGACGACCTCACCGTGGACACGTCATCGGCTACGGCAGAAGGCCACTCGCCGGGCTGCACGAGGACCGTCGCATGCCCGTGGGCCGCTCCCGACGTGCTCCCGTCGACCGCGACGGCCCGGGTCATGATGCCGGAAATTGGTCGGGGGGATTTTCGGGTTTGAGGTTTTGCCTTGGATTTTCTAGGGTGAGTTGCCTCTCGACGGACGACTCGCCCCCCGGAGGAAGCCCATGCACGCCGTTCGCGGATTCCTGTCGCTGCTCGCCCGGCTGATGCTCGCCGCGATCTTCCTGCTCAGCGCCGTCGCCGGGAAAATCATGAACTTCAACAAGACCGTCGAGCAGATGGCGGCGGAGGGGGTGCCCTCGCCGAAGATCCTCCTCGGCGGGGCGATCGCGTTTTTGATCCTCGGCGGGCTCTCGATCGTGCTCGGCTACAAGGGCAGGTTCGGGGCCTTCCTGCTGCTGGTGTTCCTCGGGGCGGCGACGTATTTCTTCCACGACTTCTGGAAGCTCCCCGGCGACACGCCTCCCGAGAAGATGCAGATGGAGGTCATCCAGTTCTTCAAGAACGTGGCCCTGATGGGGGCGATGCTGTTCCTGCTGGCCAACGGCACCGGGCCCTGGAGCCTCGACAACCGCGGAGCCGCGTCTGCAGCCGACGGCGCCGCCGAAGACGACGAGTAGACCGGGAGTTCACCCGCCGGCGGCCAGCAGCATGGTCGCGGCGTGGATGTCGACGATCGAGTCGATGTCGTCGCAGTAGCCTCCCCCGCAGACGATCGCCACCGGTGCGGAGGCTGCATCCGCGGCTGCGAGCACCATCCGATCCCGCGAGCGCAGGCCGGCCTTCGTGAGCCGCAGCCGCCCCAGCCGGTCGCCCACGAACGGATCGGCCCCCGCGATGTAGAGCACCAGGTCGGGCCGGCTCCTCGCGAACGACGCGTCGAGTGCCGCGGCGAGGGCGGCGAGGTAGGCGTCGTCCCCGGCGCCGTCCTCGAGGGGCACGTCGAGTGAGCCGGGCACCTTCCGCAGCGGAAAGTTCCGCGCCCCGTGAATCGAGGCGGTGAACACGTCCGGATCTCCGGCGAAGATGGCCGCCGTGCCGTTGCCCTGATGCACGTCAAGGTCGAGGATCAGGATGCGCCGCACGACGCCCCGGGCCTGCATCTCACGGGCGGCGACCGCGGTGTCGTTGAACACGCAGAAGCCCTCGGCCCAGTCCGGACCGGCATGGTGCGTGCCCCCCGCCAGGCTCGCGGCTCGTCCGTCTTCGAGCGCCGCGGCCGCCGCGTCGACCGCCGCCCCGGTGCTGCGAAGCGATCGCTCCACGAGCTGCGGGCTCCATGGAAAGCCGAGCCGCCTGACTTCCGCCGGGGTCAGCGTGCCGGCGAGGACGCGACCGAGGTAGGCCCGGTCGTGAACGCGGAGCAGTTCCTCGTCGGTCGCGGCATGCGGTTCGACGAACTCGAGCGGCGCTCCGGCGGCCGCATGGGCCTCGAGCCGACGGCGGAGCAGCCCGTATTTCGCAATCGGAAACCGATGCCCCTCGGGAAGCGGCAGCGGATAGCGGTCGGAGGGAAAGAGCCGCATGCGGGCTGCCGGCGGCGGCGTCAGGACCGGCGGCGACGCACCAGCCGGACGGCGAGCAACGCCAGCCCCGCGGCCCCCGCGACACCCGGCTCGGGCACGACGATCATCTGCACGACGTAGCCCGCCTCGCTGCCCGACGTGAAGTTCGCCGTCTCGGCCACGGTGGACAGGCTGAACGAATAGGGGCCCGTGTACGCGGCGTAGGCCACGCCGTCGTGGACCGTGCCGCCACCAGGCGTGGCCAGGTAGTAGTTCCACGAGGCGCTCTGCACGGACGCGAGGAAGGACGTGTCGAGATCGGTGAAGAAGCCCCCCCGGTACACGTCCGCGGGAGTGAGCGACGCCACGTTCAGGAAGACGTCGATCGAGTTCGTCGAGGTCAGCGCGGCGGCGAACGGCGTCGAGGCCGACGTCAGCCGGAGCACGTCGTTGACGCTCGCCGTCCCCGACGACCAGAGCGGCGAGCCGGTGCCGGTGAACGTGAAGTCGAAGTCGAGGCCGGCGGCGCCGCTCACGCTCGGGGCCGTCAGGATGCCGACACCGGTTCCCGGCGACACGGCCCCGGAACCGGCGATCGCCGGCACGCGGCCCGATCCCGCGAGGATGCCCTCGGCCGCCAGCGACACCCCGCTCGAGGAGCCGATCGTGCCGTCCACCACCAGCGTGCCGGCGTGGCCCCACGTGGCGCCGGTGTAGCTGCTCGATCCTGTCAGTTCGAGCCTGCCGCCCGAGAGCGCCAGGCCGCCGGCGCCCGACACGCCCCCCGTGATCCGGGACGTGCCGCTACCCGCGATCTCCAGCAGGAAGCCGGTGCCGGTGTTGATCGCGGCCGCCGTGACGCTCCCCGCGCCGCCGTTCCAGTACTGGTGGCTCCCCAGCGCGATCGTCGACGAGATCGTCTGCCGCGAGGTGTCGTAGTTGGTGATGCCGCCGCGGCCGACGGTCAGCGTGCCGGCGCCGGAGAAGGTGAAGCCCAGCGTGCCGCTGCCGGTCGACTTGAAGTACAGGCCGCGGAGGTTGGCACCGGAGTTGACCGCCACTGCCCGTCCGTTGCCCGCGGCGGTGCCGCTGAAGAGCACGTAGTCGTCCGCCGGGGCCGGAGCCGTCTGCCACGCGTTGTTCGCGGTGATCGAGGTGCTGAGGTTGCCCTCCCACGTATTCGACGGCGCGCCCACCACCCGCAGGGCGAAGCCATCCGGCGTCGTCAGGGCGTTGATCGCCCCCATCACGCCCGAGTTGCCCAGCATGTTGTAGATGTTGACCGTGGTGAAGTCGGTGGCCGCATTGTTGCCGATGATCGTCAGTTCGGCCTGCCCGTCGGGATTGGTCCAGGGAATGAAATCCGGGCTCCCCGAGTCGCCGACCTGGAGCACCACGCTGCGGGTGTTCGACTGGATGTAGATGTTGCTTCCCGTCGTGGTGGTGGCGTTGACGCTCGCCGTGCCGATCCGTGGGCTCTGCGTGCCGTCCGGCCCGCGGCCATACACCAGCAGGGACTGGCCGTTGTAGGTCGAGTTGGTCGTCGACGTCGAGTTGCGGTCGAGCACGCCGTACCGCGGCAGGGCCCGCGTGGTCGCGATCGGCGCCGTGACCTTGCCGACCGCGATGTCGGGGGTCTGGGTGCCGCCGTTGGTGAAGCCGTAGCCGGCGTTGGTCAGCGCCGACTGGGTGACGGAGTAGACCGAGCCGGCACCGTCGAGCAGGTCGATCGTCGTCGCACCGCCGTAGTGCACGGTCGCCAGGAAGTGCTGCGGGGTGAGGAAGCCGAAGCTCTTGGTCGGATCGCTCGCGGACCAGCCGACGCCGAGCCACGAATAGCCCGCGCCCACGAACGAGCCGCTGGTGTTGGTCACCGGCGCCGTGGGAAACCCGCTCGTGAACCGGTTGTTGACCGTGGCCGAATAGCCGATCACGTCGAGGGCCCGCGCGGCCCGGACGCCGAGGGCGGGCACGAGCACCCCGGCGAGGAGCGCGATCCAGATCCGGTCGGTCTTGCGGCTGGCTGCCATGCATCCGCTCCCGACTGCCGCGGCTCGGCTTCTCCTGACGCCGCCCCGCCGCAGATGAAGTCTACACCACGCGGGGCTTCACCGCGACCGCTTGGCCGGCTTCCGGCGGGTCTTGGCCTTGGCGCGGCCGCGGCCCGCATCCTCCCGGCCGTCGACGAGCACGTCCACCTTTCCGGTCTCCACCCGATAGAGCCAGCCGTGGATCCGCGGCAGCAGCCCCTTGGCATGCATGTTGCGGATCAGCGCCAGATTCCTGAGGTGCTTGATCTGCAGCTTGACGTTCTCCTCGGTGAGCACCGCGAGCTTCTCCTCCCGCGAGAGCTTCCGCTCCTTCGCGATCCGGTTGGTCGCCTCCTTCGCGCCCGTCGCGATGCACAGCCAGTCGGCGATGTAGTTCTCATGCACGCCGTCCTCGATCGCGGCGATGCCCCCGCAGCGGGTGTGGCCGCAGACGATGATGTCCTCGATCTTGAGGTGCACCACGCCGTACTCGAGGATCGCCGAGATGTTGACGTCGTTGAAGGCGATGATGTTGGCGACGTTGCGGTGGACGAACATCGTGCCCGGCTTCGAACCGGTCATCTGGTGCTCGCTGACGCGGGAGTCGGAGCAGCCGATCCAGAGCACCTTCGGCCGCTGCTTGGCCGCGATCGCCTGGTAATACGCCTCGTTGGGGCGGAACTCGCCCGACACGAACTTCGTGTTTCCAGTCAGCAGTTCGTCGATCATGTCGCTCATGGCGGCCGCGGCTCCGGGGTGCGGCGTGGGATCAACCTCCCCACGTCGGACGAGGGTACCAAGCCGGACATCCGCAAACCACCGGCGGCGGGCCGGGATTTGCCCTTGCACCGCCGCGACCATCGCGCGAAAGTCTCGGCTTTCCGGCGGCAGGCCGGACCGGGAGCCGGACGATGGGTTTCGAGCAACTCGCGAGCAACTGGCAGGCCGTGCTCACGGCGGCGGTTCTGGCCGTCACGGTCGGGGCGCTGCTGCTCGTCCAGCGGGCGCCCGACATGGTGATGATCGGCGGCGTCGTGCTGCTGCTCGCCGCCGGCGTGATCGCGCCCGACGAGGCCCTCAAGGGCATGAGCAACGAGGGCATGATCACGGTCGCCGCCCTGTTCGTGGTGGCCGCCGCGGTCGAGCGAACCGGCGCCCTGGGGTCGCTGGTCGACCGGGCCCTCGGCCGGCCCCGTTCCCTGGCCTCGGCCCAGCTGCGGACCACGATCGGCCCCGGCGTGATCTCCGCCTTCACCAACAACACGCCCGTCGTCGCCCTGATGGTGCCCGCCATCCGCGACTGGGCCAAGAAGCACCGCCTGAGCCTCTCGAAGCTGCTGATGCCGATGAACGCGGCCGTGATTCTCGGCGGCCTGTGCACGCTCATCGGCACCAGCACCAACGTGGTCGTCAGCGGACTGGTGGCCGCCAAGCGGGGCCAGCCGCTGGCGATGTTCGACATCACCTGGCTCGGCGTGCCGCTGTTCGTGGCCGGCCTGGCCTACGTGCTGACGGCGAGCCGCTTCCTGCTCAAGAACCGCAAGCCGCCGATGAGCGCCAGCGACGACCCGCGGCAGTACACGCTGGAGATGGTGGTCGAGCAGGGGAGCCCGCTGGCGGGCCGCACGATCGAGCAGGCCGGGCTCCGGCACCTCCACGGCTTGTTTCTGATGGAGATCGACCGCGGCGGCCACGTGATGGCCGCCGTCGCCCCGACGGAAGTTCTCCAGGCGGGCGATCGGCTGGTGTTCGTGGGCGTGATCGACTCGGTCGTCGAACTGCAGAAGATCCGCGGGCTGCGGCCGGCGACCGATCAGGTCTTCAAGCTCGACGACCCGCGGAGCGAGCGGGTGCTCGTGGAGGCGGTGGTGTCGCCATCCTGCCCGCTGGTGGGCCGCACGATCCGCGAAGGACGCTTTCGCTCGACCTACGGCGCCGTGGTGATCGCCGTGGCCCGCGACGGCGAGCGGCTGCAGATCAAGATCGGCGACATCGTCCTGCAGCCCGGGGACACGCTCCTGGTGGAGGCGGGCCCGGCGTTCATCGATCGGCAGCGGACCAACCGCCACTTCTACCTCGTCAGCGAGGTCACCGGCTCCACGCCGCCGCGGCACGACAAGGCCTGGATCGCCTGCACGGTGCTGTCGGCGATGGTGCTGGCGGCCGCCCTCGAACTGGTGCCGATGGTCGCGGCGGCGCTCGTGGCCGCGGTGGCGGTGGTGGGCCTGCGGTGCATCTCGTCGAGCGAGGCCCGCCGCGCGATCGAATGGGAGTCGCTGCTCCTGATCGCGGCCAGCTTCGGCCTGGCCCGGGCCCTGGAGAAGACGGGCCTCGCCGAGGCGATCGCCCGGACGACGATCAATGCCGCCGGCGACAACCCGCACGTGGTGCTGGCCGCCCTGTACCTCGTGGCCATGCTGTTCACGGAACTGATGAGCAACAACGCCGCCGCGGTGCTGACCTTTCCGATCGCCTGGCGGACCGCCGGGGACCTGGGCGTGAACCCGATGGCCTTCGTGATGGCGATCACGGTGGCGGCGAGCTGCGGCTTCGCGACGCCGATGGGCTACCAGACGAACCTGATGATCTACGGGCCCGGGGGCTACAAGTTCCGCGATTACGTGCGGTTCGGCGGCCCCCTGAACCTGCTGGTGATGGCGCTGACGGTGGCGCTGGCCCCGCTGATCTGGCCCTTCCACGCGAAGTGACGCGGTTTCCAACGGGCCGACACGGGCATAGTCTAGGGGTGCGGATGCGGCGGCATCCCGCCCGAAGGACGGCATGAGCGACATCCTCTTCCACTACCATCGCGTCAATCCGACGACCTGGTTCTACCTGTCCTCGCTGCTCACGATCGCCCTGTTCTTCAAGTTCAACCGGCTGCTGAGCATCCGCAACCTCGACCTCGTGGGGCTGATCCTCCTGGCTCCCGGGATCCTCGCCGTCGAGTACGGCGGCTACAAGGCGAGCGTCACCGACCAGCAGCTGGGCTTCGTCTGGATCTTCGCCGTGTCGGCCGCCTTGCTAACGCGGATGCTCTGCGACTCGATGATGGTCCGGCGGCCGATGCTGGAGCCGAACCTGAGCACCGGCGGGCTCCTCTTCCTGGGAGCGGCACTGCTCGTCTTCCTGCTGGCCAACGTGATTTCCACCAGGCCGCAGCGTGACGACGTGGCCGGAGCCGCCACGGCCGCCCGTCTGGAAGCCCGGGACGCGGAGGTCGACGTCGACCAGCTCGCCCGGCTCGGACCGGGCTACCCGCTGCTCTTCCTGCTGCCGCAGATCTCGACGCAGCGGATCTTCTTCGCGCCCGACCCTTCGGCGGTACCGGCCGATCCCGGCGAGGCGGGCCGACGGATGGTCAACGAGACCACGGCCCGCGTGATGGCGATCGCCTCCCAGCTGGCGATCGTGGCGGGCATGGTGTTCGTCGGCTGGCGGCACTTCGAGAACGCCCGCCTCGGCATCGCCGCGGCGGTGCTCTACCTGCTGCTTCCTTACACGGCGACGATGACGGGCCGCGTCGACCACGTGCTGCCCGGGGCGCTGGTGATCTGGGCGATCGCCGCCTACCGCCGGCCCGTCGTCGCGGGCGTCCTGATCGGCCTGGCGATCGGAACCATCTACTACCCGGTCTTCCTGCTGCCGCTCTGGTGCAGCTTCTACTGGGAGCGGGGCGTGAGGCGGTTCGCGCTGGGCGTGGCCGTAGCCCTGGCGTGCCTGGTGGTGGCCCTGTGGTTCACGTCCCCCGATACGACCGTGCTGCTCGGCCAGCTGCGGCAGATGTTCGGCTGGATCTTCCCGAGCGAGGTGTCGCTGGAGGGCTTCTGGGCCCTGCCCTCCCAGGATCCGGTCTTCCGCCTGCCGGTGCTGGCCGGCTTCGTGGCGCTGATGGCCACGCTGGCGATCTGGCCCACGCCGAAGAACCTCGGCACGCTGCTGAGCTGCACCGCCGTGGTGCTCCTCGGCAGCCAGTTCTGGAAGGCCCACAACGGCGGCCTGTTCATGGCCTGGTATCTGCCCGTGCTGCTGCTGGTGGTGTTCCGCCCGAACCTCGAAAACCGCGTGGCCGTCCTGATGCTTTCGCCCGAGTGGTTTCCGCGCCGGCGGGCGGCCTAGAGCTCCTTGTCAGAGGGTGAATCGCCGGCTCGTTTTCAACCGCGGCGGGGATCGAAATCCGCGGGAGGTGCGTTCCGCGCCGCGAGCCAGCGCCGCCATGCCGCGGCATCCCATTCGAAGTTGGCGCCGGTGAGGGTCACGAGCGCCTCGAGCACCGCGGCGTTCCGGGCGTCGACCAGCGATCGCTTCGGCCCGCCCCCCATCGCCATGCCGCCTCCGGACGGGGTGAAGGTCGCCGACATCTGCCCCTCCGGCGCGTCGGCGCCGACGATGTGCCTGGTCGTGAGCGCGTCGATGAGCGGCCCGACCGCCTCCTGGCGGTCGAGCCGGGCGAGCGCCTCCGCGGCGCGGTTCACCTGGCCGTTGTCGGCACTGCGCAGCGCCGCGGTGAGCGTCGGCAGCGCCGCCTGCGGCATCGTCGACGCGAGCCGCTCGCAGGCGGTGATCCTGGTCTCGGGATCGGCATGATCCAGCGCGATCGACACGAGCACCCGCGCGGCGTCGGGTGAGGGGATCCGGGCCAGCGCTTCGACGTACCAGCCGCGCACCGTCGGCGACGGCTCCTTGACGATCGCCGCGGCCAGGGCCGACACCGCGGCGGGGTCGGCGAGTTCGCGGATCTCCTCCGCGGCGCGGTCCCCGCTGCCCAGGTCGTCGGCCTCGCGACGGAGCCGCTCCAGCCGCCGCGACCATTCCCGCTGGGCCAGGCTGAACCGCTCGTTCCGCTCGATGAGATCGATCTCCTGCACGGTCCGCCAGGCGCCGCGGTAGCGGATCAGGCCGCGCTTGGCCATCAGTTCGTGCTGCGTCGGCTGCGCCGGCTCGGACTCCGCCGGGGCGATCCCGGGACCCATGGCCACGAGCACCAGGGCCACGAACACCAGGGCCACGAGCACCGGGTCCGCGACGTGAGGCAGACGTGGATGGAGCGTGGGCATGCCTGGCAACCCGTCTCGCGTGACCCGCGACCGTCAATCTTCGGTCACGTCACGCTCAAGTCTCCGATCATTCTGGCATAGTTCGCCACCACGCGGATCACCAGCATGGCGACCAGGCAGGCCACGCCCGCCCAGGCGATCATGCCGACCGCCTGGACGACGGCCGCAGAGGCCCGGGCTGCCGACGCATCGAGCCGGTCCGCCACGCGGTCGAGCGCCTCCGCGGTGGTTCCCGTGGTCTCGCCGACGGCCACCGCGTCGATGGCGGCTCGGGGCAGGCCCGCGCACGCCGTCAGCGCCTCGGGCAGATCACGGCCGCTGCGAAGGAGCTCTTCGACGCGGCGACGATCGGCTCCGACGCCCGGCGCCGCCCGCGATGCGAGCTCCACCATCTCGCCGACGCCGATGCCCGCGTGCGCGGCCAGCGATGCCGCCCGGCACCAGGCGGCAGACTCGGCCGCGAGCGCAGCCGACCCGACGCCGGGCAGCCGCCGGGCCACCGCCCAGGCCCAGCCCCGCCGTCGCCAACTGCCGCGGGCGGCCGCCGCGAGCCCGCATCCAGCGCCGGCCACGAGGGCGACGGCCAGCAGGAACACCGCGGCGGCGCGGCCGCCGACCAGCCCGAATCCGAGGATGTCGCCCGCGCCTCCCGCGCCGCCGCGGACCATCCCGGGCGCCGCGATCACCACGGCGATCGCGACCAGTGCCACCACGAGGCGAATCGCCGGACCGACGACCGCGGCCCGCAGGGCCCGCCGCGTGGCCAGCGATCGCGTGATCGTCCGGGAGAGCTCGGCGAGAACCTCGGCCAGCCGTCCCGTGCGGTCGCCGACCCGCAGCATGCCCGACACGAACTCCGGCAACGTGTCGCCTGCAGCCGCGCACGCCTCGCCCAGACCGTCGCCCACCGCGAGCCGCGCGGCGACCGCCTCGACCGGCGCGCGGAAGCGGTGCGGCACCCGTCCGGCCTCGGCCGCCCACGCCCTGCGGAGGTCGATGCCGGCCGACATCGCGATCCCCAGCCGGTGGAACATCTCGGCGAGAATCGCGTCGGGAATCCGCGGTGCACCCGCCATCTGCCCTCGCAGCCGCCTGCCGCGGCGGTTCTAACACACGGCCGCGGCATCTGGTACAACCGCCGCTCTCGCCTTCGCACCGCTGCCGCCATGACTTCCAGACCCCACTGGCCCGTCGTCGCGATCGTCGGCGTGGGCATGATCGGCGGATCGATCGGCAAGGCCTTGAAGGATCGCGGCCTCAGCGGGCGGGTGCTCGGCATCGGCCGCTCGAAGGCGTCGCTCGGGCAGGCGCTCGAGGCGGGCTGCGTGACCGACGTGGCCACCGACATCGCCGCGGTCGCCGACGCCGACGTCGTGGTGGTGGCGACGAGCGTGGGCACGATCCCGGCACTCCTCGACGCCGTCGACGCGGTCGTGCGCCCCGGGACCCCGCTCACCGACGCCGGCAGCACGAAGGCGTCGATCGTGGCGGGCTGGGAAGCTCGGCGCCGGAGCCGCCGCGGACGGTTCGTCGGCAGCCACCCGATCGCCGGCAGCCACCGCCGCGGCCCCGGCGCGGCCGATGGCGACCTGTTCACCGGACGCGTGACGGTGGTCACCGCGGCCAAGGCGACGCCCCGTCTCGACGCGGAGGAGATCGGCGGCTTCTGGGCGGCGATCGGTTCGACCGTGTTCATGATGCCACCGAAGGATCATGACCGCATCCTCGCCGGCACCAGCCATGCGCCGCACCTGATCGCCGCCGCCCTCGCCGCCGCGACCCCCGCCTCGGCCCGGCCGTTCACCGCGGGCGGCTGGCGCGACACCACGCGGATCGCGGCAGGCGACCCCGAACTCTGGGCCGACATCCTCCTCGACAACGCCGCCCCGGTGGCCGTCGCCATGTCTCGCTTCGCGGCGGCCGCAGAGCGGCTGCTGACGGCCGTCGAGCGGGGCGATCGGCGCCGGCTCGTCGAGCTGCTGGCCGGCGCGAAAGAAAGCCGCGATGCTCTGGGAAGTTGACGTCTCGCTGCGGGATCCGGCCGGCGACCACGCCGGCCGCGACGTGGCCGCCGGGGCCGTGGAACTGGGCGTCGCAGCGTGCACGCGGGCCCGCACGGCGGCGGGCTGGCTGATCGAAGGCAGCGTGTCGCGGGAGGACGTGGAGCGGCTGGCGGCCACCCTGCTCGCCGATCCGGTGACCGAGTCGTTCGTGGCCGACGCGGCGGGCGCGGGGCGGCTCGTCGAGCCGCTCGACGGCCTGCCGACGGTGGTGCACGTGCTGCCCAAGGTGGGCGTCACCGATCCCGCGGGCCTGTCGGCCCAGGCCGCGGCCGCGGCGCTCGGCCACTGCGTCACGATCCGCAGCCTGCGGAAGTATTGGCTGCCGCCGCTCCCCGCGGCCGACGTCGACCGGCTCGCCGACCGGCTGCTGGCCAACGACGCCATCCAGGACGTGGTCGCCGGCCCGCTGACGATCACCCCGCTCGCCGGAGGCCGGACGTGGGCCTACGCGCAGCAGGCCGTTCCGCTCACGGGCCTCGACGACGCGACGCTCGAGGCGCTCAGCCGCGACCGCTGCCTGGCGCTCTCGGTCGGCGAACTGCACGCCGTCCGCGATCATTTCGCGGGCCTCGGCCGCGAGCCCTTCGAGATCGAGTTGGAGACGATCGCGCAGACGTGGAGCGAGCACTGCTGCCACAAGACGCTCACCAGCGCCGTCGACCACGCGGGCCCGGCCGGGTCCGTCCGCTACGGGAACCTCCTCAAGGAGACGGTGTTCGCCGCCACGCGATCGATCCGGGAGGCGCTCGGCCCGCAGGACTGGTGCGTGAGCGTCTTCCGCGACAACTCGGGCGTGGTGCGGTTCGACGGCGACCACGACATCTGCGTCAAGGTGGAGACGCACAACCATCCCTCCGCGATCGAGCCCTACGGCGGCGCGGCGACGGGACTCGGCGGGGTGATTCGCGACGTGCTGGGCACCGGGCTGGGCGCCAGGCCGATCGCCAACCTGGACGTGTTCTGCGTGGCTCCGCCCGACACGCCGGCCGCCGCCGTTCCGCCGGGCACGATCCCGCCGCGACGCTTGCTCGCAGGCGTGGCCGCCGGCGTCCGCGACTACGGCAACCGGATGGGCATCCCCACGATCGCCGGGGCGGTGGCGTTTCATCCCGGCTACATCGGCAACCCGCTGGTGTTCTGCGGCACGGTCGGCATCATGCCCCGCGGCCACGCCGACGCGGCCGCGGAGCCCGGCGACCTCGTGGTGGTGGCCGGCGGCCGCACCGGCCGCGACGGCATCCACGGGGCGACCTTCTCCAGCATCGAACTCACCAGCGTGAGCGAGACCGAGAGCGGCGGGGCCGTGCAGATCGGCCACGCGATCAACGAGAAGATGCTCGTCGACTTCGTGCTCGAGGCTTCACGCCAGCGGCTGTTCCACGCGATCACCGACTGCGGCGCCGGCGGGCTCTCGAGCGCCGTCGGCGAGATGGGGGCCGCGCTGGGCGCCACGGTCGACCTCGACAAGGTGCCGCTGAAATACGAGGGGCTGTCGGCGACCGAGGTCTGGATCTCGGAGGCCCAGGAGCGGATGGTGCTCTCGGTCGCGCCGGGAGACTGGCCGGCGCTGGCGAAGATCGCGGCCGCCGAGGGAGTCGAGGCGACGGCGATCGGCACCTTCACCGGCTCGGGGCGGATCGTGCTGCGGTGGCGGGGGGCGGTGGCCGGCGACCTCGACTGCCACTTCCTCCACGAGGGCCGGCCACGGCAGCGGCTCGTGTCGCGGCACGAGCCGGCGGCCCGCGGGCCGCTCGCCTGGGGGGCTGACGCGGCGCTGCCGCGGGCGCTGCTCGACGTGCTCGCGCTGCCCGACGTCGCGAGCAAGGAGCGGATCATCCGCCAGTACGACCACGAGGTGCAGGGCTGCTCGGTGCTCAAGCCGCTGCTCGGCCCGGGGGCGGGCCCGGCCGACGGCACCGTGATCCGCGGCGTGCTGGGCCGCAGCCGCGGCATCGTGCTCGGCGTCGGCCTGCGGCATCACCTTGGCCGGCTCGATCCCTACCAGATGGCCGCCGGAGGGATCGTGGAGGCGATCGCCAATGCGGTGGCCGCGGGCGCCGATCCCGACCGCATCGCGCTGCTCGACAACTTCTGCTGGGGCGACACGCGGCGACCGGACTCGCTGGGCACCCTCGTCGAAGCCTGCCGCGCCTGCCACGACCTCGCGGTCGCCTTCGCGGCCCCGTTCGTGAGCGGCAAGGACAGCCTCAACAACGTCTTCTCCTACGTCGATGACGCCGGCGTCGACCGCGAGATCTCGATCCCGCCCACGCTCCTGGTGACGGCGCTCGGCCAGCTCGACGACGTGAGGCGGGCGATCTCGCCCGATCTCAAGGCCGCCGGCAACCGCCTGGCGATCGTGGGCGAGACGCGGGCCGGGCTGGCCGGCAGCCAGCTCGCCCTCACCGGCCGCGTGTCGGGAGGGGACGTGCCGACGGTCGACATCGCATCCTGCCGCGGCTCGATCCGCGCCGTCGCCGCGGCCTGCCGCGCGGGCCTGGTGCAGGCCTGCCACGACCTCTCCGATGGCGGGCTGCTCGCGGCCGTCGCCGAGATGTCGATCGCGGGCCGGCTCGGCGCCCGGATCGACCTGGCCGCCGTCCCGGCCGCGGCGGAGGCCGCGGCCCACGACCTCGCGGTCGCGTTCTCGGAGAGTCCGGGGCGGTTCCTCTGCGAGGTGCGGCCGGAGCACGTCGCCGACTTCGCCCGCGGCCTCGATGGCATCCCCTGGGCCTGGATCGGCGGCGTGACCGCCTCTCTGGAACTGGAGATCCGGTCGGACTCTGGTGCAGTCGATCGGATCGGCGTCGCCGACCTCGCGCGGGCCTGGCGCAGGGAGGAGGCCTGAATGCTCGCTCCCCGCGCCCTCGTCCTGCGTGCTCCGGGCACCAACTGCGACCACGAGACCGCGCATGCCTTCGAACGGGCCGGCGGCCTCGCCCGCCGGATTCACGTCCGCGCGCTCGCGGAACGACCCGCCCTGCTCGACGACTTCCAGATCCTCTGCATCCCCGGGGGCTTCTCCTACGGCGACGACATCGCGAGCGGCCGGATCCTCGCCGTGGAGTTGAAGACCCGGCTCGGCGACGCGCTGCGGCGGTTTCGCGACGGCGGCGGCCTCGTGCTCGGCATCTGCAATGGCTTTCAGGTGCTCCTCCAGACCGGGCTGCTGCTCGCCGACCCCGTGACGCACGAGCCGCAGGCCGCGCTGGCCCACAACACCTCCGGACGCTTCGTGGACCGCTGGGTGCGGCTGGCGTGCGCCCCCAGCCCGTGCGTGTTTCTCAAGGGACTCGGCGATCTCGAACTGCCCGTGGCCCACGGCGAGGGCCGCTTCGTGCTCCGCGATCCGGCGCAGCTGGCGGCACTTCGCGCCGCCGGCCAACTGCCGATCACCTACGCGCCGGACGACGCGGGTGTGTCGACCAATCCCAACGGTGCCGTCGGCGACGTTGCGGGAGCCTGCGACCCGACCGGCCGGGTGTTCGGCATGATGCCGCATCCCGAACGGTTCCTCGACGCCACCCAGCACCCGGCCTGGCCCGGACGCCTCGATCCCGCCGCTCCCGGCGCCGGGTTCTCGATCTTCGTCAACGCCGTGAAGGCGACGGCCTAGCGCTCCGTCACGGCTAGAAAGTCGGATTTGTGCAGGGCTCTGGAAATGGGATGCTTCCGACAACACGGAGGTGTCCCATGCGAAAGAAGTATGTCGTGCGGTTGACGGCGAAGGAACGCCGGATTCTGCGAGATGTTGTCGCGAAGCTCACCGGGTCGAGCCAGAAGGTCCGGCGGGCGCAGATGCTCCTGAAGGCCGATCAGGCCGGCCCGGCTTGGACAGACGAGCGAATCGCAGAGGCGTACGATAGCCGAACTCGTACTGTCGAGAAACTGCGAGAGCGCTTTGTGACCGAGGGTTTCGAGCAAGTCTTGCACGGCAAGCAGCGAGAGAAGCCGCCCACGGAAAAGATTCTCAGCGGCAAGCAGGAGGCTCAGTTGATCGCCCTCCGATTGAGCCCGCCTCCCAAGGGATACGCCAACTGGAGCCTGCGGCTCTTGGCCAGGCGTGTCGTCGCACTTGAAATTGCCGACTCCATAAGTCATGAAACGGTGCGTCGGACGCTAAAAAAACGGAATGACCAACCGCAAGATCGAATACTGGGTCATTCCTCCCAATGCCGACTCGGAGTTCGTCGCTTCGATGGAGATGGTGCTCGACACCTGCGAAAAAGCGTACGACCCGACCCATCCCGTGCTGTGTATGGATGAGCAGCCGGTTCAACTCATCAAGGAAACCCGCGAGCCGATCCCAGCCACTCGACGGCACGCGAAGCGGATCGACTACGAGTATGAGCGTGCCGGCACGGCAAGCATCTTCATGTTTACCGAACCGCTCGCGGGTTGGCGTGAAGCAACTGCGAGGCCGACCAAGACGAAACTGGATTGGGCGATCGAAATGGCCCGCCTGATGGACGGTCGCTATCGCAAGTGTCCGATGGTGACGGTCGTGTGCGACAATCTCAATACCCACACGATCGGCGCGTTCTACGAGGCGTTCCCACCGGCGCGGGCGCGGGCCCTGGTTCGGCGGCTTCACTTCTGCCACACGCCGAAACATGGCAGTTGGCTGAATGTCGCCGAGAACGAACTCAGCTCCATGACAAGGCAATGCGTCTCAGGCCGACGGTTCAACGCCCTGCCGAAGTTGCAATCCGAACTGTCTGCCTGGTCCACGGATGCCAATACGAGGCAACGTGGTGTCGACTGGCAGATGAGAGTCAAAGACGCCCGCGGAAAACTCAAGTTCCTTTATCCGAAAATCAAGACGTGACGGAGCACGAGCGCGGC
>VGYR01000043.1 GCA_016872925.1 Planctomycetota bacterium
ATCATCGCCTGCTTGTTGATCATGCTCTACACCGGCCGCCAGCCCACCAAACGGACCTTCGAAATGGTCTGCTTCTTCCTCTCGGGATGGGCGAGCCTCGAAGAACTGGAACGCCATATCGAGTCACTCCCATAGCCTGTGTAATCGCTCCGCGCGCTCGAGGGTGCCGCGGGGTTCGCTGCTGCGCGGTTGGCGCCGCTCATAGACTTGAGACACCCTCACCTCGCTTTCCTTGGCCTTCCCCGGCTCCTCCCCGGAGGAAAGGGCCACAGCGAGACCACCGCCCCGGAACCCAGAATCAGCCGACAGCACGGCCCGTGCCGAACAGGAGTGCTGAGGAGGCCCTTTTCCGAGGTGATCGGCTCTGCCGAAGCGCCCTACCTCAACTCCCTCGCCGCCAGCGGCGCCCTGTTCACGGGCATGCACGGCATCACGCATCCCAGCCAGCCGAACTATCTGCACCTGTTCAGCGGCTCCAGCCAGGGCCAGACGTCGAACGCCACGCCCGGAGTTCAGTTCACCACGCCGAACCTGGGCGCGGCGCTCGCCGCCGCCGGCCGCTCGTTCGCGGGCTTCTCCGAGTCGCTGCCGTCGGTGGGCTACCAAGGCGACTCGTATTCCGACGATCCGTACTTCACCAAGTACGTCCGCAAGCACAACCCGTGGATGAACTGGCTGGCCGCGACACCGACCGGCAACCAACTCGCCGAGACGGTCGCGCAGCCGTTCTCCGCATTCCCGGCGGACTACGCCTCGCTGCCGACGGTCAGCGTCGTGATTCCCAACGAGCTGAACAACATGCACGACGGGTCGGTCGCGGAGGCCGATGCATGGCTCCAGGCGAACCTGTCGGGCTATGCGTCGTGGGCGGCGGCCAACAACAGCCTGCTGATCGTGACCTGGGACGAGGACAGCCACTGGGACCGAAATCGGATCCCCACGCTGTTCGTCGGCGCCAACGTCCGGCAGGGGCAGGTGGGGGGCATGTGGACGCTCCACAACCTTCTCCGCACGACCGAGGACATGTACGGCACGACGCATGCGGGCAGCGCGGCCGCGGTGCAGCCGGTCACGGGATGCTTCACGACCGACCCCGTGACGAGCGTCGCCACGTTCCAGCAGGGAGATGCCGGCGGCTACACGGGGGCCACCGACACCTGGATCGAGGCGGCGGCGCCGGCCACGACGCACGCCGGCGACACCACCGCGACCGTCGACGGCAGCCCCTGGTCGCAGGGGTTGGTGCGGTTCGACGGCCTGTTCGGCACCACCGGGCGGATTCCCGACTCGGCTGCCGTCCTCTCGGCCAAGCTCGCGCTTCTGACCGGCGGCAACACGTCGGCAGACACCGTGTCGCTGCACCGGATGCTCGTGGGCTGGAGCGGCAGTGCCACGTGGAGCGGCTTCGGCGGCGGTGTCGCCATCGACGGGGTTCAGGCGGCGGCCGGCGGCGAGTTCCAGCTGATTCCCAACGTCGGTTCGGCCGATGCCATCTTCGACGTCACCGAGTCGCTGCGCCTCTGGCAGGCCGATCCCTCCGCCAACCATGGCTGGCTGCTCCACAACGCGGACGGTACCGACGGCTGGGTCTGGAATACCTCCGAAGCTGCGGCGCTCGCCGCGCGGCCGCAACTCTCGGTCGTGTATGCGACGAGTTTTACGATCACCGTGACCGACGGCACGCAGACGCAGGCCCAGGCCGGCTACGCGACCCTGGCCGGAGCCACGCCGGTCGCCAAGGCCGGTGGAGGCACGCTGGTGCTCGACCGGCCCAACGCGCTGTCGGGCTCGATGACCGTGCAGGGGGGCGTGCTGCGGCTCGCGAACGCCGTCGCGCTGGCCTCGAGCACGCTCGTCGTCACCGCCGGCGGGACGGCCCGCATCGATCCTCTGCTGACCACTCGCGTGGCTGGGCTGGATCTGTCGGGCACCGGGCGGGTCGACGTGACCAGCGGCGGATTGACCGTTGGCGGCGGCCTGTCGACGACCGACCTCGTGGCCAAATTGGTCGAAGGGAGAAACGGCGGCTCGTGGGACGGCTCGTGCGGCATCGCGTCGAGCGTCGCCGCTGCCCAGGTCGCCGCCTCCGAGATCCGGGCGGTGGGCTGGATGGACAACGGCGACGGGTCGGTGACCGTGGCCTACGCGGCGCCGGGAGACACGAATCTCGACCGCCTGGTCGACATCCTCGACGTCGCCGACATCCTGGCGGCTCGGAAGTACGGCCGCGGACTCGCGGCCACGTGGCAGCAGGGTGACTTCACCTACGACGGAATCGTCGACATCCAGGACGTCGCCCTGCTCACGGCCACCGGGCTCTACGGCGAGGCCGGCTATGCGGCTGCATCGGGCATCGCGGCGGTGCCGGAGCCGGCCGTCGTCGGACCGGCGGCGATCGGAGCGGCTGTCGGCACCCTGATCGCTTGCCGCAGCGGCCTCACGCGTCGGTCGGCTTGAGGGCCGAGGTCGCCACGGCGCCCCACCAGCGGCTGAACCGGCCGAGATCGCGGACCCGTGACGGATCGCAGAACCGCGGCCAGGGCACGCGGGCGAGCGGAACAACGCCAGCGAGTTCGGCGGCGTGACGACGCGTGCGGGGGCAGGGGGTCTCGGCGACGGCGATCCCATCGCACCCCAGGTCTCCGGCCCGGCGGCGGAGCAGGGGGGGCGGGTCACCCAGCAGCAGCTCCACCCGCGGCACGTCGGCGAGGCATTCGAGCAGGAACACCAGCCGCTTGACTGCCGGCCGCTCCTCGGCGAGCCAGGCGGGATCGAGCACGAACACCCGCGGTGCGTCGGGGTGGCGGGCCGCCGCCGGGCTCGTCGGCGAAGCCGAGTCGAGCGTGAGCCAGACGAGCGGGCGGGCGAGCGGCGCGTCCGCGGCGGGCTGGCTCCGTGGCCGGATGCGAAGCGGCGGATCCCCGGCCGGCCGTGCGGCGTCGAACACTCGCCCCGCGAGTTCGTCGTAGGCCCCCTCCACGTCGCAGTGGCCGCGCACCGGGCACGCGTGGCAGTGCGCGCCCGCGGAGAAGGTCTCGAGATTCTCCCGATTGAAGAGGTACGGCTTGGCCGAGAACGTGCCGGCAACCCACTGCCAGGAGAGGTGGTTGCTCGCCGGATCACCGTCGAGCAGATGCTCGAGGAACCAGTCGGCGCCCGCCTGCCAACGAACGCCGCGGAAGTGCACGAGCCACGATGCCAGCCACATCCGCTCGTGGTTGTGCAGCCTTCCGGTCGCGTGCAGCTTGGTCACGAAGGCGTCGATGCACGCCATCCCGGTGCGGGCCGCCGCCACGTCTTCCGGAACGGCTTCGATGCGGGGGCTCCGCCACCGCGCCGCCGGAGTCTCGATGTCGCGGCGGACGAGGTCGCCGAGTTCGGACTGCACCTGCCTCCAATACTCCCGCCAGCCGAGCTCCGACACGAGCTTGGTGGCCGCCTCGGGCGATCCGGCTCGGGCCAACGCCACGTCCCGCACCTCGGCCAGCGACAGAACACCGTGTCGAATCCATGGCGACAGGCCCGTGACCGCACCAGCGACGTGATTCCGCGAGCGGGCATACGCCACCGGATCGATCGTGGCGAGCCGGGCCAGGGCCGCCGCGCGGCCTCCCCTGGGGCCATCGATCGGCACGCGGTCGCGGCCAGGTCCCGTCGCCGTCTCCGGCAGCAGCCGCACGAGGTGGTCGACGAGTTGTCCGCGAGGCAGTCCGAGAAGATGGGTGAGCGGCGTCATTGGAGGCGGGAGGAGGTGACGACGACCCGTTCGTGAGGTGCCACGGAGTTGGGCAGTCTGGTGCCGGAAAAGCAGGCTGCCGCACCGGGTCCGATGCCACCATTGTGCCCTCTGGTCGCTCGAATCGCCGACGTTTTTGCGGCAGACGCCGGCGGCCGCGTTCGGCAGCGGCATAGCTTCTTCTGTGGCATGGGCTTTGCTCCATTGTGCGGTGATTCTTCACTCTCCAGGCGGCCCGCGTCGAGGGCCGCGGCGATGCGTCATGCGTTGCCGGGCGCCGTCCAGATGGATGCCCCACCAGGCTCGGGCTGGGTACTCCGCCTAACACCCACTCGGGCCGGGGCATGCGCCGGCCGTGGAACCCTGCTCCTTGTGGCAGCGTTCCGGGGCGGTTTAGCCTTACCGGTTCTTCGTTGATCGGCCGCGGGATGGATCGTGAAGCTCATCATCGCCATCATCCAGCCGTCCAAGCTCGAGAGCGTGAAACAAGCGCTCTCGGAAGTCGAGGTCTTCCGACTCACGGTGCTGGACGTGCAGGGCTTCGGTCGGCAGCGGGGCCACGCCGAGACCTATCGAGGCCACGAGATCTCCGTGAACCTCGTCCGCAAGGTGCAGTTGCAGATCGCCGTCAACGACGACTTCGTCGAGCCGACGATCGCGGCCATCGTGGAGGGGGGCCGCTCCGGCGAGCACGGGGAGATCGGCGATGGCAAGATCTTCGTGCTGCCCATGGACGAGTGCGTCCGCATCCGTACCGGCGAGCGGGGCGGGGAAGCGATCTGATACGGGTCACCTATGAGCCTCGCGCGTTCGCGGGCTCGGGGCTGCCCGAGCCTGGTCGGAGCGCGGGTTTTCAACCCGTGCCCGAGTTCATGCCCTTCGGAGCGCGGGTTTTCAACCCGCGGCGCACCACCGCCGACCCCGCATCGGAAGCCCCAATCGCGTAAGCGATGGGAACTGAGCCTCGCGTGGCGCGGGCTCGGGGCCGCCCGTGCCCCCTCGCTGGACGCTCGCCTCGGGCATCCCGCCCTCGGCTCACTGCGCGTCCGCGGCGGTGCTGAAGCGACGCGCGAGGATCTCGTGTGACCCGTATGACTAAAGGACTGCCGGGCCAACCCTGGCCGATCCTCGTCAGGGTTGCGTGGCAGGACTCGGGCTGGGCGACGCCGGGGCATCTGCCTGCCGCATCTGCGCCCTGACCCGGTCGAGATTCGCGCGTGCCTGGGGATCAGCCGGGTTCAGCCGCAGGGCTTGCTCGTAGTGGTCGACGGCCTCGGCGAGACGTCCTTGAAAGGCAAGGATGTAGCCGAGGTTGTGGTGCGCTGCCCCCGAATCCGGCGTCAGCCGCAGCACTTCCTTGAACTCGACTGCCGCCTCGTCGGGCCGTCCCAGCATCCCGAGGGCGACGCCCAGGTTGAAGTGGATCCCCGGCACATCCGGGTTGATCCCCACCGCCGCGCGATACTGCTCGATCGCCTCCTCGGGCTGCCCGAACTGCAGCAAGAGCGTCGCCAGATTGTTGCGGGCCTCGAACGAGGTCGGTCGCAGCCGCAGCGCCTCTCGGTAGTGCACGATCGCCTCCTGGGGACGACCGAGGGCGGAGAGTTCCGCGGCCAGGTTGGTGTGGGCGGTCCATGACTCCGGGTTCTTGGCCAGTGAATCCTGCATCAGGCGCAGCGTCGACGTGAACGCACCGCTGCGCTGCCAGGTCAGCGCCATGCAGCACAGCAGCACTGCGGCCGCGAGCCCCATGGCGATCGTCCGCCGATGGGCCGAGATCGAGTGCAGGGCCGCGGCGACCAGCGCCGTGATCGCCGGAAGCGCCAGGTACTGGAGGTGGTCGGAGACGAGTGCATAGCGGCGAAACCACATCGGCAGGATGCCCAGCACCGGGCCGAGCGCCACGAGATAGCAGCCCAGGCCGAGGGTCAGCGGCCGGCTCCACCGCGCATCGAGCCTGGGGATGACGGCCCAGATGATGAGCCAAGCGGCCAGAGGCAGCCAGGCCGTCAGCACGGCGGGATCGACGACCCACCGCGGGTAGAGCATCGCCAGCCGCACCGGCACCAGGGCCTTGGAGAGATAAAACCAGGCCACCCAGCCGCTCGCCGCAAGCCGAGAGAGCAGCCCCTCCGGCACCGAGTCGCCCGGCACACCGCCGGCCGACGACTGCCGCAGCAGCGTCACCAGACCCATCACCACGGCCAGCACGAAGAAGGGGGCAGTCCGCAGCAGATCCTGCCGCTCGATCCGACCCCGCCGCCACCAGCAGAACGCCAGCAGCAGGACCGGCAGGACCACGGTCGACGTCTTGGCCGTCAGTGCCAGCAGAAAGGTGCAGACCGCCGCTGCGTACCACACCCGCGAGCCTCCCGCGTCGAACCGCAGCCACACCAGCGCTGCAGCGGCGGCCAGCGGCAGCGACAGGCAGTTCTTGAGCTCGGCGATCCAGGCGACGGAGGCGACCGTGACGGGGTGGACGGCGAACAGCGCCGCAGCCAGCCATGCCCACGGCACCCCGAGCTGCCTGAGGACCTGCCAGACCAGGATCGCCCCGAGCACGTGCAGCGCCAGGTTGACGCCCCGGTATCCGAGCGGATTCATGCCCCAGCAGCGCCACTCGAGCCAGAACATCGAGTTGGAGAGGGGCCAGTAGTCCTGGGTCTGGTTCGAGAACCAGATGCCGCGGAGGCCGTCGTCCTCGTGGATCAGGCGAAGGGTCGGGGTGGTCGGCGTGACGGCGATCCAGTGTTCGTCGTCCCAGAGGAAACCTCCGCCAAGCGACGGCCAGAAGGCGAGCAGCACCGCCAGGCCGAGCAGCAGCCCACCGGCGAGTTCCAGCCAGCGGGAGGCGCCGCCGGCGGGCGTGACGGTCGCCGGCTGGTGGCTGACTCGGGATCGACTCCGGCGTGTCATGCCCGCTGCGGATGGAGCCGGGGTCCGCCGCCGAGCGCCAGTCGGTTGGTCGCCGCCAGGAAGGCGCGGGCCGAGGCCTCCAGCGAATCGGTCGACACCCCCCGGCCCCGCTGCACCTGGCCGGCGTGCTCGAGCTCCACGGTCACCTCCGCCTGCGCGTCCTTGCCAACCGTGACCGCCTGCACGCGAAAGTCGCGGCACGCCGTCGTGATCCCGGTGAGCTTCTCGATGGCCAGGAAGATGCCGTCGATCGGGCCGTCACCCGCCGTGATCGTCGCGGACCTCGGTCGCCCCTCCTGGAGCACGCGGAGCGTGACCGTCGGAGCGGCCCCCGACTCGCAGGTGAGTGAGTAGCCGTCGTAGACAAACTGCTCCGGCAATTCGGAAAACTGCTGCTCGCAGAGGGCCGCGATGTCGCCGTCGTAGATCTCCTTCTTGCGGTCGGCGAGCAGCTTGAACCGCTCGAAGACCGTCTGCAGCTGCTCGGGGGAGAGCTGGTAGCCGAGGGCTTTCGCCCGGTCGGCCAGCGCGGCTCGTCCGCTGTGCTTGCCGAGCACGAGATCCGTCCGCTCCAGGCCCACGTCCTCGGGCCGCATGATCTCGTAGGTTCGCGGCTCCTTGAGCATGCCGTCCTGGTGGATGCCCGACTCGTGGGCGAAGGCGTTCTTGCCGACGACGGCCTTGTTTCGCGGCACCTGGATGCCGGTGATGTTGGCCACCAGCCGGCTGGTGGGCACCAGCTTCTGCGTCACGATCCGCGTGGCGCAGTGGTAGTAGTCGCCCCGGGTGCGGAGCGCCATCACCACCTCCTCGAGCGAGCAGTTGCCCGCCCGTTCGCCGAGGCCGTTGATCGTGCACTCGATCTGCCCCGCGCCCGCCTCCACCGCTGCCAGGCTGTTGGCGACCGCGAGCCCCAGGTCGTCGTGGCAGTGCGTGCTGATCACCGCCCGGTCGATGTTCGGCACCCGGTCGACCAGGCTCTTGATCACCCGGTGCATGTGCGTCGGCGTGGCGTAGCCGACGGTGTCGGGGATGTTCACGGTCGTCGCCCCCGCGGCGATCACCGCCTCCACCACGCGGCACAGGAAGTCGATCTCGGTGCGGGCCGCATCCTCCGGGGAGAACTCGACGTCGGCGCAGTGGCCGCGGGCCCGGGTGACGCCGGCCACGGCCCGGGCCAGCACCTCGTCCTCCGTCATCCGCAGCTTGAACTCGCGGTGGATCGAACTCGTCGCCAGAAACACGTGGATCCGCGGCTGCTCCGCGGACTGGAGCGCCTCCCAGGCGCGGTCGATGTCGGCGTCGTTGCACCGCGCCAGGCCGCAGACGGCGGAGCCCCGCACGGCCCGGGCGATCTCGCGGACGCTCTCGAAGTCGCCCGGTGAGGCGATCGGGAAGCCGGCCTCGATGACGTCGACCCCCAGCTGTGCCAGGGCGTGGGCCACTTCCAGCTTTTCCGCGAGGTTCATGCTCGCCCCGGGCGACTGCTCGCCGTCGCGGAGCGTGGTGTCGAAGATGCGGATCGGGCGAGTCATGCTCATGAGGTCTTCCGGCTGCAGGGACAGGTCCGTCATCGTAGCGGCGGCGGGTCGGCGCGGCATCCGGTCCGGCGACCGCACGGCGGGGGCTGGGTTTTGTAGACTCGGCGGCGGTGTCGCTGCTCGGGATCGATCAGGAGCCTTCGTCCCATGACGCTGCGGGAGTTTCAGGACCTGATCCGCTCGATGTACCACGACAAGGACGCCTCCCGGGGCGTCGAGGGAACCTTCATGTGGCTGACGGAGGAGATCGGCGAACTGGCCACGGCCCTGCGCAGCGGCACCCGCGAGGAGCAGGCCCTCGAGTTCGCCGACGTGCTCGCGTGGCTGGTCACGATCGCCAACGTGGTCGGCGTGGATCTCGATGACGCCGTGCGCCGCAAGTACGGCACCGGCTGCCCGGGATGCGGCCAGTTCGTCTGCACCTGCCCCGATGCGGAGAAGCCATGATTCGGCTGAGCGCGGCAGTTGCCGCGGTGGCCGTGCTGGCGGCAGGGGCGGGGACCACCCACGCCGCTCCCGGGCCCGACGCATCCGTAGGGGTCTCCGGTGAGTGGCAAGCGGGTGCGTGGACGCCGCTCGAGATCCGCTGGCCCGACGACGCTTCCGCCGCGGGGAACACGATTCGAGTTGCGGTCCAGGATCCGGATGGCCAGTTCGTGGCCTCGCCTCCGCTGCCACTCCAGGAGGTCGCCGGCGGTGGAGTTCGAGCCGTCGCGTCCGTCCGGTTCGGCCGGCCGGATGGTCGCGTGCGGATCGTTTCGGACCCTGGCTCGCGGCCGGGCGGGGGTGTCGTCCGCGGGGGCGCCAGGGCCGGGATCCCGTCCACCAGCCGGGTGGCGCTCGTGTTCGGTGATCTGCCGCAGGCGGTGCGGGCGATGCGCTTGGTCGATCGTGAGCGGGGCTCGACGACGCAGGTGGTCGCCGCGGCGGACGCTGGGGTGCGGGAGGCGACGTCGTTCGACATGGCCGACGTGATCGTGCTCTGCGGGGCGGCCGTGCCCGCGTTGTCCGAGGCCGTCGTCAGGGGCATCGACGAGCGGGTGCGGTCGGGGGGCAGGCTGGTGCTCCTCGCCGGGGCCTCCGCGGCCGGAATCGCTTCCCGCGTGCCCGCCGCCTCCTGGTTGCCGGGCGTCTACGAGCGGATGGTGCCCCTGCGCCGGGTCGGAGCGATCGAGACCTTCGCCCGGGTGACCGGCCTGGCGGAACTGCTGCCGAGCGAAGGCCTCGCGGCGCCGAGGTTCGCAGGACCGATCGCCGGCTCGGTCGATGCGGCCGCCAGCGAGGGCTCATTCACGCTGCCCTTGGCCGTCCGCCGGGCGCACGGGTTCGGCACCGTGACCTGGATCGGCGTCGACCTGGATCGGGAACCGTTCCGGGAATGGGCCGGCACGGAGGCCCTGCTGTTCACCGCCCTGGAGGGGCGGCGGGGCGAATCCACCGACGTTCGCGATTCCAGTGACCGTGCCGTCGTCGATCTCGCCGCCCAGCTGCGGGGGGCGCTCGAGAGTTTTTCCGCGCGTGACCGCGAGGCGCGGCCGCGAGTGATCCCGTTCGAGGTCGTGGCCGGCGTCGGCCTGCTCTACGTCCTGGCCCTGTATCCCTTCGACTGGTGGGTCGCATCGCGATCCGCGGCCCGCCCCTGGCTCGCCTGGCTGACGCTGCCCGGTCTGGCCATCGCGTTCACGGCCGTGGCAGCCTGGCTGGCATCGGGGCGAGTCGGCACGGCCACCGGTTCCGGCACCGCCGCCGAGGTCGTCGACATCGACGTCGAGTCCGCGGCCGCTCGGGGATCCTCCTGGGTCGCGGTGCTGTCGGGGGACAACGACAGGCTCGACGTGGCGGCTGACGTCGCGCCGGCGATCGTCGCCGCCGGTCCGACGACGGTGTCCTGGTTTGCGGATGCCGGCCGCGGCTTCGGCGGGATCGACGCGGCGGTCGCGCATCCGTCGCTGGCGGCGGCCGACTACGGATACGGCGACTCGCTCGCAGAACTCCGGGGCGTGCCGGTGGCCGCGGGAGCGACCAGGCTGTTCGAGGCCCGGTGGTCGGGCACGGTGGATCGCGGATTGGTCGAGTCGACGCTTCGGGGCACGTCGCAGGGCACGCTGGCGGGAAGCATCGTGCACCGGTTGCCGTTCTCGCTCGAGCGCTGCCGGCTGCTTCACGCCGGCTGGCTCTACGAGCTCGGCACGCTTCGTGCGGGCGAGGCGCACGACTGCTCGGCCGGTCGTGGTCCGCGATCCCTCGCATCCGCGCTGACCCGCCGCCGGGCCGGTGCGGATCGAGACGCCGCCGTCGGCTGGGATGCCAGTGGCCGGGATGTCGCCCGCATCCTGGAACTGGCCGGCTTCTACGCCGCGGCGGGGGGCCGCGACTACGCCGGTCTGCCGGCGGGCCGGCTCTCCCGCCTCGACCTCTCGCCCCTGCTGACCGTGGATCGGGCGGTGCTCATCGGCGAGCCCGTGCCGGCCGCGCCGACCGCCTCCTGGACGGTGACGGCTGTCACGGCCGGAGCGATCCCGCTCGATCCCGCGTCACCCCCGCTGTTTCGCATCGTCCTCCCCGTCACTGCCGAGGCCGTCCCGTGATCGAGACCGTCGACCTGACGAAGAAATACGGCGATTTCATCGCCCTCGACTCCCTCGACCTCACGCTCGCGAAGGGAGACCTGTTCGGCTTCATCGGTCCCAACGGCGCCGGCAAGACGACCACCATCCGCATCCTCTCGACCCTGTTGGCGCCGACCTGGGGCGAGGCCTACGTGTGTGGGTACTCGATCTACACGCACCCGCGGGACATCCGTCGGGCCATCGGCTACATGCCCGACATCTTCGGGGTGTACGACGACATGCGGGTGATCGAGTACCTGGAGTTCTTCGCGGCCGCCTACCGGATCGACGGGCCGCAGCGGCGGCAGGTGGCCGAGCGGTCGCTGGAGTTGGTCGATCTGGTGGCCAAGCGGGACGAACTCGTCACCAGCCTGTCGCGCGGCATGACGCAGCGGCTGGGTCTCGCCCGCGTCCTGCTCCACGATCCGCAGGTGTTGCTCCTCGACGAGCCGGCCAGCGGCCTCGATCCGCGGGCCCGGATCGAGATGCGGCATCTGCTGAAGCGGCTGCAGGCGCTCGGCAAGACGATCCTCGTGTCCAGCCACATCCTTCCGGAACTCGCCGACATCTGCAATCGCGTGGGCATCATCGAGTATGGGCGGTTGCTGGCCTGCGGCGACGTGCACGAGCTGCTGGCGCAGGTCCGGGGCAGGCCGACGGTTCGGATCCGGACGGTCGGACCGCCGGAGGAGGCGGCCCGCTGCCTGGAACGCTGTCCGGAGGCTGCGGCCGTGACGGTGCGGGATGGCGAAGTCGTCGTCGCCCTGGCCGACGGGGTGCCCGATGCCTCGACCCTCGCCGCCCGGCTCATCGCCGACGGGCACGGCATCGCCGCGCTTCGCGAGCAGGAAGTGAATCTGGAGACCGCCTTCCTGGAGCTCACGAAGGGGGCGCTCGCCAAGCCCAAGAATCCCTGAAGCCGCCGGTCCCCGGATGCTTCGCCCCCGAGTCTGCTATCCTCGCCGCCCCGACCCGCCACAGGAGCACCGACGCCATGACCATCCGTCCGCCTCGGACACCGGCCTGGATCCCGGCCCGAATCGTCCCTCTCCTCGCGCTGCTCGCGACCGGAAGCGCATCGGCCCAGGGTGTCGAGCAGCTCGCGCCGCCGACCGCCGAAGCGTCGGCCGAGGACATGGGGTATGCCCTCGGCTTCCAGATCGGCCAGCAGATCCTCGCCGATCAGCGGCAGATCTCCTCCCCGGTCGACCAGGCCTCCCTGGCGGCGGGGCTCTCGGATGCGATCACGATCGGAAAGCCCAAGCTCGACGAGGCCAGGTTTCGGGCGGCGATGACCGCCCTGGAGGTGGCGATGCGGCGGAAGCAGCAGGAGCTGCTGGAGCGGATGCGGGCATCCGCAAAGGCCAACCTCGAAAAGGGGACCGCATACCTCGCCGCCAAGGCGGTGGAGAAGGGGGTGACGGCCTTGCCGGGTGGACTGCTCTACGAGGTTCTCAAGGAGGGGGATGGGGCGAAGCCCGGAGCGAAGGATGTCGTCGTCGCGCGGTACTCCGGGAAACACATCGACGGCCGCGTCTTCGACGCCACCGATCCCGCCGGGGAGCCGGTGTCGTTCCCGCTGCCGGACGTGGTGCCCGCCTGGCAGCAGGCGCTGCCCCTGATGAAGGCCGGGTCGACCTGGCGGATCCACGTCCCGCCGTCCCTGGGCTACGGCGAGGAAGGATCTCCCCCGGCGATCGAGCCCAACGAGGTGCTCGTGTTCGAAATCGAACTGGTGGGCAGCCGGCCCCAGCCGTAGTCAGGCCCCGGGGCTCTCCGCCCGACCTCCGGTGGGCGGCCTCAAAAAAGCCGTTTTCAGGCTCGATTGTCGGGTTTTTGGGCTCGTCGTCCGCTGGTCCCTTGGGCGCCCGGCGGCCGCACGGAATATCCTTCCCAGCCTGCTTGATTTGCCCGATCGGCAAACTATCTTTGCGCCACCGCCGCAAATGCCTTCGGAACTGGTTCGGGGCGGAAGGCGCGTGGGCTCACGAAACTCACCGGGAGATTGATCGACATGGTGGCGCATCGTCGCTGGATTCGGATCGCTGGAATGGTCTCGTTCGTCGCGGTCGTCGCGGCGGCTTGCGACGTGCAGGCCGGCTGGCACCATCGCTACCGCGGCTACGGCTCGTCGGGTTCCTCGGGCGGATCGTCCGGCGGCAGCTACGGCTCCTATGGCTCCTACGGCTCGTCCGGGGGCAGTTATGGCTCGTCCGGCGGGAGCTACGGGTCGTCGGGCGGATCGTCCGGCGGCAGCTGGGGTTCGCATCACGCCTACAAGCGGGCCATGCGGGCCTACCGCCACGGTTCGTCGGGCGGGAGCTACGGCTCCTCCGGCGGTTCGTCCGGTGGATCCTACTCCTACTCGGCCGGTTCGTCGGGCGGTTCCTCGGGTGGCTCGTCGGGCGGTGGCTCCTACGGCGGATACGCCACGTCTTCGGTGGTGGAGGGCTACTCCTCCGCCATGCCGATCGAGTCGTACCGCGTGATCGACGAGACGCCGTCGATGACCGGCGGCGAGATCATCGGCACGCCCTCGGTGGTTCCCGGCCTGAACGACTCGACCTCGCGCGAGAGCGTGCCGGCCGACGGAGCGCTGCTCGTCGTCGAGGTGCCGGCCGACGCGACGGTGTTCGTCAACGGTGCCAAGACCAGCTCGCAGGGAACGGTTCGCCGCTACCTGTCGCGCGGGCTCGTCGCCGGCCAGAAGTACGAGTTCGTGGTGCGGATGGCGGGCGACTCGGGCAAGGACGCCACGAAGGTCGTGGCCCTGACCGCCGGGCAGCGGACCGACATCTCGTTCAAGGGTGCCGCTCCCAAGACGAGCGTCACGCTGCGGGTGCCGGCCGATGCGAAGGTCTGGCTCGCCGGCAACGCGACCGTCTCGAGCGGCGAGGTGCGGACCTTCGAGACCTCGAGCCTCCCGTCCGGCAAGACGTGGAAGGGCTATGAGATCCGGGTCGCCACGCTCGTCGACGGGCAGGAGCGGTCGGTCTCGAAGGTGATCGACCTCGCCGCCGGCGACGTCGTCGACCTGACCCTCGATCCCGCGGACCGCGTCGCGTCGACGGAGACCACCGCGTCGCTCAACTGAGCGGCCGGTTCAAGAGAGTTCACGAGATCCCCGCGTGGCCTCGCGCCGCGCGGGGATCTTCTGTTTTCGGCCCTGACATTCGGCACAGCCCGGACGACCCGCGCGGTCGCCACGGCGCGGCAGGCAACCGGGGCCGAAACACGACCTAGGGTTCGGGAGAAGTCCACGTGCGGCCGTCCGGGATCCCACCGACGGCACCTGCGGAGCCCGAGCGGCATGCGCGAAGACCTGGGTGTCGATCCGGCGCGTTCGAAATCAGCGTTCCCCGGGGCACGCGGCTGCGCCTCGGCCGCGATCCTGCTCTACCTGGCGGCGGTGGTGGTGCCGCCCCTCGCGGGGCCGGCGCCGGCGAGTGAACTGGCAAGCCGGCTCCTGCAGCCGCTGCGGCCCCTGGTGGGGACCCTGTTTCTCGGGCATGGCTACCGGTTCTTCGCCCCGAATCCCGGCCCCGGTCACACCATTCGCTGGACGATGACGATGCCGGACGGCTCCCGGAAGTCGGGGCGGATTCCGGACGAGGCGCTCGATCGGCCGCGGCTGCTCTACCACCGACGGTTCATGGTCAGCGAGAAGATCTCCGCGCTGGTTCCGCCTGCCGATGCGCCGCGTGAGGTTCGCGACCGGGCCCGGCAGGACTGGCAGCCCCTGGTGAAAGGTGTCGCGGCGCACCTCCTGCAGCGGGAAGGGGGGCTGCAGGTGACGCTCGAAACCGTGGAGCACTACCTGCCGGAACCCGCCGAAGTGCTCGGCAGCGGCACGTTCGCCGACGCGGTCACGCCGCTGGGCAGCTACGCGTGGACGGAGGCGTCGCGATGACCCACGTCCGTCCCGCCGCGGCCCTCGGGTCCGCGGCATTCGACCCCGGGCTTGCCCGCAACGCCGCGGAGCCGGCCCGCCGCGGCTGGCTGGCCGACTGGGCCACCGCCTGGAACGGCTTCTGGTTCACGCCGGCCGACCCGTTGCCCCTGGCCGTGATCCGGATCGCCACCGGCCTGATCCTCACCTGGTCGTGCGTCGTCTGGCTGCTCGACCCCGATGCATTCTTCGGCGACCGCGGCTGGCTCCGCCCCGATCAGGTCTGGCGGCAGAACGATCAGCCCTGGCAGTGGAGCGTGTACTTCGCCGCGTCGTCCGCCACGCTGATTCGGGTGGTGGCGGGCGTGGCGCTCGTCGCCGCGATCCTGCTGACCATCGGCCTGGCCACTCCGCTGGCGGCGCTGGTCTCGTTCGTCGGGCTGGTCAGCGCCGCCAATCGGGCGCCGCTCAACGTGTTCGGGCTCGACGACACGCTCGGCATGCTGCTCATCCCCTTGATCGTCGGTCCGGCCGGCGCGAGGCTCTCGGTCGATGCGGCGCTCGCTGGCCCGGGGTGGGGCAGGGCAGGGGGGCCGTCGGTGCGTGCCAACGTCGCCCTGCGGCTGCTCCAGGTGCACCTCTGCGTCGTCTACCTGTTCTCGGGGGCCGGCAAGCTCTTCGGGGCCAGCTGGTGGGAGGGCACGGCCCTCTGGGGCGCCATCGCCAACGACCGCTATCGCACGCTCGACCTGCGTGGGCTCGCCGGCCATCCGCTGGTGGTCAACGCCCTGACGCTCGCCACCCTCTGGTGGGAGGTCGGCTACGCCGCCCTCGTCTGGCCCCGCCTGACCCGGAGGCTGTGGCTCGCGATGGCGGTGCTGGTCCACTTGGGAATCGGTCTGGCGATGGGCATGATGGAGTTCGGCCTGGCGATGATCACCGCCAACCTGGCGTTCGTGCCGGCCGCCACGTTCGCCCGCCTCCTGCGGCCCGTCACCTCGCCGCTCGCCGCTCTCGCCACCTCCCCTGGAATCCGTCCGGACTCACCATGATCGACACGCTCGCCGTCGTCGGCGCCACCGGTGCCGTGGGCCGCATCATCCTCGACCTGCTCGCCACGCGGAAGTTTCCCGCCAAGCGGATCAAGCTGCTCGCGTCGGCACGCTCGGCCGGCAGGCCGGTCAGGCTCGGGGACGCCATGGTCGACGTCGAAGCGCTCGGCCCCGATTCCTTCAACGGGGTCGATCTCGCGATCGGCAGCACGCCCGACGAGGTGGCCGCGGAGTTCGTGCCCTGGGCGGTGGAGCGGGGCACCGTCGTGGTCGACGAGAGCGCGTTCTACCGGATGAACCCGGACGTGCCGCTGGTGATCCCGGAGGTAAATCTCGAGGCGATCGCCACCCACCGCGGGATCATCGCCAGCCCGAACTGTTCCACCACGCAGATGGTGATGGTGATGAAGCCGCTGCACGACGCCGCCAGGGTGCGGCGCGTGGTGGTGAGCACGTATCAGGCGGTGAGCGGAGCGGGCCTGGCTGCCACGCGGGAGTTGGAGCATGGAACCGCGTCGTGGCTGGCGAAGCAAGCCGAAGAGAAGCAGGTGTTCCCCCACCCGATCGCGGCCAACCTGATCCCGCAGATCGGCTCGCCGCGGCCCAACGGCTTCACCAGCGAGGAGATGAAGATGGTCCTCGAGACCCGAAAGATCCTTGGTGACGAGTCGATCGCGGTGAGCGCCACGTGCGTCCGCGTCCCCGTGGCCAACGGCCACAGCGAGTCGATCCTCATCGAGACCGAAAACAAGCTCACGGCCGCCGAGGCGCGGCGGCTTCTCGCGGGCTTTCCGGGAATCGTCGTGGAGGACGACCTCGCCGCCAAGCACTACCCTCAGCCGCGGACGGCCAGTGGCCGCGACGAGGTGTTCGTGGGGCGGATCCGTGAGGACATCTCCTCTCCCAACGGCATCGCCCTGTGGTGCGTGTCGGACAACGTCCGCAAGGGCGCGGCCACCAACGCCGTGCAGATCGCCGAGCATCTGGCGAAGCACGGCCTGCAGGGGGCCGGACGCGCCGCGCGGACATGACCACGCCGGCCGCGGCCCGCCGGATCGCCCTGCGGCTGGCCTACGAGGGCACGCGATACTCCGGCTGGCAGATGCAGCCGGGTCGGACCACGGTGCAGGGGACCCTCGCCGCGGCGATCCGCGAGGTGTCGGGGGAGGACGTGGTGCCCAAGGGGGCCAGCCGAACCGATGCCGGCGTGCACGCCCTCGATCAGGTGGCCGCCTTCACGTCGCTGAGTGGCCACTCGGCCGAGGTCTGGGTGCGGGCCCTCAACGCCAAGCTTCCGGCAGACGTCTCCGTTCGCGAGGGCAGGGATGTGGCGGCGGAGTTCGACCCCGTGGCCGCGGCCCTCGGCAAGCGGTACCGCTACCGGATTCACGACGCGCCCTGGCGGCCGGTGATCGACCGGCACGTCGTCTGGCGGTGGCGGGGCCGGCTCGACGACGAACGGATGCGCGAGGCAGCCCCCGCGCTCGTCGGCGAGCACGACTTCACGAGTTTCGAGACCACGCCCTCGACCCGGGTGTCGAAGGTCCGGACCATTCACGCCCTCGAGATCGTGCGGCCGAGCCTGGCGAGCGACGCCCCGGGATCCGAAGTCTGGATCGAGGTCGAGGGCAACGGGTTTCTCTACAACATGGTGCGGATCATCGCCGGCTCGCTGATCATGGTCGGGGCGGGGAGGCGGTCGCCGCAGTGGCTCGGCGAGGCACTGGCCGCCCGCAGCCGGCCCGCCGCCGGGCCGACGGCGCCGCCACACGGGCTGATGCTCGCGGCCATCGATCTCGATGACTCCTGGCCGGCGTGACGGCCCGACGGTCAGTCGGCCGAGTCACGATGCCATCCCCAGATCCGCAGGTCGGCCGGCGGGATGTCGCAGCCGCTCCCCGTCGATGCCGGCTTCGGCACCCCGGGCGTGGTGAGGTCCGTGTGATCGCGTCCGGCGCCGGCTCCGAACACCAGGCGGGCGGACTGCTCCAGATCGCGATTGACCACCACGCAGTAGTCGAGATCCGGCCCGCGCATGTGGCTGACCAGAACCCGGCCGGCGACGAGGCGAATGGTCGGACCGCCGTCGCGGGGCGCGTACGGGCTGGTTCCGCGGGGCAGGGGATCCCCGAGATGGCCGATTCGGAGGGGCGCGGCCTCGGCAAAGATCGGACCGAGTTCGGCGATCCGGCGATTGACCGACTGGACGACGGCGTAGGTCGGCGTCACGGTGCCGTCGGTCTCGATGGGGCCCTCGTGGAAGTCCCACTGGCCGGGAAACGGGGTCCAGTAGCTGAAGTACTGGATGCACTTGGCCCCGTAAGCCAGGTTGCAAAACGCCTGAAACCGGACGTGCTCCGCCGTGGGCAGGACGTACGGACGATGGGCGACCGACAGCACGAATGCCCAGAGCGGCAGTCCCCGGGAGGCGGCGGCCTGCGAGGCGATATCGAGATTCTCGAAGTAGTCGCCGCGGATGCCGTCGGTGGTGATCGGGTAGTGGTCGAACGACAGCATCGTGACCGGAACCTCGTCGAGAAATCGCCCGACGTAGCGCTCGTAGCCGCCGCCGAGTTGGCCGGGCGAGGCGTAGGTGGGCAGCAGATTCACGTAGCAGAGGGCATCCGGATCGGCCGCCGACAGCCGGCGGGCCAGGCTCGCCAGGGCGGGAAACTCGGCCGGGCTCGGTTCGTCTCCCAGGTCGTACCCGGCCAGGGCTGCATGCCCGCGCACCCGCGCCGCCGTGCGCTCCGGCTCGGCCGCCAGTTCCGGGCAGCCGATCACCAGCCGGACGTCGTTCGCAGCCGCCACGTCGAGCGCCGCGGCCGCGGCGTCTGCCGATGGGAACGGCGTCAGGGCGTGGGTGAAGCCTGCTTCGGCGAGCTGCCGGTACCGCTCCGGCGACGTGTGCGCCGCCGGCGGCCCGCGCCAGGCGAGGATCGCGATCCGGCCAGTCGTCGGCGGCACGACCTGGCCGGGCGACGGCCGCGGGAGCGACAGCAGGCAGGCTGCTGCGACCGCCGCAAGGCACTTCAACCAGCCGGCCACTCTCGCCCGGCGGGATGACTGACGGCCGATGGGATTGCACCGACCGGCCTGGTCCACGTCACTTCGACTTGATCGAGAAGTCGGCCTTGTCGGTGCCTGCGGCCGGAACGTCGAACGTGACGTCGCTCTTGTAGTTGTACCGTGCCGGCACCTGCTCTCGCTGCGTCGTCGCTTTGGCACCATCGGTCACCGCGGGTGACTCCGGGCTGTAGGAGTAGATCTTCACACGGTGTTTGCCCACGACGGCGCCCGGCAGGCCGCTGATCGTCGCCAGCGAGTAGCCACCTTCCGCGTTAATCCGCGCGGTCGAGCCCGGCCCACCGTTGGTGCTGGTGCCCGTGGCGATCGGCTGGAAGTTGATGACACCGCCGGCCAGCGGTTTTCCGTCGAGGAGCACCGTTCCGGAAACGGGCACCAGGGCAAAAGGCGACTTGTTACAGCCTCCGCAGGATGCGAGCAGGAGCAAAACAACCGATCCCAACCGACGAATCACCGATCCAAAGGGCGTCATGGCAAGGATTCCGACTCGCCTCCCTGGATGGTCGCTGCGGCGCAGAAGACCGTCATGTCGACCTCTGGTTCGACGATCCGCGACGACCCGTCGCACCTCGCGAACACCATGATGCCGTTGGCGTGGAGGCTGCCCCAGCCGCGCTTGCACGTGTCGACGCCGCCACCCCCGATCTGCTGGCAGAGCAGGTAGTCCGGCAGCATGATCCGACTCTCCGGGAACGCGCTCGACTGGTTGTACGACGTGTAGGCATAGGACCAAAAGGTTCGGCGGGATTGATACGACTTGGTGTGGAACTCCCCGACCATGAGCGTCCGGGATCCGCCGTCAGTCAGCTGGCGGACCCGGATGGGCAGCAGTTTACGGTTACCGTCGCCCGGATCGAGGGAGATGTTGTGCATCGGCCCCCGCCACTTGGAGGGCATTCTGCTCTCCGACAGGCGAACATAGTTTGGATCGTCCCAATACTCATTGCCCGCCTGGCCCAGCGAATAGCCCGAGATGGCCCGGTACGATCCGGGTGCCCAAAGCCTGGTCTCGGGGCCCGATTCCGGCCGCTGCAGGGTTCGGGTTTCGAGGTCGCTCGGACACGTGTAGGCCGGCACCAGCGTCTCGCGGATCCGCGTGGTCAGGACCGCCTGTTGGACGTTGCCCCCGCAGATGGGCGGCGGGCCGGCTGGTTCGATTGGATTCTTCGCCCCCTTCCACGTCTCGTACAGCGGAGCCTGTTCGAGAAATGGCAGAATGTCGACTGTCCACGTCGTGTAATACGGCCCGTTCAACGTCGGCGTTAAGGTCGTGGACCCGGCCGGAAAGCTCCGTCTCGCCGACTCGTAGTTGAGCACGGCCAAGCCGATCTGCCGCATGTTGCTCATGCACTGCGTCCTGCGGGCGGCCTCGCGAGCGCTCTGGACTGCGGGCAGAAGCAATCCGATCAGCGTCGCGATGATCGCGATTACCACGAGGAGTTCCACCAGCGTGAAACCATGTAGGGGGCGAGGGCATGCGTTCGCATACCCTCTCATTGGTTGCTGAGACCGTTTCCCCCTGACATGGAGTTCACGATGATCGCTCGCCCTGACGCGGCCTGTTTCGTTGGCATTGACCTTCACAAGGACACGTTGACCGCGTGCGTGCTCCGCGGCAGAGACCG